>NZ_JBEXZT010000002.1:0-459954 GCF_040631275.1 Streptosporangium sp. NPDC020145 | reverse complement strand
GTCGTGTCCAGGGCGTACACCCTGCCTGTCTCGTCGCTGAAGTACAGGGTGTCGCCGGTCGCCGTCGGGCTGAAGTCGACCCTGGCGCGGTTACGGACTTCGTGGGTCCAGCGTTGCTTGCCGGTGGTCGTGTCCAGGGCGTACACCCTGCCCGCTCCGTCGCCGACGTACACGGCATCCCCGGCCACCACCGGCCTGAAGCCACCGCCGCCGGTTCCGCGAGTCCAGCGTTGCTTGCCGGTGGTCGTGTCCAGGGCGTACACCCTGCCTGTCTCGTCGCTGAAGTACAGGGTGTCGCCGGTCGCCGTCGGGCTGAAGTCGACCCTGGCGCGGTTACGGGTGTCGTGGGTCCAGCGCCGCTCGCCGGTCACCGCGTCCAGGGCGTACATCCTGCCGTCATCGGTGGTGTACACGACACCCTCGGCCACCACAGGATCGGAATAGCCGACCGCTGAAGGAACACCGGAAAGGTCGTGGGTCCAGCGCGGCTCGCCGGTGGCCGCGTCCAGGGCGTACATCCTGTCCTCGCCGAGTTCGCCGCCGAGGACGTACACCACACCGTCGGCCACCGCCGGAGCGGAGGCCCTGTAGCCGATGTCGTAGGTCCAGGAAGGGGTCATGGTCACGGTCGCCGTCACCGCCCGCCACACGAACCCTGAGACGACGACCAGAGCGCCGATCGCCAGCCCTGTGACCGCCCGCCGCCATCCGCTCCACCGACGTCCGCCTGCACTCTTCATCTCCCGGACCTCACCGCTATCTCTTCTCGGGGGTGCTCGCACGCCTGGAGCCGGCTCTGGCTTCGCGCCCGGCGCGAAGGCTCCGAACGACGCTATGGGCGGGCGCTGGAGAACGGCTTGTCGATCACTGGGACGGTCGTGTTCGTCGACGGACGCCGACCACCGGCCCCCTGCGGTTGCGGCGAATTCGACTCCCCAGGTCGGTTGTCCCTTGGTCGGCGACTCCCGCGACGGTTCCGGTGGGAATCCCCGGTCAGGGTGAGCACCTCGGCCGTGAAGAACAGGTTGGCCACGACCTGGTCGAACGGGATGTCCCCCGTCTCGTCGATGACGATCGGCTTGTCAGGACACCCTCTAAGCCGAGAAGAGATGGTTCGTTTCTCTGCTTCCCCGTATCACTCGGCTGTCCGATTCTGTCTGAACGAGAGGGTTTCCTGTTGAGCGCTCCGATCGAAAACGGTCGTGTTTTCCGGGAGCCTGGATCGCCGGTGTGCTGAAGCCCGCGTAAGTGGCGACCCGGGTCACTCCAAGGCGTACCGCAGGTAGAGGTCCGGCCTGGCGAGGAACCGGCGCCAGTGGTCGACCACCTGGAGCCGGTCCCACTCGGTCTCCCGGATGCCGTCGTCGCCGAGTTCCAGGACCCGCGCGCCCGGAAGACTGGAGAGGACGGGCGAGTGGGTGGCGCAGATGATCTGCCCGCCCTCTCCGGCCACCCGGTTCATCAGCGCCATCAGCCGCAGGCAGGAGGCGAAGGACAGCGCCGCCTCGGGCTCGTCCATCAGATAGAGCCCGGGGCCGGAGACCATCCGCTCCAAGACGGTGAGGAACCCCTCCCCGTGGGACTGCTGGGTGAGGTCCTGCTCCCAGAAGCCGTACCGGCCTGACACGTTCTGTCCCAGGTTGAACAGTGTCTCAGCCCGGAGGAAGAACACCCGCCGCTTCAGCCTCGGCCCGTGGATGAGCCGCAGTCCCTTCGAGGTCAGCTCGGCGTCGAGCACCTCCCCGAGCGGTGTGGCGGGTCCGGTGCTGGAGTACATGGTGCCCGCCTTGCCGCCCTCCGAGTTGACCCGGCACACATCGGCGACGGCCTCGACGAGAGTCGACTTGCCCGAGCCGTTCTCCCCGACGAGGAAGGTGACCGGCGTGGTCACCTCAAGCCCGTTCTCAACAAGGTGCCTGACGGCGGGTACGGCCCCCGCCCACCCCTCAGGAACCCGCCTGACGGCCAACCGGGTGAGCAACAAGGTCGTCCCCTCTCCTCGACGCGGCTCACGATACGGCCGTCCGGGCAGGTCAGCGGTGTCAGGCGTTGAGAAGGGCGTTGATGTCGCTCTCCCGGTAGCGGCGTTGCCTGCTGGGGGTGCGGACGGAGGGGATCTTCCCGGTGAGGGCCCAGCGGTTGACGGTCTTGGGGTCCACGCCGAAGATGCGGGCCACCTCGCCGGGGGTGAGAAGCCGTTCGGTGGTGTCCGGTCCGGTGGCGAAGGTGCCGTCCGGGGCGACGGCCTTGAGTGGGGACATGGAGGGCTCTCCTTCAGTGGCGGCTTCGGTGGAGGATCTCGTCATGCCGGGCCAGGGCCCTGGCGAGGCGGCGCAGGGACGTACGGCCGAGCATGTCGCGGGCCCCTGCTTCGCGCTGGTGAAGGCGCAGTGGTTCGTAGCGGATGGCCCACCACCGGGGCAGGCCAGGCAGGTGGAGGTATTCGTACCGCCAGCCGGGGTGGGCGCTGATCAGCAGGTCGATCAGTCGTCGCTCGTCGTCGGTCATGGTCGTCCTGGTGAGGAGGCGGGTTTCGCTCGGCCCGTCATCGTTCGGGTGGGGTTTCCGATCACTCGAACCGTGAGGTCCAGGCGTCTTCGTTCATCCGGGCCATGAGGCCGGAGCCTTCACCCGGCCGGGACTCCCGATCGTCCGGGCCGGGACTTCTGATCGTCCGGGTCGAGTGGAGCGGTGACGCGAGGGCGGGTGCCCGGCCCGGAGCCGGGGAGCACGGGCCGGGCACCCTGGAGGAGGACCGGCCCCACATACGCGGGGCCGGTGCGCCAGACGGTTCCCCTTCCCCAACGCGCATGGGAGCCGTCTCGCGAGCGTGTGCGGCCCAGGTCCCTCCCACCTGAGCCGCACGTTCATGGGGTACGGCGCGAGACGGGTGGGATGACGTCCACGCCCGCCGTACCGGCTTCAGGAGCGCAGAAGTCTGCGCAACGTCGTGGACCGACCCGGCATGACGGCCCGGGAGCCCCGGGCGGTTCGAGCCCGTAGGGCGCGGGCGACGGCGACGGCCTGGATGCTCGGCGGCACCGCCGGAGACACCTGGGCGCTCAACTTACGGTCCAGTTCCTCGGCGGACTCGGCCCGCACCAACAGCACCGCCCCGGGGTACGGCCTGCCGGACAGGACACTCCGATAGGCGCTCCACAGCCCGGACCGCGAGCTGTGAAAGACCAGCCAGTCCGGATGAGCCGCTTGCACGGAGTTACAGGCTCGATCGGAAAACTCAGAAACTTGCCGAGGTGCCCAGGACGGGAGCATCATGCCGCCCTCCCGTCCGGTGAACGCCGACCACCGGTGGACGCCGTCTCCTCAACGACCGCCACCCCGGAAGGTTCACCCCGCCTGAGGGAAACCTCCGCGCGAACCGGCATCGGGGAGGGCCGGATCGCCCGGATCATCTCCGCCTCCCGCATCCGCTCCTCCAACCCCTCACCGGTGATGTCCTCGACGACCACCGGCCGAGGGTTGTCCCAACCCGCCATCGCGTAGAAGCGGCGATGTCCCAGGCTGTAGAGGACGGTCCAGTCCGCCCACGACTGGTTGATCCGTTCAGCCTCAGCGCGGGCCGGGCCGTCCCACACCCGCCGATACACCGGCGCGTACGGCAGGCCGTCCCGATGACGCCCCGTCACGAAGGCACCCCCTCAACGGCGCCCCGGGCCTTCTCCTCCTGCTTGGCCACGGCCTCCCGGACCTCCTCGAAGGTGTCGGCGTCCACCGCCGGCTCCGCCCCGGCCCGCAACGCCGTACGCGGAAAGGCACGGTTGCGAACGGCCCAGAACCGCCCGGCATCACTGATGATCAGCCGCCACCCCGGGATCGCCGTCGGCTCGGACTTGCCATCGTGCACAGGACCGACCTCCACTGTTCGATTCTTGTGCTGAAAGAAATGGATAGGGAATGCCGCGAATCGCAATGCGCCCCCAACCTCGGTTCGTCAGAAAACGGAAGCCGAACGGAAATTCGGTGCGGCGAATCACACGGTTCGCTACGGCGACGTGGTGTCTTCCTTCTCCAAGAGCCGGGTGAGTGCGAGGGCCGTTTCGGCTTCGATCTCCCGAGGGGAACCCTCTTCGGATGGAAGGGGCCGTATGGCGTACCAGCCGGATGTTTTACGCTTCTCGTCCTGGCCGTACCAGATCCGCCAGTCGGGAAACCGCTCGCGGAGCCGGATCAGATGCTCTTCGTCCTCCTCGCCCCAATAGTGCAGCGAGCTGTTTTCGCGAAAGCCCATGCGCTGAGACTAGGGGGCCGATTCGTTTCTACCCAGGGACGCCATGTAGGGATTCATGGCGAGGGGAAAAGGCGTCGTACATGATGTACGGACCGTAGGTCAGTTGTGTTCGACCCCTTGGAGCAAAATGCGCAATCTAGCATTAAGGCGAGTTTTGCGCTCTACAAGATCATGCACAAGGGTTTCCGCGACCGCCTGATGGCGGAACCATTCAGCGGACAGGTCCAGCGCCCGCGCGGCGGCCTCCTCGGCCTCGTCGGTACGGCGTCGCTCCAGAAATGCCCGGCTCACATCCAACAGATGACGCCCGTACTGGACCTTGAACAAACCCTGCGGGTTCACCATCCGAGAGGCTTTCAGCGCCCGGTCGGGCCGATGCGCGGCGGTCATGATGTGGGTGGTCTGGATCGCGACATGTGTGGGCCCGAACGACGTCCAGTAGTCATGCCGGTCGGCTCCCAGCCGGGCCGCTGCCGCCGCCGCCATCCTGAGATAGTCCTCCGCGCCGTCCACATCGCCGACGCTTCCGCGCGCGACGGCGGCCTGGAGGACGAGGCCTCCCCAGACGGCGATCTGCTCCGGCGCCGCCCTCGACATCGAAGGCTCCACGGCGTCGGCCGCACGCATGGCGAGGCGCTCCGACTCGTCCGCCCGGCCTTGGTGCAGCATCACCCAGCAGTAGACCCCGTACTGGGTGGCCAGGCGCCACTCGTCGCTTCCCGCCCGAGCCGCCTGGATCGCGCGTTCGGCGGCGATGGCCGCCGCGTCGTCACGGCCGGTGTGTACCAGGACCGACCCGGCGAGTTGCCAGGCGTGAGACAGCGGAGCGGCCGCCGCCGGGTCCGTAGCCTCAAGCAGGCGACATTCGTTGATCAACCCTGGCAGCTCGGCGGCGAGAACCCCGAACTCGCCACCGAAGTAGGCACCGTACGCCCTTTCGATCAGCCGCCAGAGTTCCGCCAGGGACGTCGGCTCACCGTCATGATCAGGATGAAGCTCAAACAGGTCGGGACTGATGACCGCGTCCCGCACCGCCAGCGCCGAAGCCCCCGGAACGCGGTCCAGCCGCGAGGATTTCCCGGCGATGACCCCCGGGTCGATGTCAAGGGCTCGCGCCAGCTTCACCATCGACACCCACGACATGGACTCACGCACGTCGCGTTCCAGCATCGAGATCAGATCCACGCTGACACCCGCACGGCGCGCGAGTTCGGCTTGGGTATAGCCACGGTTGAGGCGGTTGGCTTGCAGACGTTGTCCGACTGTCGTGCTGACGTCACTCAAGGCACTGCACCTTCCTCACGATGTCGCAATTTCAGGTTATGGCGTGAGGTGGTTCCCGTGTGAAGGGTTCACCATTGGTTTTTCTGGAAACCAATCGATGGCCGTGCGCGATCACCCGGATTATCCCTTTAACCAATAAGGTGCGACGAACGGACTTCGAGTGAGCACTCATCGCACTACGGAAGCGGAGCCTGCTGGCATGACCCTTGACGTCCGTACGGTCCTGGGCCGTCGCTACCGAGGTTGACGACAGTAAGGAGCTCCGACCCGGCAGATCGCGGCGGTGATAGCCGAACGGTTCGGCGTTACTCCGCTGATGGCCTTCCGGCACGCCACCGGCCTCACCCAGGCCGAGGTGGCCGAGCTGTACAACAGGAAATGGCCCAGCGACCCTCCCAAGACCTTCAAACAGATCTCCTACTGGGAGTGCTGGCAGGGCCCCGGCTCCGAGTCGTCCGCCTCCGCCCGGCCGCCCTCCTACGAGGACCTGGTACGGCTGGCGAGCCTGTACAGGTGCCTGATCGACGACCTTCTTCTCGGCCCGCACCGGAAGCTGCCACTGCCGCCCCCGGAAATCGGGGAACTACTGGCCGACGTCCTGTCGATAGTGGAAAGCGACGGCTACCCTGGAAAAGCCGATGACGCCACGGTCATCACTTTTGATGTCCCGACCGGCGAAGGGACTGTCGCCGTGAAACTTTCCCGTCGTGAATTCACCGAACTACTGGCCGCGGGCGGACTGGCGGCCCTGGTCCCCGGCGCTGCTTCAGCCGAACCATTGACGGCCACCGGCACGACGTACTACCGGCATGTCCTGAACGCCCATCAGGCGGGTCACCACCTTCTACCTCCGGCCGCGCACCTCTCCGTGCTTCAGCGGGAGCTACGCGGCATCGAAAAGGCCCGCCAGGAGGTCCCCGGTGTCGCACGGAAGGAACTGCGGCGGATCCAAAGCGAGTACGCCGAGCACATCAGCTGGCTCCTGCGCGAGAGCGCGGACCTGAACGGCTGCCAGCAGTGGGCCAACCGCGCCGCCACCTGGGCCATGGAAGCAGGAGACACCTCCATGGCCGCCTACATGATGATCCGCTCGGCGAGCCTGGCTCTCGACAAGGGCGACCACGCCCGGGTGATCGACCTCACCACGGCCGCCCGCAACGCCTCCTGGAGGATCCCGCCGGTCCTGCGCGGTGTCGCGCAGGCCTACGAGGCGCGTGGGCACGCGCTCACCGGCACGGTGGCCGCCGCCCAGCTCGACGAGGCGACCGAGCTGATAACCACGGGACGCTCCGAGACCGACCCGCCCTACCTGAGGTTCTTCACCGGCGACTTCGCCGACATGCAGCGGGCCACCTGCTACGTGGACGCGGGCGAACCCGGACGGGCGATCACCATCCTGCAAAGCAAGATCACCACCATGCCGGCCGCTCACCGCAGAGACCGCGCCGTCTACCTGACCCGGCTGGGCGCCGCCCACGCCGCCGCCAGGGAACCGGACGCCGCGGCCTTCGCGGGACTTGGTGCCCTGGCCGACGCACGCAGATCTTCCTCCGAACACGTCATGGCCGAACTCGACCAACTCGCCGACACCCTGATGAGACAGTGGCCGAGACAACCGCAGGTGCGCCACTTCCAGGAGGAGTTGCACACCGCGCGAGCGGTCTGACCGCCATTCCCATCGTGGTCAGAACCAAGAAGGCCTGGCCGTGTGAGCAACACCGCCGTACGGGTCCGCTTGGCACGACCTGTTGTCGTGTGACGACGCAGTGCGCTCTGGAAGGACACCTGGTTGTCCGGTTCCGTCTGAACGAGAGGAGTTCTCGATGAGTGCCACGGCTGAGAACGGTCGTGTTTTTCGGGAGGCCTGGATCGCCGGTGTTCTGAAGCACTTTCCCGGTGAGCCCAAGCCCGGTTACGTCACCCCGTGGGACCAGACCCCCGAGTGGGAGCGGGAGGCCGCCGCGGCGGTCTACGGGCAGGTGGCCGAGTTCATCAGGGTCAGCGACGGGAACACCGGCAAGCTCACCCGTGAGCAGAAGGGGCGCTTCGTGGCCCTCTGCTGGATCGCCCAGATCCACAAGCACATCCCCGACCCCAAGCCGTCCTACGTCGCCGACTGGGACGACCTCCCCGAATGGCAGCGCCAGACCGACGCCGACATCTTCGAACGCATCGAGCTGGAGTCCTGACAGCCGGGCACAATGGACCCAGGCGACGCGCAGGTCGCGCAGCCGAACATCTGCGGATGGAGGCGGCCGTCCGCCTCCAGTAAAAGGGCCTCTAGAAGGATCTGTCTGTTGAGCCTGTCGCGAGCGATGCCTGCGGAGAGCCAGTGGGATCTTCTGGAGGAGCATCTTCTGAACAGCCGCTTCGATGTGGCCTGGATCGACACGGAGGAAATCGGTGAAGCCGCGGAGCGTTTCCGGGTGGATCCGGGCTCTGGAGTTCCCTGCGATCTCGATACCGCGTTCGACCTGATTGAGAACGACGGGCAGGAGACTCTGGTCTGGATCGGGACGCACTCCCCGGGCTGGTCTGTCGCGGTCACCATGAACAGGGGTTTCACGTTGTCCGAAGAAGCGAGCACGGGAGGAAGGGGCGTTCTCGCCCACTGGCACATGGCCGGCCTGTATGAGCTCGCCGACGAGGGGATGGTCTACTACCACGACGGGGAGCACATGGGCAGGGTGGGCGAGGAGGCGTTCCGGGATCACGCGCTGGATCTGGACCTGGACGGCGCCGGATTCCGGGAGCAGGTGGAGTACTACCTCATCCTGGCGGGGCGGATCACGGGCCGGTTCCTCGACCGGGAGTGGTTCGCGGCGTCGCGCGTTCTCTATCGTGTCCCTGGCGACGCCTGGTCTCGCTGATCGAGTCCTGTCCAGGTGGGTGTACACGCCGGGACGGGATCAGCGGCGGAACCCCACGCTTCGGCGGCCCGCCGAGGGCGTCGTACGGGCGCGTAGCCTCCGGAGCATGCGGGCGTCGGCGAAGCCCACGGCGCGGGCGGCGGTCTCGACGGTGGCTCCGCGACCGAGGAGGTGTTCGGCGCGTTCCAGGCGCAGGGCGGTCTGGTAGGCCAGGGGGGTGAGTCCGGTCGCCCTGCTGAACAGCCGGGTCACGGTCCGTTCGCTGCATCCGGCGGCCTCGGCCAGCAGGCTCAGCGGCAGCCGTTCGGTGAACCGGACCTCGATCAGGTCCTGGACGCGGTGGACCGTCTCGTCCACGTGCGAGCGACGGCGCAACAGCGGGCTGACCTGCTCCGCCGTACCGTCGCGGTGGGTGTGGACGAGCATGGCGCGGGCCACCTGCCCCGCGACGTACGGCCCGTGCCGGGTGGTCACCAGGTGCAGTGCCATGTCGGTTCCGCTGGCCACGCCCGCCGAGGTGACGATCCGGTCGTCCTCGACGTACAGCGTGTCCCTGACGACCGTCGTCCGGGGGTGGAGGCGGGCGAGTTCGTCCTGGACGGCGTGGTGGGTCGTACAGCGGCGGCCGTCGAGCAGCCCGGCGCGGCCCAGCGCGTCGGCGCCCGCGCACACGCTGGCGACCGTACCGCCGGACGCGTGGTGTTCGCGCAGGTGGCGCAGGGTTTTCTGACTCGCGGGGCGGGTCGGGCCGCGCCAGCCCGGCACGATGACCAGATCGTCGGGCGTCAGGGCCGGCCAGTCGGTCTCCGCCCGCAGGGGTAGCCCCTGGACGGTGGCGACCTCGTCGTCCTCGGCGACGTAGGTGAGCGTGTACGGGTGCCCGAGGTCGTCGGCGGTGGAGAAGACCTGGGCGGGCCCGGCCACGTCGAGGAGGTGCACCTGCGGGATGAGCAGGAAGACGACCCTCGGCATGACCGGCACCTCCTAGTTTCCGGTGAGCTGGTCCACGGTTCTGATGGTGGCGAAACGGCCCGACAGAGCGTATTCGGTGCGGGCGATGATCTCGTCGACGCCGAGTGTGCGCGGGTGCCGTACGAGTTCGGCGAAGGACAGGTCGTCCGGGGCGGTGCGGTGCGGGATCGGTGTGGTCGCGGTGGCGTCGATGGCGAAGTCGACCTCGAAGCCCAGGTCGGAGGCTATGCGGGTGGTGGTCTCGCAGCACTGCTCGGTACGGATTCCGCAGATGGTCAGCTTCCTGATGCCGCGCTGGGTGAGGTACTGCTGGAGGTTGGTGGTGGTGAAGGCGTTGTGCGCGGTCTTGGTGAGGACCGGCTCCCCGGGAAGGGGCTCGACGCCGTCCATCAGACGGACGAACCCCCGGGCCGGGTCGAAGACGGAGCCCGATCCGGGGCGTGAGCCGAGGACCCACACGACCGTGTCCCCGGCGGCCCTGGCGGCCGTGGCGAGGCGGTTGACCTGGGGGACGATGTCGGGTCGTGAGGTGTACCGCCAGTCGGGGAGCTGGAGGAAGGAGTTCTGGACGTCGATGACGATGAGAGCGCCGGTCATGCCCTCAGCCTGGCGACGCGGGGGTCCGGGCTGAAGGCATCACCTGGTCGGCCTGCGGACCGATCCGGTCAGGGGCCTCACCCGCACGCCGTACCCAAGGCAGCCCGTACCGTGTCGCTAAAAATAGCCACAAGAGGCCAGAAGGTAGCTCCAAAGGGGTGAATGGGGCATCATTGGGGCGCGAACTGAGATCATCTCAGTTCGGCACGTATGCCAACGCGGGAGCTCGGGGCAACCGGGCTGAGAGGGCAGCTACCGCCGCTGCCGACCGCTGAACCTGACCGGGTAATGCCGGCGTAGGGAGAAGTTGTCCTATGGTGCCACCTGCCAAGAATGTCCAGAAGGCTGCCCAGAATGTCCAGAACGCAAGGAAGATCTACCTCACCGGTTCGCGGCCGGACATCCGCGTGCCGATGCGCGAGGTGCCGCTGACCGACGGGTCCTCCGTCGTCCTGTACGACACCTCGGGTCCGTACACCGATCCGGAGTACGACGCCGACCCGGCCAAGGGCCTGCCGCCGCTCAGGTCGGCCTGGCGGCGGACCAGGGAGACGCTCGCCTGCGGCGGGACGGAGTCCTGCGGCGGAACGCTGCCCAAGCCGGTACGGCACACGCAGCTGGCCCGCGCCAGACGCGGGGAGATCACACCGGAGATGGAGTTCGTCGCGCTGCGCGAGGGCGTGGCCGCGGAGTTCGTCCGCGACGAGATCGCCAGAGGCCGGGCCGTACTGCCGGTGAACGTCAATCACCCGGAGAGCGAGCCGATGATCATCGGCCGGAACTTCCTGGTGAAGGTCAACGCCAACATCGGCAACTCGGCCGTCTCCTCCTCGATCGAGGAGGAGGTGGAGAAGATGCGCTGGGCCACCCGCTGGGGGGCCGACACGATCATGGACCTGTCCACCGGGAAACGGATCCACGAGACCCGCGAGTGGATCCTGCGCAACTCCCCGGTGCCGGTCGGCACGGTGCCGATCTACCAGGCGCTGGAGAAGGTCGGCGGCAAACCGGAGGCCCTGTCGTGGGAGGTCTTCCGCGAGACGGTGATCGAGCAGTGCGAGCAGGGCGTCGACTACATGACCGTGCACGCGGGGGTACGGCTGGCCTATGTGCCGCTGACCGCCAACCGCAAGACGGGCATCGTCTCCCGGGGCGGCTCGATCCTGGCGGCCTGGTGCCTGGCCCACCACGCGGAGAACTTCATCTACACCAACTTCGCGGAGCTGTGCGAGATCCTCGCCGCCTACGACGTGACCTTCTCCCTCGGCGACGGGCTGCGGCCCGGCTCGATCTACGACGCCAACGACGAGGCGCAGTTCGCCGAGCTGCGCACCCTGGGGGAGCTGACCCACGTCGCCTGGGAACACGACTGCCAGGTCATGATCGAGGGGCCGGGCCACGTGCCCATGCACAAGATCAAGGAGAACGTCGACCTGCAGATGGAGCTGTGCTCGGAGGCCCCCTTCTACACGCTGGGGCCGCTGACCACGGACATCGCGCCGGGCTACGACCACATCACCTCGGCCATCGGCGCGGCGATGATCGGCTGGTACGGCACGGCGATGCTGTGCTACGTCACCCCGAAGGAGCACCTGGGCCTGCCGGACCGTGACGACGTCAAGGCCGGGGTGATCGCCTACAAGATCGCGGCCCACGCCGCGGACCTGGCCAAGGGCCACCCCGGGGCGCAGGCCTGGGACGACGCGCTGTCACAGGCCCGTTTCGAGTTCCGGTGGGAGGACCAGTTCAACCTCTCCCTCGACCCGGAGACCGCCCGCTCCTTCCACGACGAGACCATGCCCGCCGCCCCGGCGAAGACCGCGCACTTCTGCTCCATGTGCGGTCCGCACTTCTGCTCCATGCGGATCACCCAGGACGTGCGGGCCTACGCCGAACGCAACGGCCTGACCGACACCGAGGCCATCGAGGCGGGGATGCGGGCCAAGGCCGAGGAGTTCCGCAAGGAGGGCGGCAAGGTCTACCTCCCCATGCCCTCACCCCCGGGCGAGGAGTAGACCCGTCCGTTCGTGGGATGTGGCGCGGCCGGGAGCCGACGAGCATGGACAGAGGCGGTTGTCGTTTCCGACGAGAGGGGCTGGCAGATGGCTCAGGAACGACCCGAGGTGCCGCGCGAGGAGTGGCGCCCGTTCTTGGACGGCCTGACGAGACAGTACGAGGGCTCGGACGTGACCATCGAGGTGCTGGACGCCTCGGCCGGTGACCTCTACCAGGCGGAGAAGCTCCCCCTGGCCTACATCGAGTACGACGACAAGGACGACATCTTCTCCGTGGGCGTCGGGGGACGTGATCCGCGTTACCCGGTCGTGCTCCGCCACGGCATCGAACACCCGAGGCGGATCCTCGCTGACACCGTCTCGCCGGAAACGCCACGGGTCTTCGACGTCGTGGACGGGGAGGGCACCCAGACGATCATCACCATCCACCGGCACGCCGCGTGACCTGGTCCGGCCCCGCCGTCGTCGCGGGGCCGGACCGGAGCCGGTACGGCGGCGCCCTTCCCCGGCTCGCGCCGCCGTACCCTCGAAGGCTCACCCCTGCGTACCCCTCGGGCCGGAGGTCAGGCGTGGCCGCCGGGGGAGATCAGGCCGGTCTCGTAGGCCAGCACGACGGCCTGGACCCGGTCACGCAGCCCCAGCTTGGACAGGATGCGCGCGACGTGCGTCTTGACCGTCGTCGTGCTGAGGGTGAGCCGCTCGGCGAGTTCGGCGTTGCTCAGCCCGGTGGCGAGCAGGCGCAGCACCTCAAGCTCCCGTGGCGTCAGCTCGGACAGGTCACGGTGCGGGGTGTCGGTCCCCGCCTCCTCCCGGCGGGCGAAACGCTCGACCAGGCGGCGGGTGATGGACGGCGCGAGCAGGGCGTCCCCGGTGCGCACCAGCCGTACGGCCGCGACCAGGTGCTCCGGGGTGACGTCCTTGAGCAGGAAGCCGCTGGCCCCCGCAGCGAGGGCCGCGTAGACGTAGTGGTCGAGGTCGTAGGTCGTCAGGATGATCACCCGGGTCTCCTGGGACTCCTCGGCCATGAGCCGCCGGGTGGCCTCAAGGCCGTCCATCTGCGGCATCCGGATGTCCATGAGCACCACGTCGGGGCTGGTCCGCCGTACGGCCTCGATCGCCTCGGCCCCGTCGGCGGCCTCGCCGACGACCTCGGCGCCGTCGGCGGTGAGGATCATCCGGAAACCGGTGCGGACCAGAGCCTGGTCGTCGGCGATGACGACACGCGGCGGCCGGTCGACGGCCCACTCGGGGGGCCGGTTCACGAGGTCGTCCTGGGCAGGCGGGCGACGAGACGGTAGCCACGGCCCCGAGGGCCCGCCTCCAGGCTTCCGCCGTACAGGGCCAGCCGTTCACGCAGGCCGATCAGGCCCCGGCCGTCGCCGGTCCTGGAGAGGGCCGGACGTGCGGCTCCGGTGTCGGTGACCTCGATCCTCAGCCAGTCGCCGTCGTGGCCGATCACGACGGACGCCGCCGCGCCGGAGGCGTGCTTGATCGTGTTGGTCAGGGCCTCCTGGACGACGCGGTAGGCGGCCAGGTCGATCCCGGGGGGCAGCGGCCCGGGAGGCGACGACAGCGTGACGTCCACCGGCGTCCCCGCGGCGCGGACCCGTTCGACCAGGGTGTCCAGCCGGTCGAGGCCCGGCTGCGGTTCGAGACCCTCACCGGGGTCGGCGTAGCGTCCCCCGGCGGGCCCCGCGAGCAGGCCCATGACGTGCCGCAGCTCGGCCAGGGCGGTCCTGCCGCTCGCCTCGATCGCGAGCATGGCCTCCCGGGACATTCCGGGATCGGCCGCCATCACCTTGCGCGCGGCACCGGCCTGGATCACCATCACGCTCACATTGTGGGTCACGACGTCGTGGAGTTCTCCGGCGATGCGGGCGCGTTCGGCCTCGACGGCCCTGCGGGTGGTCTCCTCCTGGGCCTGGCGCAGCTCCTCGATCCTGCGTCTGCTCGCCCTGAGCCGCTGCCGCCAGACATGGACGAGGCTCGCGACGATCCCGGCCCCCAGCAGCAGGACCGAGGGGCCGAACCAGCCGGGCAACCGTGGGGCGACGCCCTCGAAGGCGGCCCCGGCCAGTACGGCGGCCAGCAGCAGACCGGCCACCGCGGCCACCCGGTTACGGCTGTGCGCGACGGCGCTGTAGGCCGCGACGGCGCAGGCCAGCACGGTGATCCAGGTCGCCCCCGCGTAGGTGACCAGCGCGGCGGTCAGCACCGTCCAGAAGACGGCCAGCGGAAAGCGGCGCCGCAACGCCAGCGGCAGCGCCGTCAGCACCACCAGGACCACCGGAGGCTCGTAGTCCCAGGACCAGGCGTCCTCGTCGTAGATCTCGCTGGTGGGTGGCATGACGGTCAGGGTGCCGCTGCCCAGCCCGTCGGGACGCAGCCGCAGAACCCCGACCAGGGGCTGCGGGCCGCCGTGGTCGTCACGGTTCCCACCGGGGAGGTTCACCGCCGCGATCACCGCGAGGGCGGTCAGCGCGACCGCCAGCAGCACGTCGACGACGATCGACCGACGTGACGGTGTGACGGGCTCTCCCGCCGGTCGCAGTACCTCAAGCGCGTACCGTTTCCATGATCGTCGTCCTTCTGCCACCACCCGCCCATTGTGACCTCCACCACCCGGCCCCCACATCCGCCGGGAAGACCAGGCTTACCTTCCCGGGAAGTACACCGCGCGGACGACGGGGGAAATCGGTCGTTTTCTGGGCGTATCCAATATCGGTGTGATGGCCGACGCGCGGGGGAACCGGTGGCGCCTACCTTTCCGTCATCCGGCCGTCCTGACAGGGCGGCCGTACCGACGGGGAAGGACGGACATCACATGGACAACGAACCCAGGCGGGGCACCTTAGGGCGGGCACCGGGGACGGGAGGGCGGGCCGTACGGGGTGGCCTGGCCGTCGCCGCCGGCCTGCTGGCCCTTCTCGTCCCGCTGACCCCGGCCTCCGCCTCCGGCGGCGCTCCGGTGCCCGCCACCCTCGGCGACGGCGCTCCTCCGGCGGCCGCCGCACCGGGTTCCGGCACCGGGTCGAGCGCCACCCCGGCGCCCTCAGGTTCCGGCGATCCGGCGTCCGGGAACTCCAAGGCTTCCGGCCCCGGCACGACTCCGGAGCCCGCCGTGACCGGAACCGGGGACGTTCCGGTCACGGCGGCGCGGCTGCCCGCGCCGACCGGGCCGCATCCGGTCGGCACCGTCTCCCTCTACCTGAAGGACACCTCCCGGCCCGACCCGTGGGTTCCGTCCGTGAAGGTCAGGGAGCTGATGGTCTCCCTGTGGTACCCGGCGGCGCCGAGGCACGGACGGCGGGCGCCGTACATGACGCCGCAGGAGTCGGAGGCGCTGCTCAAGGGGGAGGGGCTCACCGACCTGCCGCCCGGTGTCCTCGCCGAGACGCGGACCAGCGCCGTCCTCGGGGCCCGGCCGGTGGGGCGTAGGCACGGGTCACCGCTGGTGGTGCTCTCCCCGGGCTTCATCAGGTCGCGCAAGACCCTCACGGGCCTGGCCGAGGAGCTGGCGAGCCGGGGATACGTGGTGGCCGGGATCGACCACACCTACGAGAGCCGGGGCACGAGCTTCCCCGACGGGCGGCTCGCCACCTGTGTCGCGTGCGAGGTCGACCACGAGAAGGGCTTCGGGGAGAAGGCCGTGGCCGTACGGGCGGCCGACGTCTCCTTCGTGCTCGACGAACTGACCGGTCCCCGTCCGAAGTGGGCGGGCGCCTCCCTGATCGACCCCGGCAGGATCGCGATGGCGGGTCACTCACTGGGCGGCGCGAGCTCCCTGGCGGCGATGCTGAAGGACGGCCGGGTGAGGGCCGGGATCGACATGGACGGCACCACCTACGCCCCGATCCCGCCGGAGGGGATCGCGCGGCCGTTCATGTTCCTGGCCTCGCCGGAACACACCCCGGGAGGCGGGAGCCCGGCGTGGGACCGCGACTGGGGGCTCATGACCGGCTGGAAGCGCTGGCTCACCGTGGCCGGGGCCCAGCACTCCTCCTTCACCGACCTCATCTCGCTGGCCGACCAGCTCGGCGTCCCGCACGAGGGCGAGCTGTCGGGTGACCGCTCCATGAAGATCACCCGGGACTACGTCCTCGCCTTCCTCGACCGGCACCTGCGTGGCAGGTCACGACCCCTGCTGGACGGGCCCTCCGCCCGCTACCCCGAGGTCGGGCACTGCTCCCCGCCCCGGAGCACCTGCTCCTAGGGTCCGGAGCTCCCCAGGGTCCGGAGTCGACGTTTCGGCCGCCCGGGCGGGCCTGCCGGTCCCGGGCCCTTCTAGGGTCTGGGGCCGAGCAGGTCCCAGCGGTTGCCCGCGATGTCGAGGAAGACGGCGAACCGGCCGTACGGCTCAGCGCGCGGTGCGGTGACGAACTCGACACCGGCGGCCGTCATCCGCCGGTAGGCGGCGTCGAAGTCGTCGACCCGCAGGAAGAAGCCCACCCGTCCCGCCACCTGGTTCCCGACGGCCGTCGCCTGGTGGTCTCCGTCCGCGCGGGCGAGGAGGACGCCCGTCTCCGCGCCCGGCGGGCGGACGACGACCCACCGCTTCCTGCGGCCGTCGTTCGTCAGGGACGGCGAGTCCTCGGCCAGCTCGAACCCGAGCACCCCGACGAAGAACTCGATGGCCGGGTCGTAGTCGTCCACCACGATCGTGAACAGATCGATTCGCACGCCCCCGATCGTAGGGGCGTCGGCAGGGCCTGGCCGGGTCGAGGGACGCGTACGGCCTCCACGGAAGCGGCGGCCCTGGGCTGAGCCGCGTTGACCATGGCGAAAGTGGAGATTCGCGGGGAAATCCTTCAGTATCCCCGGTGTGATCTGGAACGTTGAGGAGTTCGTGGGCGCCGCGGGTGTGACCGTCGAGCGGTTGGCGGCCTACGTGGACGGCAGTCAGCGGGGGTTGTCCCCGGTCGTCGGGCGGCGTCCGCGGGGGGAACTGGCCGAGCGGCTCGGGCTGGCGCGGTGGATACGCGAGGGCGGGATGACGCCGGAGACGTACGCCGAGTTCCTGGCGGTCTACCTCGACGAGGGGACCAGGTTCCACCATCCCGGCCACCTGGGGCACCAGATCGCCGCGCCCGACTTCCCCGCCGCGCTCGCCGACCTCGTGCACGGCGCCGCCAACAACCCGATGGCGGTCTACGAGATGGGCGCGGCGGCGGCGACCGTCGAGTTCGAGGTCGTGCGCTGGATGCTGGACAAGGCCGGGTACGGCCCGGCGGGCGGGGGCGTGCTCACCCACGGGGGGTCGCTGGCCAACCTCACCGCCCTGCTGGCCGCGCGGGCGGCGGCCGTGCCCGAGGCGTGGGAGGACGGGGTCCCCGGTGATCTGGCGCTGCTGGCCCCCGAGTCGGCGCACTACTCGCTCACCAGGGCCGCGGCGATCCTCGGACTGGGCGAGCGGGCCGTCGTGCCGCTGGACACCGACCCCCTCGGCCGGATCGACGTGGCGCGGCTGCCGGAGGCCCTCGACCGGGTACGGCGGGCGGGGCGGCGGCCGATGGCGCTGGTCGCGGCGGCCTGCGCGACCGGGACCGGTCTGTACGACGACCTGCGGCCGATCGGGGAGTTCTGCGCCGCCAACGGCCTGTGGTTCCACGTGGACGGCGCCCACGGGGCCTCGGCGCTGCTGTCCGAGGGGTACCGGCACCTGCTCGACGGAGTCGAACTGGCCGACTCGCTCACCTGGGACGCGCACAAGATGCTGCGTACCTCAAGTCTCGCGGCGGCCGTGCTGGTCAAGAGGGGAGGCGCCCTGGACGCGGCCTTCAGGCAGCGGGCGAGCTACCTGTTCTACGGTGACCAGGGCTTCGACTCGATCGGCAGGACCGTCGAGTGCAGCAAGGCCGAGCTCGGTCTGAAGATCTTCCTCAACCTGGCCTGGCGGGGGGAGCGGGGCCTGGGCGAGTACGTCGCGGGGCGGTACGCCACCGCGCGCCGCCTGTGGGAACTGGCCCGGGAACGGCCCGGGTTCGCGCTGCCGTACGAGCCGGAGAGCAACATCGTCTGTTTCCGGTACGGCACCGGCGACCAGGCGGCGATCCGGGAGTCGCTGACGGCCGACGGCGCCTTCCATCTGACCTCCGCCGAGGTCGGCGGGGTCCGTCACCTGCGGGCCAGTGTGATGGCCCCGGCCACCGACGACAAGACGCTGCACGCGCTGCTCGACCGGATCGCCGAGCCGGGGTGAGACGGGGACGGACCACCGCGCCGCCGTGCCGGTGAGACGACGGCGGCGCGGGGAGTCCGTCAGATGGTGACGCAGATGTTGTCCGTGATGGGCTGGTTGTTCTCGTTGTAGAACTTCGCGCACCACAGGTGGTCCGGCCAGGCGATCACCCAGGGGTAGGAGTTGTACGGCTCGCCCCAGCCCCAGCTCTTGGTGGGGCTGTTGTCCGACCAGCCGTAGGGGCCGAAGAGGTTGAAGTGCCCGTACTTGGAGCCGGCGGCGCTCCAGGCCTGCACGTGGTTGACCTGGCAGTTACTGCCGTAGACCACGTAGTAGACCCTGATGGTGATGCCGTCGCCGGTCTCGGCCTTGCTGCCGGGGCAGCTGACCAGCGCCTTGCTGGACTGCGCGGCCTGGGCCGTTGAGGGGACGGACAGGAGCGTGAGGCCGGCGAGAACGGCCAGCACGGTGAGGAAGAGCTTGCGCATGGAGCCTCTTTCCTTGGCCGATTACGGTTTGATGTTCGTCAAACTACTTTTCTCCGGTGTTCTTCCACGAGTGGATAAAGCGCCAAAAATCACGGTTTTCCTGCCAAATGCGCCGGGAGGAAACAGGGGATCCGCCCTGATCGTCTGATATAGCGTCGAGGCCATGACCGAACTCGACAGCCGCCTGCGCGCGGTGTGCGACCTGTCCCTCCCGGAGATCCGGGAGATGGCGGGCAGACACGAGTACGACGGCCGGATCCAGGACCTCTCCCCCGAGGGGGTGCGCGCGGGACTGGCCGCGCTCGGCCGGGGAGAGCCGCCCGCCGACCCCCACGACGCGGCGCACCTGCGGATCTTCGAGGAGGACGCCCGGGTCAGGTACGGCGAGCTGGAGCTGCACCGGAGCAGCCCGCTCCCGCACCTGGCGAACCTCGACCTGGCGACCTACGACCGCGAGTACGCCCCCGAGGCGGAGCGGGCCGCCGCGCGGAACGCCCACCTCGCCCGGTGGCCCGAGGCCGTCGAGCACGCGATCGCCTCCCTCGACCGGCTCAGCGCCCCCGTCGCGACCGCGCTGCTCGGCGCCGCGCGCGGCCTGGCCGCCGGGGTGCCCGCCGACGCCGACGCCTCCGTGCGTGAGGCCGCGCTCAAGGCCCACGCCCGCTTCGTCGAGCACGTGGAGGAGGCCACCCGCTCCGGCGACCCCGACGCCTCCCTCGGCGCGGCGGGGCTGGCCCGGCTGATGGGGACGGGCGACGGCCTCCCGGTCGATCTCGGCGCGCTGGCCGTACGGGCCGACGCCGAGCGCGACCGGCTGCTGGCCAGGCTGGCCGAGTCCTGCGAGCGCCTCGGGCAGGGCGGCAGGCCCCCGCTCGACGTCGCCCGCGAACTGGTCAAGGACCACCCCGGGATCGACGGCGTGATCGAGGCCGCCAGGGTCGGCACCGAGCGGGCCATCGCCTTCACCAGGGAGAAGGACCTGGTGCCCTATCACGACGGCGAGTGCCTGGTCGGGATCGCGCCGGAGTCGCGCAGATGGGCGATGGCGATGATGAGCTGGGCGGCGCCCGGTGAACCCGAGGCCCCCTCGTGGTACCACGTCACCCCGCCCGACCCGTCGTGGCCGGAACGCGACATCGAGGAGTGGCTTGAGGTCTTCAGCGCCACCACGCTTCCCGCGATCAATGTGCACGAGGTCGCCCCCGGGCACTTCTCCCACGCTCGTGCCCTGCGGCGCGCCCCCTCGCCGGTGCGCCGTACGCTCATGTCGCTGGCGTTCGCGGAGGGCTGGGCGCACTACGCGGAGGAGCTGTGCGTCGAGGAGGGCTTCGCCCCCGAGGACCCGCGTTTCGAGATCGGCGTCTGGCTTGAGGCGCTGATCAGGGTGACCCGGCTGGCCTGCGCGATCGGCGTCCACAGCGGCGCGATGACCGTCCAGGAGGGGGCCAGGCGCTTCGAGGCCGACACCCACCTCGCGGGGCCCGCCGCGCTCTCCGAGGCGGCCAGGGCCACCTTCGACCCGACCTACGGCCGTTACACGTGGGGCAAGCTGGAGATCCTCGACCTGCGTTCACGGGCCAGGGCGGAGTGGGGCGCGGGGTTCACCCTCAAGCGCTTCCACACCGCGATGCTCGACCTCGGCTCCCCGCCCCTCGGCCTCCTCGGCGACGCCCTCGCCCAGCCGTCCGCCTAGCCGATCGCCTGGGTGGACACTCGGGTGTCCGCCCAGGCGCGACCGAGGAGGCCGCTCGTGAGTAAGCGCGCTGACGAGCGCCGATAGACTGACAGGACCGCTGTGTTTTCTTTGGGGGTCTTGTGTCTGAGTTCGACACGGTCCTCGTCGTCGACTTCGGCGCGCAGTACGCGCAGCTGATCGCGCGACGAGTGCGTGAATGCCACGTCTACTCCGAGATCGTCCCCTCGACGATGCCGGTCGAGGAGATGATGGCCAAGAATCCCAAGGCCATCATCCTGTCCGGAGGTCCCTCCTCGGTCTACGCCGAGGGCGCCCCGGCCGCCCCCGTGGGCCTGTTCGAGACCGGGGTTCCCACCTTCGGCATCTGCTACGGCTTCCAGGCCATGGCCCAGGCGCTCGGCGGCCAGGTGGCCAAGACCGGTGTCGCCGAGTACGGCGGGACGCGGCTCGACGTGATCAGCGAGGGCGTGCTCT
The DNA here is from genome assembly GCF_040631275.1 of Streptosporangium sp. NPDC020145. Taxonomy (NCBI): domain Bacteria; kingdom Bacillati; phylum Actinomycetota; class Actinomycetes; order Streptosporangiales; family Streptosporangiaceae; genus Streptosporangium; species Streptosporangium sp. NPDC020145. Next base: position 439,131 of record NZ_JBEXZT010000002.1, on the reverse strand, counting down.
TCGCCGGGCTGCCCGTCGCCCAGTCGGTCTGGATGTCCCACGGTGACAGCGTCGCCGCCGCCCCCGAGGGCTTCCTGGTCACCGCCACGACGGCCGAGACCCCGGTCGCCGCCTTCGAGAACCCCGGCCGCGGCCTGTACGGCGTGCAGTTCCACCCCGAGGTCCTGCACAGTGACCACGGTCAGGCCGTGCTGAAGCACTTCCTCGACGCGGCGGGCTGCCGCCCCGCGTGGACGATGCTCAACATCGTCGAGGACGCCGTGGAGGCCATCCGCGCCCAGATCGGCCCCGAGGGCCGCGCGATCTGCGGCCTGTCCGGCGGCGTCGACTCCGCGGTGGCGGCGGCGATGGTGCAGCGGGCCATCGGCGACCGGCTGACCTGCGTCTTCGTCGACCACGGCCTGCTGCGTCAGGGCGAGGCCGAGCAGGTCGAGCGCGACTTCGTCGATGTGACCGGGGTCAAGCTCAGGGTTGTCGACGCCCAGGAGCGCTTCCTGAAGGCCCTCGACGGCGTGACCGACCCCGAGGAGAAGCGCAAGATCATCGGGCGCGAGTTCATCCGGGTGTTCGAGGACGAGCAGCGCGCCATCCTCGCAGACGGGCCGGTCGAGTTCCTCGTCCAGGGCACCCTCTACCCCGACGTGGTCGAGTCCGGCGGCGGCACCGGCACCGCCAACATCAAGTCGCACCACAACGTGGGCGGCCTGCCGGACGACCTGCGGTTCACGCTGGTCGAGCCGCTGCGCGCGCTGTTCAAGGACGAGGTCCGCCGTGCGGGCGAGGAGCTCGGGCTGCCGTCCGCGATGGTCTGGCGCCAGCCGTTCCCCGGCCCCGGCCTGGGCATCCGCATCGTCGGCGCGGTCACCCGCGAGCGCCTGGAGATCCTGCGCGAGGCCGACGTCATCGCCCGTGAGGAGCTGTCCAGGGCCGGCCTCGACCGGGACATCTGGCAGTGCCCGGTCGTGCTGCTCGCCGACGTCCGCTCGGTCGGCGTCCAGGGCGACGGCCGCACCTACGGTCACCCGATCGTGCTGCGCCCGGTCTCCAGCGAGGACGCCATGACGGCCGACTGGTCCCGCCTTCCCTACGACGTGCTGGCCCGCATCTCCACCCGGATCACCAACGAGGTCCGCGAGGTCAACCGGGTCGTCCTCGACGTGACGAGCAAGCCCCCGGGCACCATCGAGTGGGAGTAGGACACGACGGCACGGCCCCGGAGAGAACCTCTCCGGGGCCGTGCCGTTTTCTCGGCCCTCACCGCTCGCGGCGGAGGGCGACGTACTGCAGGGCGGCGAAGCCACCGACGACGAGGGCCTGGGCGACCACCCAGACGGCCCCGAGGGTCGTCGTGCCCAGCCCGCCGAGCGCCAGTTCGGCGACGCTCACCACGGCCCACACGACGTTCAGGGCGACGACCGCGGCCGCGGCGCCCCGGTTGACGACCCTGGGCACGGTCAGCAGCCAGACCGCGACGCCGTACACCAGGAGGAAGACGCCGACGCCACGCTGGAGGGGTACGGCCAGGCCGAGCAGGTCGTTGACGGGGCCCGAGAGCAGCAGGTAGGCCAGGCCGTTGGCGCCGGTGACGACGGCGTCGAGCCTCAGGGCCAGGCGCAGGAGAGGGGTGGTGGCGGTGGTGGTCATGTCGGGGGCCTTTCCAGGGTTCTTCGGATTCTGTGAAGGCTTTCCGGGAGCTTTCCCGGAGTTTCCCGGGGGTTCGGGAACGGGCCCGGGACGGCACCGCGGGGGCCGTCCCGGAGGGGCCGGAAGCGGTCAGGCGGGGACCTGGTCGAGGAAGCCGTGCACGGTCCTGATCCGGCCGTCCTCGGTCAGCGTCGCGACGTCGAAGCCGACCACGATCGCCTCGCCGCCCTCGGGGCCGAGCCTCCAGGTGAAGCGGGCCAGGTCGTGGTGGGCGTCGACGTCGCCGCCCGGGGTGAAGACCAGGCCGGGGAACTGCTGCTGGACGGCGGCGATGGTCGCGTCGATCGCGTCGCGCCCGGTGACGTCGACCAGGGGGTCCACGTAGCGGGCGTCCTCGGTCCAGACGGCGTCGATCTCCGCGCGCCGTTCGGCGGCGTCGGTGGTGTTCCAGATGGCCAGGTAGCGCTCGACCAGCTTGGCTGCGTCGGTCATGTCGATCTCTCCTCGTCGTTCGCGTGCCTCGTTCTCGCAGGTCACAACGTTACGGAGCGGCACGGAACGGGGAATCCGTCATCGACCGGTACTTCTGACGCTCCCTATCGGTCAACCTGGGAGTGTCCTGTGGATGGAGGACCCCGACGGGGATCAGTCCTGTTTCAGAGGGAATGAGGGGGTAACTTGGGGCGAATGTCTCCCCCGGCCCTTCCTCCGACGTCTCCGCTGTCCACGACCGGCAAGCGGCTGGCGTGGCTGGACGCGCTTCGCGGTGTCGGCGCGGTCGCGGTGCTGCTCGAACACCTGCTGCCGTGGTTCATGCCGGCGCTGCGGCCCTACTGGTTCAACCTCGGGATGTACGGCGTCCTGGTGTTCTTCCTGGTCAGCGGCTACATCATCCCGGTCTCCCTGGAGGGGCGGGGGGACGTGCGGGCCTTCTGGATCAGCAGGGCGTTCCGGCTCTACCCGATCTACCTGCTGGTCGTCGGGCTCGTCCTGGCCATGGGGTTCTGGATCCCGGTCCGTGAGCAGGTGCCGCGCGACCTGTCGGCCGTGGCGGGGCACGTCACGATGCTGCAGGACGTCCTGCACATGGGCGGCCTGGCCGACACCATGTGGACGCTCTCCTACGAGATGGTCTTCTACCTGCTGGTGACCGCGCTGTTCGTGCGGGGACTGCATCTCAGGAGCGGGCTCTTCGCCGTTCTCTTCGGCGTCATGGGGGTCGGGGCGGGGCTGGTGCTGTCTGCGCCGCTGCTCGGGGGGCCCTGGCCCGCCTACGTCGCCGGGGTGCTGTTCTGCGTGGGCATGGTGTGCGTGGTCGGCGGCCGGTTCCGCACGGCCGCCGCCTGCGTGCTCGGCGTGATGGCCGTCGTGCTGACGCTCTTTTCGGGGTTCGTCCCGTGGCTGGGGGCGACGATCCTGGCGGTGATGTTCACCGGGACCGCGATCCGCCGCTGGGAGCAGGGCGTGGGCGGGCCGCTCCCGGTGGCCGCCGCGGCCGTGCTCGTCGCGCTCGCCCCGGTGTGGTCGATCCAGGCGGGCTGGTGGTGGGTCCAGCCCGATGTGTGGATCACCACGCTCGTGCTGGCGGGGGCGACGTTCGCCGGGGCCATGGCCCTGCGCGGACGCCGCCTGCCACGGCCCGTCGTCTGGCTCGGGCTGATCAGCTACTCGCTCTACCTGCTGCACCACCCGCTGCTGAAGCTCGTCCCCGCCGTTCTCGGCGACGTACGGGCCATGCCGCAGGCGGTGCAGCTGTCGGTCTCGGCGGCCTGTGTCGCCGTCGTGGTCGGGCTGAGCTGGCTGACCTACCGCTACGTCGAGTTACCGATGCAGCGCTTCGGCCGGAGACTGGCTCACATGCCGTCCTCGGGGGAGGCCGCCTCGGGGCCGGGGGAGTCGGGCGTCTCGGAGGCCAGGTCGTCGTCCTTCTCCGAGCCGACCGGGTAGATGTCGCCGGCCTTGAGGTCCTGAGCGCCGCGCAGCGAGGAGACCGAGACGATGTGGTAGCCCTGCTTCTGCAGGGCCGCGATCAGCTTGGGCATCACCTTGACGGTCTGCTCGACCCAGTCGTGCATGAGGATGACCCCGTCACGCTTGGCGTTCTTGAGCACCTCGTCGTAGATGGCCTTCTCGTTCTTGGTCGCCCAGTCGCGGGAACCGCCGTTCCACAGCACGATCGGCAGGCGCATCTCCGCGGCGATCGCCCGGACCCTCTCGTCCAGTTCGCCGTACGGCGGGCGCAGCAGGGTGGGGGCCTTGCCGGTGGCCTGCTTGACGATGTCCTGGGTCCGGGTCAGCTCCTCGCGGATCTTCTCCTCGCTCAGCTCGCGCAGGTGGGGGTGGGTGTAGCTGTGGTTGCCGAGTTCGTGGCCCTCGACGGCCATCCGCTTGGCGAAGGCCTTGCGGGACTTCGCGTACTGGCCCTCAAGGAAGAAGGTGGCCTTGGAGTTGGTCTTCTTGAGGGTGTCGAGCAGCTTATCGGCGTACTTGCCGGGGCCGTCGTCGAACGTCAGCGCGATGCACTTGACCTTCGCGCAGTCCACCGGGGGTGCCTTTTCCGCTTTGGGTTTGTTCGCGCTCCATGCCGCGGTGGGCGAGGACAGCAGGGCCGCGGTGCACGCGGCGGCCAGGAGCAGTCGGACGGGAGACTTCATGAGGGTGAGCTTCCGGGTCGAGTGACTTCTGGGAAGCAAACAGCCTATCGAGGCCTGTCAACGCCATTGAGGGGCATGTGTCACGATGTCCTGTGAAAAGCGGATAGCTCTGGTTTCCGTACCGCCGGGGTCGTGACCGGTTGGGTGGAGGCGGCACGGTATGCCACGGCCGGTCAAGAACCAGTATGGAGATCCTCTCTTGGCGTCAGAGTGTGACTCTCCGGTCGCTCCAGGTGGTCATCCTGGTAGGCATGAGGGCCTATTCGTTGAACGATGTGCACGCGACCCGGAAACGAAAAGACTCCTGGTGGACTGTCTTCCTGGTCGACCCGGTGGCGTGCAGGCTCACGCTCGCCGTCGCCAACCGCACAGACGTCACGCCGAACGGGCTCACCCGGCTGTCGCTGCTCCTCGGGCTGGGGTCGGCGGTCTGTTTCGCGTTGGGACAGGTCGTGGCGGGGGCCGCGCTGTTCTACGTGAGTTTCATGGTCGACTGTATGGACGGGAAGATCGCCCGTCTCAAGGGGACGGGGACCCCGTTCGGGCTCTGGCTCGACTACGTGGGCGACCGCATCAGGGTGGTCTGTTGTGCCACGGGCCTGGCGTTCGGCCAGTACGCCGCGTCGGGGGACGTCTCGTTCGTCCTGCTCGGCGCCGGGGTCGCGGTGCTCGACCTGTTCAGATATGTGAACGCTCCGCAGATGAGGCGGGTGCGTGAGGCGGTCAAGGAGAACCGGGCGGAACAGCCGCAGAAGGACCGTGCCGCCGCCTACCGGCCACCGAAGCCGCCGAGCCTGCGGCGCAGGATCGGCCGTCTTCTCATCAGGCACCGGGTGCGCACCCACCTGATCAGCGGGATCGAGTTCCACGCCGCGGTCTTCGTGGTCGGCCCGCTGCTCAGCGCGCAGGCCGGGCCCGCGGTGCTCATACCCATCGCGGCCGTCGCGGGATCGCTGCTGCTGCTGAACGAGATCGTGCTGATCTACCGAATGTGGCGGTTCACCCGGTCGACGCCTTTCGTCCCGCGCCCGGGGAACACGCAGCGCGTACCTGTTTGATCATCTTTTTCGGGGGTTCGTTGTCATGCAGTCCGATCGACCGATCTTCGTGATCGGATGTCCGCGTTCCGGCACCACCATGCTGCAGCTCATGCTGCACTCCCACCCGCGCATCGCGGTGCCGCCGGAGACCCGTTTCGTCGTGCCCGGCTACTACCGCAGGCTGGCCTTCGGGAACCTGCGTGAGCAGGTCAACCGGCGCAGGCTGGCCCGGTGGATCGTCGGCGACAAGGACACCAAGTTCAAGGAGCTCAGGCTCGACGGGGACAAGCTGGTCGAGGACATCGTCATGGGACCGCCCACGCTGGGTTCCGCGCTGGGCATCGCCTTCCGCTCCTACGCCGAGCAGTACGGCAAGTCCCGCTGGGGCGACAAGCGGCCCAGCTACTTCCACCACGTGGACCTGCTGCTGAGGCTGTTCCCCGACGCGCAGTTCGTCCACCTGATCAGGGACGGCCGGGACTGCGTCGCCTCGCTGAAGGAGATGCCCTGGTACACCAAGGACGTCTTCCACGCGGTGACCAACTGGGCCGAGGCCATCGACTACGGCCGCAGGCACGCCAGGAACCTGCCCGCGGACACCTACTACGAGCTGCGCTACGAGGACCTGACGGCCTACCCGGAGACCGAGCTGAGCAAGCTCTGCGACTTCCTGGGCGAGGAGTACGACCCGGCGATGAGCGAGCCGTACCACGTGGGCAGGCTGGCCATCCCGCAGCACAAGGTCTGGCACAGCAACACCCACGGCGACGTGACGACCGCCAGGACCGGGTCGTGGCGCAACAGGCTCGAACCGTGGGAGATCTCGCTCTGCGAGACCGTGCTCGGTGAGCGGCTGACGGCCAACGGCTACGAGCTGAGCGGCGCGCCCGTGGCGGGCAGGTCCCACGTGGACGCGTGCGCGAGCGTCGCGGCGAAGCGGCGCTGGGCCCGCAGGCGCAAGGGGTTCCGCGACCGGATCAACCGTCTCCGGGAGCCGGGGCCGGTGGCCGCGCAGCTCACCACCCGGCAGCTTGGCGAGCTGGCGAAGGTCTGAGCATGCAGTCGGACCGACCGATCTTCGTCGTGGGCTGTCCCCGCTCGGGGACGACTCTGCTGCAGCTCATGCTGCACTCCCACCCCCGCATCGCGATTCCCCCGGAGACCCGGTTCATGGTCGCCGCCTACCAGAGGCGGCTGCGCTTCGGCGATCTGAACGACCCGGCGCGCAGACGCGAACTGGCCGACTGGGTGGTCGGCCGCCGCCAGTCACGCTTCCACGAGCTGAAACTCGACGGGGAGGAGGTGACCAGGCAGATCGTCGAGGGGCCGCCGACGCTGGGCTCCGCGCTGGGCATCGTGCTGCGCTTCTACGCGACCCAGCACGGCAAGCCCCGCTGGGGCGACAAGCGGCCCTCCTACTTCCAGAACATCGACGTGCTGCTGAGGCTGTTCCCCGACGCGCAGTTCGTCCACCTGATCAGGGACGGCCGCGACTGCGTCGCCTCGCTGAAGGAGATGCCCTGGTACAACGGGAGCGTCTACAGCGCCGTCTCCGCCTGGGCCGAGGCGGTCGACTTCGCCAGGCACGGCGCGCCGAAGCTCCCCGAGGGCAGCTACCACGAGCTGCGCTACGAGGACCTGACCGCCGCTCCCGAGGCCCAGCTGCGCAGGCTGTGCGACTTCCTGGGTGAGGACTTCGCCCCGGCGATGTGCGAACCGAGGCTGATCGCGGACGTGGCCGTACCCGCGCACAAGACCTGGCACTCCCGCACCCACGGCGAGGTGACCGCCGCGCGGACGGGAACCTGGCGTGAACGGCTCGAACCGTGGGAGATCTCGCTGTGCGAGAGCGTCCTGGGGGACCGGCTGGAAACCTACGGCTACGAGCTCAGCGGGGCGCCCAGGACCGAGGCCTCCCGGATGGTGGCCTACGAGCGGATCGCCGCGAAACGCAAGCTGGCCCGGGTGAAACGGGTCGCCTTCGACCGTCTGGTACGGCTCCGCGAACCGAACCCGCTGGGCGCCAGGCTCACCTCGGGCCAGCTCGTGCTCGCCGGGGTTCCCATGCCGCGCAACGAACCGGCGGCGGTCAGCGAGTGGTCAGCGTAGGACCTGCTCGAACAGCGACTCCCAGCGGTCGAGGACCCGTTCCAGCCGGAAGGCCTCGACGTGGGCGCGGGCGGCGGCGCCGAGCCGCCGCCGCTCCTCGTGCGAGGCCATCAGGGTGGTCAGCGCCGCCGTGAGCGCGGGCACGTCGGCCGCGGGCGCCAGCAGCCCGGTCTCGCCGTCGAGGACCAGGGAGCGCACCCCGCCGGAGACGTCGAACGCGACCGAGGGCACGCCGTACGAGGCGGCCTCGGCGAGCACGAGCGGCAGGCCCTCGTGCTCGCTGGACAGGGCGGCGATCGCCCCGTCGAGGTACTCGCGGCCCAGTTCGGCCGCGGGTACCGCGCCACGGAACACCACCCGGTCGCGGACCCCGCTCTCGCGCGCGTGCGCCCTGAGCCTGCCCAGCTCGGCGCCCTCCCCGATCAGGTGCAGTTCCCAGTCGTCCCCCACCGTACGGCTCGCCCCGGCGAAGGCCGTGATCAGCCGGTCGAAGCGCTTGACGCCCTCCAGCCTGCCGACGCCGAGCACCCGGTGACGGGTCAGCGGCGAGACCCGGGACGGCCAGCCGGGCAGCGGGTTGGGGATCGCGCAGGCGTTGGGCAGCAGCGCGTGCTCGGAGAAGGACCAGGCGTCCTCCTCGCTGAGGAAGACCGCCTTCTCCAGCCTCCCGTAGTCACGGCCGACCGAGCGCAGGTGCCACGACCCCCGCGCGTGCTCGTAGGAGCCGTGGTACTGCCCGATGGGCAGCAGCCGCCGGGGGATCACGTCCTTGAGCCGGGCGACCACCCCGGGCGAGGAGAGCACGGCGAAGCCCGATCCGAGCGTGCGCAGCATGCCGCGGAGCCGGTGACGTTCCCGGTGCGCGGCGGTCCAGGAGAGCCTGCCGGCGGGGAAGCGGTTGATCACGTGACGCCGATAGCCGGGTTGTTCCACGTAGCGGAACGGCCGGGCGGCCCGGTGCAGGCCGAGCACGTGTACGTCGTACCCCCGCCCGGCCAGCCCCTGCGCCAGCGTGTGGGTGACCCGCTGCACGCCGCCGAGCGTGTCCGCGTCCAGGCACGCGAACACCACGGTCTCGCCGCTCACCGGACCTCCTCCACCTCGGGCGCCGCCGCCGGCCGTACGGCGGGCACGGGCACGGGGCCGAAGAAGGCGTCGACGACCCTGGCCGAGGCGTCCCCGCGCTCCTCGGCGCACCAGGTGGCGCGGAAGCCGGCGTAGCGGGCGGCGTGCTCGGCGGTGAAGGCGGCCGGGTCGGCGTCGAGGGAGCGGATCGCCCTGATCAGCTCCTCGGTCCCGGTCACGCAGGGGCCGGGGGCGATCGCGGGCAGGTCGTGGTTGACGCCCCGTTCCGCGCGCCGGTACTCCTCCCAGTCGTCGAGCAGGAAGAACATCGGCTTTCCGGTGACCGCGTAGTCGCACATCAGCGACGAGTAGTCGGTCAGCAGCGCGTCCGAGGCCAGCATCAGGTCGTTCACCTCCGGATAACCCCCCGCGAACCGTACGAAGTGCCGCAGCCGTTCGGGTACGGCGTAGCGTTCGACGGGGTGGGTGCGCAGGACGACCACCCAGCCGTCGGCCAGTTCCTCGGCCATCACGGCCAGGTCGGCCCTGACCGAGGCGCCGGAGAACTTGGCCCTGTCCCGGTAGGTGGGCGCGTACAGCAGGACTTTGCGGTCGCCGGGCAGTTCGAGCCGCTCCCTGGCCCGCCGTACGGCCTCGGGGTCGCCGTTGACCAGCACGTCGCACCGGGGTGAGCCGTGCCGCAGGACCGGTCCCCGGTATCCGTTGGAGGTGACGAAGATCCGTTCGAACTCGGCGCTCGGCATGACGAGGGCGTCCCAGCGGGCCACGGCCCCGCGCCAGGTCCTTCTGGGAGCCTCGAAGTCGGCGCGCAGGTCGGGGGCGTCGAAGCCGACCGTCTTGACGCCCTGCCCGTGCCAGGTCTGCAGGTAGCGGGTCCCGGCGGGCTTGGGGTAGGCCAGCGGCAGGCCGTGGCTGTCCACCCAGTGCCCCGCCCTGGCCATGGTCCACAGGTAGCGCCAGCTCATCCGCCGTACCAGGCGGACGTCGGCGGGGAAGTTGCGCCGGTTCCCGGCGACCGACCAGACCATCTCGAACGGCGCCCGCCTGCGCTTCAGCTCCTCGTAGACGTAGCGGGGGTTGCCGGTGTACCCGGCGCCCACGTCCGCCTCGAACAGCACCAGGTTCTCGCGCGGCGGGAGGAGCCTGATCAGCGTCCGGTAGACGCGCAGCTTCACCCGGGGGGCGCAGAGCCGCCGCACCAGCCCGGCCCGGAGCCTGCCCAGCCTGGGCGCGAGCCACCGCAGCGCCCCCCTGCGACGCCAGCGCACCCGCAGGAACGCCGACTGCCCCTCCGGCCCCGCGACGATCTCGTGACCGGGGACGGCGACCCTGACCGGTTCGGCCGCCGGATCGACGAGCAGCCGGTCGGAGGTGGCCCGGCCGTCGGCGCGGACGATGGAGATCCTCGGGTCACGGAAGCTCTCGTGGCCGAAGCGCCCCCGGCCCGCCCTGGCCAGATCGACGGTCGCCTCGCTCAGGTAGGAGCCGTCGTCGAGCGCGCGCGGCGCCAGCTCGACCCGGTGCCCGCCGAAACGCGCGAACGCGCGCCAGTCCGGCGCCGTGGCCAGCACCCCGAACGGGTCGTAGGTCCTGACCGTCAGCGCCAGCCGGGAGCCGTCGCCGTGGAAGGCCGCCTCGTGCCGCAGCCTGGCGGCGCCGTAGGGCAGCTCGGCCATTCTGAGCGGGGTGATGTCCAGCTCCCCTTTCGGGACGGTGCCCCAGTAGGTGCGTCCCGCCCGCCGTACGGCGAAGCGGGGCGCGGCCCTCGGGGTGGTCAGCGACCGGGCGGCGACCACCAGCTCGTCCGCGTCCTCGTCGAGGATCAGGCGGCAGCAGACCCGCACGAGCGGGTCGGCGCCGTCCATGACGCCGGGGTCGAGGCCCGCGAGGTAGGGGCGGACCAGCCGGGAGAACTTCCGCGCCCAGACCGGGCCGCGCGCGGGCAGCGGGTTGAGGTAGACCGGCAGGTCGTGGCGGACGAACCGGCGCTGCCGGTCGGCGACCAGCCCGGCCCGGCCGTTGCCGCGCAGGATGTCGTCGCTCAGCCGGGCCGCCCTGATCCGGTGCCCGATGTTGTCCATCTCCTGGAGGTTCAGCGAGATCGACGGCCTGCCGTCCCCCTCGGCGGCCCGGTGCCAGAGGTAGACGACCCACGGGACGACGGCGAAGCGCCGGGCCACGCAGTACAGCTCCGTGGTGAAGACGTGGTCCTCGTAGTGGAGGTCCTCAAGGAACGGCAGCCCCCGGAGCGTCGAGGTCCGGTAGATCTTGTTGGTGCTGAAGGAGTCGAGGAACATGTCCGGCTCCTCGGCGATCCCCTCGACGACCCTGCGGCGGGCGAAAAGCCCGGGATAGTAGGGCTTGATCCTGCCGTTCCACTCGTGCAGCCGGGAGATCTGCCCGGTGACGAAGTCGGCGCCGGTGCGCTCCATCTCCAGGAGCATGCTCTTGCAGGCGTGCGGGGGCAGCTCGTCGTCGCTGTCGAGGAACATCACGTACGGCGCGCGGGCGGCGGCGACCCCGTCGTTCCTCGGCGCCCCGCAGCCGCCGCTGTTGACGTCCCTGCGCAGGTAGCGCACCCGGCGGTCCTCCCGCCTGAGCGCGCGGGCGACGCTTTCCGTCCCGTCCGTGCTGCCGTCGTCGGAGATGATCACTTCGATGTTCCGCAACGACTGACCGAGCGCGGACCGTACGGCCCTGGGCAGCCGGGCGGAGTCGTTGTAGGTGATGACGATCACACTGCACTCGGGAGCCTTGATCACAGTATGGGGCTTTCCCTGGACTGTGATCGGTATTGTCCGCTTTATGGACCTATGAATTTATTTTTGCGGCTTTCTGTCTGAAGGGGGACGCGTCCCTCTTTTTGCTCTCACCTCCGTTGATCATGAGTTTCATGGCGTTCCTAACTTTTCATGTCGTTTATGCGGCCCGTTGAACGTCGGGCGGACCCCTCAGAGCGGAGGAGCGAGGGCGACCACCTCGGTCCTCGACCGCACGCCCAGTTTGCGCAGCACGGTCGCCACATGGGTCTCCACCGTACGAGGCGACAGGAACAGCACGTCGGCGATCTCCCGGTTGGTCTTGCCGAGCGCGACCAGCCTGGCCACCTCCCGCTCCCGCCGGGACAGCGCGCCGGAACCGCCCCTGCCCCGGGACCTCGGCGGCGCGACGCCGACCCCCGTGTCACGCAGCGTCCGCCTGCACCGGGCCGCGTCGTGGACCGCGCCGAACTCGTCGTACCACCCGGCGAGCCCGGCCAGCAGCGAGGCGGCGGCCGGATCGCCCAGGGCGAGCAGGGACCGCGCCCTGCCCTCCTGCGCCCTGGCCGCCTGGTAGGGCTGCGGCAGAGCCCGGTAGGCCTCGTCGGCCCTGGCGAAACGGTCGGCCGCGGCGGCGTGCCGCCCGGCCGCGGCGGAGATCGTCCCCTCGGCGAGGGCGAGACCGGCCCGCGCGGCGGGCGCGTCACACCCCTCGACCCCACGGGCGAACTCGGCCACCAGGGCGGCGGCCTCCTCGGTGCCGCCGGTCCTGACCAGCGCCGAGGCGGCGGAGGGCACCAGCATGGCACCCCACACCCACACGTCCTTGTGCCGCAGCCGGGCCACCGCGCGCGCGGCGTGGCCGACGGCCTCCTGCGTCAGCCCCCTGGCCAGGCACAGCTCGATCATGCCGCTCGCCGCGGTGAACGTGACCGGCAGGAAGTGGCCGTCCGGCTCCTCAAGGCCGGTCGCGCGCAGGTGCCTGGCGGCCTCCTCCCACTCGCCCCTGGCCAGCGCCAGCATCCCCATGACCAGCCAGACGTCCGCCGCGGACAGGGGGTTCTCCGGGACCAGCTCGACCAGGGCGTGGGCCCGTTCCCGCAGCCCCTCCCAGCGGCCGGCGAGCCAGTCCCTGCGGATCGCCGTCGCGTTGAGCTGGTAGGCGGAGACCGGGGCGTTGGCCGCCGTGGCCAGCCGTACACCCTCCCGGGCGAAGCGCTCGGCCCACTCAAGGTGCCCCAGGGTCGCCGCCGCGTCGACGAGGTTGGCGTAGGCCCTGGCGACCTCCCTGCGCACACGCGGGTTCCCGTCGGTGACCGGCAGCCTCGTCACCAGGTCGAACGCGCGCGGGGAACCGAGGGTCATCTCGAAGGAGACCCGGTTGACCAGGACCGCGGTCGCGAGCGCCGGATCGTCGGCGCCCACGATCAGCTCCTCGGCGCGGTCGATCCACTTCCGGTGGGCCGACAGGGGGTCGGAGCCCCACCACGGCATCGCGAGCGCCGAACAGGCGCGGGCGGCGAGCATCGGCCGGTCCCGCAGTTCCCCGACCGCCGTGGTGATCTCCGGCCTGCCCGCCGCGCTGTCGTTGGCCTGGTTGCACAGCAGCAGCCCCAGGTTGAGCCGCGCCTCACCGCGCGCGTCGGGTTCGAGGAGGCCGTCGCCGAGCAGGCGGCGCAGCAGCCGTACCACCCGCTGGTGGGACAGCCCGGTCGTGGCCAGGCGGCTCAGCGTCAGCACGAGTGGTTCCCGGTCGCGCGGGGGCAGGTCGGGGGAGGCGAGCATGTCCTCGATCAGCTCGACCGCCACGGGGGTGTCGCCCAGTTTCGCGGCGTGGTCCGCCGCCGCGGTGCCGTACCGCAGCCAGGTCTCGCGCATCCCCGCCTGCCTGGCGTGGAAGGCGAGCTGCACCAGCGCCAGCGGGTCGGACTCCTGCAGCGCCGCCATCGCCCGCTCGTGCCCCGCCCGCCGTTCCGGGCCCGGGATCGCCTCGTAGACCGCCTGCTGGGCCAGGGCGTGGCGGAAGCCGTACCGGCCGGGAGGGTCCTCGTACAGGACCCCGGCGGCGAGGGCCTCGCCGAGCCCGGTCAGGTCACCGCCGACCGCGGTGACGAGCCGTTCGCCGACCGGGACGCCGAAGACGGCGGCGGCCCTGACCGTCCGCACCGCGGCCTCGGTCAGCCCGAAGAGCTGGTCGGCGGTCGCCTCGCGCAACAGCAGCGGGACACCGACGTGGTCGAGCGCGTCCGGACACTCGGAACCCGGCTCGTACGCCGGGGGCAGCGACCTGAGGACCTCCTCGATCACGAACGGGATGCCCGCCGTCCGCTCCCGCAGCCTGGTGACGAACGGCTCAGGCGGGTCGGGACGGCCGAGCAGCGCGGCTGCCATGCCGCGCACCCCGGAGACGTCCAGCGGCGCCAGGGTGACCACCACGCTGTCGGCGCCCGCCGGACGCCGGTAGGCGTGGCCGAGCGGCAACGTGGCCTGCCCGTGCTGCCCGTCCCGCCGGTAGGTCACCACCAGCGTCAGCTCCTCCGGCGGCTGCCCGATGAGGAAGTGCAGCAGGTCCCTGGTCCCGTCGTCGGCCCAGTGCATGTCCTCCACCACCAGTACGGCGGGCCCCACGGCCGCCAGCAGGGCGCGGACGGCGCGGAAGACCCGGTGCCGTTCGGCCCGGGAGTCACCGAGCGGCGGCGGTGCCGGGGGGAGGGGCAGTTCGGGCAGGTAGTCGCGCAGCGCCCCGATCACCGGGTTGAGGTCCCCGGCGGGCGGCAGCCCACCGGCCAGGTCCCGCAACGCCTCGAACACCGGCCCGTAGGGGAACGGCTCACGGATGCGGTGACAGCCGCCCAGCAGGACGAGACGTTCACCGGGGATGAGGTGGGTGAGCGCGGTGCGCACCAGCCGGGTCTTGCCGATCCCGGCCTCCCCCTCGACCAGGACGACCGCGGGTGGTCTGCTCATCGCCCTGACCAACGCCCGCAGCTCGCTGCCACGCCCGATCAGATCGGGTGACGCCGGGCTCCTCATGGCTGCTCCTGACGCTGCATCGCCCTCCCCGATATGAAGACGCTATCCGTCATAGCATCCGCGTTCACCATCAGTTTGAGAAATTAACTGACTTGTTGTGACTTCAAGGAAATCATCGCAGTTCCAGGGCGTGGAGAGTTGAAGCGCCGTCAACGGGTGGATTTCACCGGAAGCGCAACTCATAACTCTTGTTTATGGTTTTCTTCATCTTCCTATAAGGATCGGGGCCCTCCGGCGACCCCTGCCGCGCAGGGCGCGGCGGGCCAGCCACCCCGCCAGAACGAGGACGGCGAGGGCGCCCGCGAGCGGGGCGAGACGTCTCAGGAGGGGAATCCCCGCGACCTCCAGAAGGTCCAGGGCCTCCTCGTCGGGTGTCCGGGAGGTGCGTGAGGTGCCCGCCGGGTGGACGTCCCGGTCCCCGGCGTTTTCCCCCTCCTTGGACTTTCCTGTCTCCCCGGAGGTTCCCTGCTTTTCGGATTTCGCGGCCTTTTCCGGATCCCCGGGCTTTCCGGGGACGGTGGTGAGACGACGGGACTCCCGGGGCGCGGCCTCCGAGCCCTGAAGCGACTCCGACAGATTCGCCGCGAACCGCTCGACCAGCCGGGCGCCGACCTCCGACATCACGCCCCTGCCGAACTGGGCGGGCCGTCCCGTCACCGTGAAGGAGGTGTCCACGGCCACCCGCGTCCGCCCCTCTTCGGGACGCAGGCGCGCGACCACCGTCGCCGACGCCGTGCCCGGGCCGCGTGTCTCCTTGCCGGTCGCCCCGATCATCAGCGTACGACCTGGTTCGTCCACCTCCTCGAACCTGGCCCTGCCCCGGTAGGTGAGGGTGATCGGCCCGACCTTCACCTTCAACCGCCCGGTCATCTCATCGCCCTTCGCCGTCTCCAGCGTCGCCCCCGGCAGGCAGGAGGCGACCCGCTCGACGTCGAGCAGCGCCGTCCACGCCCTCTCGACCGGCACCGGAACCGTGAACTCGTGCTCGAACCGCATCGCCATCGAACCGCTCCTTGTCCATCACCACTCACACGCCGGAGGCCGGGGCCCGGGATTCAGCGGCCCGCCGCGACGACCGCCCTGCGGGTCAGCACCCGGGCCAGATGACGCCGGTAGGCGGGGTCCCCGTGCAGGTCGGTGGGCGGGGAGGTGCCCTCGTCCGCCAGGTCACAGGCATGCCTGAGCCGCTCCCCGCCCGAGGCGGACCTCCCGGAACCCGAGGACCCGGGGCCCGGGGACGTGATGGGGACACCCACGAGCGCGGCCTCGGCCGCCCGTGCCCGCACCGGGGCCGGACCCATGTTGGTCAGCGCGATCCGCGCCTCCTCGACCACCCCACCGTCCTCGCCGAGCCGTACGGCCGCCGCCACCCCCACGGTGGCCCAGGACTGCGCGGTCCGGTGGAACTTCTCGTAGTGGAAACCCCAGCCCGGGCCGAGCTTGGGCACCCGCGCCCCGACGAGCACCTCGCCGGGTTCGAGAGCGGACTCCAGATAGTCCACGAAGAAGCCGGCGGCGGGGATCTCCCGTTCCCCCTCCTCCGACCTGACGACCACCACACAGCCGAGGGCCACGGCCACCTGGCACTTCCAGCGCGGATGCCCCGTCCTTCAGGGCGGGAAGGAAGCGCGGAACGATACCGCATGGTGATCTCCGGGTTTTGTCGGTGGGGTTCAGTAGGTTGATCGGCGTGTCCCGCTACCGGCTCTCCCCGACGCCTGCCCAGGAGGCGGTGCTGGCCGGGCACTGCGGGCACGCCCGGTTCGTGTGGAATCTCGCCATTGAGCAGCATGCCTGCTGGAAACCGGGCCGCAGGAGCGCTCCGGGGTTCACCGAGCAGTGCCGTCAGCTCACCGAGGCCCGTGCCGCGTTCGACTGGCTGAGGGCCGGGTCGATCGTCGTTCAGCAGCAGGCACTCAAGGACTTCGCCCAGGCCATGGCCAATTTCTTCGGTGGAACCCACCGGCGGCCGGTGTGGCGCAAACGCGGGCGGAGCGAGGGGTTTCGCATCGTCGCAGTCACGCCCGGCGACGTGCGGCGCTTGTCGCGGCATGTGGGTGAGGTCAGGGTCCCGAAGGTCGGCTGGGTGCGGTTTCGGTGGTCTCGCGCCGTCCCCGGCGGGGTGAGGTCCTACCGCATCACCTGCGACCGTGCCGGGCGCTGGCATGTCGCCTTCGCCGCGATCCCTGAACCGATCCCCGCCCCCGGAACGGGCGAGGTGGTCGGCGTGGACCGGGGCGTTGCGGTCTCGGTGGCGCTGTCCACCGGGGAGAAGCTGAACGCGCCCGGCCTGCGCGACACCGAGAGGGCCCGGCTGCTGCGGTTGCAGCGCAAACTCGCACGCGCCGGCCGCGGATCGAAGCGCCGCGGCAGGGTCAAGGCCGCCATCGCGAGGCTGAGTGCCCACGAAGGCGACCGGCGCAAGGACTGGATCGAGAAGACCAGCACCGGCCTGGCCCGCGGGTTCGACGTGATCGCCGTCGAAGACCTGAAGATCTCCGGCATGACCCGCTCGGCGAAGGGCACCCTGGCCGAACCGGGCGGCAACATCCGGCAGAAGGCCGCTCTCAACCGGGGCATCCTCGCCGCGGGATGGGGGCAGCTCGTGACGCGGCTGGAACACAAGGCCCCTGGCCGCGTCCGGAGGATCAACCCGCGTTACACGTCGCAGACCTGCAACGCCTGCGGACACCGCGCGGCCGAGTCGAGAGAGAGCCAATCTCGATTCCGCTGCGTGGCCTGCGGGCACCGGGACAACGCCGACGTCAACGCGGCCAAGAACATCAGAGACACCGCCGCAGGGCATGCGGTGGATGCGCGGGGAGGCGACCGGGTTGCCGGGCCTGTGAACCGCGAACCTCAACGCGACCTCCTCCCGGTGGGGTAGTTGCCGTTGGAATCCCCCGCCCTTCAAGCGGGGGAGGATGTCAACTTCTCGCAGGCCGACAGTACGGCGACGCCCCCGACGACCAGCGACCGGGAGCCGTAGGTGTCCATGCCCTTGTGCGAGACCGCCGTGTCGCCGTGCAGCACCGAGACGTCCTCGAACGGCACGCCGAGCGCGTCGGCCGCGATCTGGCTCCAGGCCGTCTCGTGCCCCTGGCCGTGCGGGCTCGTCCCGGTCACCACCTCCACCTTGCCGGTCGGCAGCACCCTGACCGAGGCGTGCTCCCAGCCGCCCGCGCCGTAGTTGAGCGAGCCCAGCACCCGCGAGGGCGCGATGCCGCACATCTCGGTGAAGGTCGAGACGCCGATGCCGAGCTGCACCGGGTCGCGCTCCGCCCGCCGCCGCGCCTGTTCCGCCCTGAGCGCGTCGTAGCCGAACAGCTCAAGCGCCTGGTCCGTCGCGGCCTCGTAGTTCCCCGAGTCGTAGGTCAGGCCGCAGACCGTGGTGTAGGGGAAATCCTCATGGGTGGTCCAGTTGCGGCGCCGTACCTCGACGGGGTCGAGACCGAGTTCGTGGGCCAGTTCGTCCATGGCCCGCTCGATGGCGAAGGCGGCCTCGGGGCGCCCCGCGCCCCGGCAGGCGTCGGTCGGCATCTTGGTGGTGAAGACGCCCGTGCAGGTGAAGTCGTAGGCGTTCATCTTGTAGATGCCGCCGTACATGAACGCCCCGAGCAGCGGCACCCCCGGCGTGACCAGCATCAGATAGGCGCCCATGTCGGCCAGCAGCTCGACCTGTACGGCCCGCAGCCGCCCGTCCCGTTCGGCGGCGAGCCGGATCCGCTGGAGCTGGTCACGGCCGTGGTGCACGGTCAGGTTCCCCTCGGACCGGGACTCCGTCCACTTCACCGGCCTGCCGAGCCTGCGGGTCAGCAGCAGCGCGAGGACCTCCTCCGCGGTCACCTGGAGCTTGGACCCGAAACCGCCGCCCACGTCGGGGGCGATCACCCGCAGCCGGTGGTCGGGGATGACGACGTCCTCGGTGACCGGCCACGCGCACGGCAGGCTGCCCTGCTCGCCGGCGAAGTCCTGACCGTGGAACGCGGCCACCACACCGGGCCGGGAACGCGCGGCGGAGGTGTCGACCCGGGTGATCCTGGCGTGCGCCATCGGAGCGCGCAGGAACGCCACGTACAGCATGCCGGGAAGCCGGATGTTGTCGGTCCAGGTGGTCCTCCCGGTGACCAGCCGGGCATCCTCCTTACGCCTCCGAGCCCTGCCGACCTCACGGCCCTCGTCGGCCTCGTGGTCCTCATCGGGTTCGTGGTTTCGGGGGAGGTCCGCCGGATTCGCCGGTCCGGGTCCCTGAGGCTCGTGGCCCCTGCCGGTCTCGTGACTCCCGCGGGGGGTGCCGGGCCGGTCGTTCTCGGTGGTTCGCCCGGTCATGGCGTTCCGGCCTCCCGTCCCGCCATCTCGCGGGCGCCGCGCCGTACGGCCCTGACGATGGTGGTGTATCCGGTGCAGCGGCACAGGTTGCCCTCAAGGCCCCGGCGCACCGCCTCCTCCGACGGGTCCGGGTCGTTCCTGACCAGGTCGATCGCGGCCATGATCATGCCGGGGGTGCAGTAGCCGCACTGCAGCGCGTGCTCGGCGTGGAAGGCCTTCTGCATGGGGTGCCACTCCGGCCCCCTGGCGAGACCCTCGATCGTGACGACCTCACCCCCGTCGGCCTGTACGGCCAGCACGGAGCAGCTCTTGACGCTGACGCCGTCGAGCATGACGGTGCAGGCGCCGCAGTTGCCGGTGTCACAGCCGATCGGGGTCCCGGTTCTGCCGAGCCGGTCCCTGAGCAGATGGACGAGCAGCAGCCGCGGCTCGACCTCCTCCTCATAGGTGACCTCGTCGACGGTGACGGTGATCCGAGGCATGGACCCTCCCGATGCACCCGTGGCGGCCCGGAAGGCGGAGCCGGACAAACGTATACGTACCTCCCTGTTTCTGCCCGCCAGTCTTCCCCTTCAAGCAGGCGAATCCACAGCTCAGGGCCGTGGAACCCACGATGTCGACCGGCCGCGTGTCCTCGACGCCTCCTCGCACGGAGGCGTGATCGGCGCCCGGTCGATCCACCGGCCGGTGTCCCGCGTGACATCGGCCTCCCCGATCTCCGTCGGGACGCGGCTGAGACCCGGGATCGGGGCGGGCCTGTCAGGCGCTCCGGTCCTCGACGGCCGCGTTCTCGGGCGTCGAGAAAGGCCCACACCGCCGGGGCGGCCTGGAGACCCGTACCGGACGCCGTAGGGGCGTGAACGACCGATCAGGGATCGGCCCGCCCGTCGCCGAATCGAACGCCCGAAGCCGCCAGCCGGACTTCAGGCACCCCAGCCATAGAAAGTCTCGGCCCACACTTTTCCGCCCCGGCGCGAGAGTTTTCTGCCAGGACTTTCCCGGTGCCAAGCGAGAGGAGTTGATCTTGGCCTTACCGGCGCCAAGCGTGAGGAGTGTCGGCTTAGGCGCGTCGGTGTCTGGACTGAGGAACGCAGGAGCGCAGCGACGAAGTGACGAGGGAAGACACCGACCCGAAGCGCCCAAGCCCCGTGCCACCGAAGGTGGCGCAAAGAGGCAGGGCTTGTGCTTTACCGGTGTCGTGCGTGAGGAGTGTCGGCTTGGGCGCGTCGGTGCTTGGACTGAGGAACGCAGGAGCGAAGCGACGGAGTGACGAGGGAAAGCGCCGACTCGAAGCGCCCAAGCCCCGCGACGCCGCCAGGCGGAGCAAATGCTAACGCCGTACCGCCCGAGCCAGGATCGCCGCGAATCCCGCCAGCCCCAGCCCGCCGAGGACCACCGGGAGCATGACCAGGGGCTCGATGTCGGGCAGGGTGATGAAGAGGATGCCGGTGACGATGAACAGCAGGCCGCTGAGCAGGGCCATCCAGTCCGTGCGGTGCACCCGTCGGCGCACCTCGGGCTCGTTGTCAGGCCGCACGCCGTACCTCCACGTCTCCGATGCCCGCCTTGACGTCGAGCACGATGGTCGGTGCGTCGCCCTTGGGCTGGACCTCGGGCTCCAGGATCTTGTCGTAGCGGATGTCGGCACCGCCCTCGACCAGGTGGTCGATCTTGACTTCGCCGATCTTGGTGTACGCCCTGACCTCGACCCTGGCGGTCGGGGGAAGGATCACGCGGAGCTCGCCCACCGAGATGGAGGCGGCGAGGACGGTTCGCGACCCGGGGGTCAGGGGCAGTTCGCTCAGGTCGAGGGTGCCTTCGCCGATGCCCACCGCGTAGGAGGGGGCCATGTCGGCCATGCTGGTCGGCTCCCAGTGGTAGCTGCCGAACTTCCTCGGCATGCCGGTGAGCGTCGATCCGGCGACGAGGGCGAGCGCGAGGACGGTGCCCACGGCGACCAGGGCGGTGCCCCTGCCGAACCAGGCGGCGACCAGCAGGCCCGCGCCGATGGTGATGAGCATCGCGCCACCGACGGCCGTCATGTTCACAGATCCGGACGGGGACTGGGCCGCCACGATGATTCCTCCGACGATCAGGGCCAGGAACATGGTGATGACCCCGACGAACGTTCTTGGGCGCCTGGGCCTGGCCGTCTTCTGCGGCGGCGGGCCGTACATGGGCGGGCCGTAGGGAGAGTACGGCTGCTGCCGCCTGCTGGGGTCGAGCGGGCGGTAGGGGCCGTAGGGGGAGAACGGTTCTCCCGAGGAGTCGAAGGGCATCCGCGTCGCGGTGTACGGCCCGCTGGAGGCCGCCCGCACGGTTCTGTCGGCCCCGGGCGGGGTGTGCGCCGCGTTGACGGTCGTCTCGTCCGCGTACGGCCGGGCCGCCACGGGGGGCTCGGGGGCTTTGGGCGCCTCGGAAGCGTCAGGGGCCGCGGGCGCAGGGGGAGCCGCAGGGGCCGGCGACACGGATGCCTCAGGGGCCTCGGGCACCGGAGGAGCCTCGGATGCCGCGGCGGCCGAGGCCGTGGGTGTCTCGGGCGCCGGGGGGACCTCGGAACTCTCGGAGACCGGAGGCACGGGTGCTTCGGTCGTGTCCTGGTGGGGCCGTGGGTACGGCTGCGCCACGGGACCCTGGGGCGCGCCGTACGGCTCCCCGGAGGGAGGCGGCGCGGAGGAGGGCCTGAAGGAGAAGCCGGGAGGGTTGGCGAAGGACGGGGGAGCCGGGGGGTGGAAGGCCCGGTGCGGGCGGAGCCGTTCGGGCAGGGAGCGGGTGACGGCCAGCAGGTCGACGCCGCGCGAGTGGGCGGTGAGCAGCGCGATGGCGAACAGCGTGCCGACCACGACGGTGCCGGTGCCGATGCCGTCCGAGGACAGGTTGATGATCAGGCCGACGGCGAAGACGCCGGCCAGCAGGGCCAGGACGGTCTCGCTGTCGAAGTCACGCCTGGTCCACTGCTCCATGTAGCCGGGGCCGCCGTTGGTCTCCCGCATGAGCAGGAACGCCGCGATGTAGAGCATGACGCCGATGCCCGACCCCAGCACCAGTACGGCGAAGCCCACCCGGAACAGCACCGGGTCGACCCCCGTGTGGCGGCCGAGTCCCGCGCAGACACCGGTGAGCATCCGGCCCTCTTCGGCGCGCCCGAGCGTCCTGTTCCGCTGGGACGAGGGAGATGGCGAGTCGGGCGGGCTGCTCGCCGGGTCCTGCGCGTTCCCGGTGTCGTTCATGTGTCCATCGTGGCCTGGCCGGGGTGGTGGTCGCATCCGGGAGACCCCTGAGTCGTCCCCTACCGAACGAGCCTTCCTCAGGGTCCCGTCAGGGGAACGCCGGATGCGGAGATACCGTCCTACATGTGACGATGCTGGGGATATGGCTGACAGAACGATGATTCGCGACGCGGCGCCCGCGACCTCGGAGGAACCCGCCTCCCCCCGGCTGATGCGGCCGGTCGAGGGGCGGCTGTTCGCGGGTGTCGCCCAGGGCGCGGCCGCCCAGCTCGGGCTTGACCCGGTGGTGCTGCGGCTGGCCTTCGTGCTGCTCACGGTCCTGGACGGGATCGGCGCCGTGGCCTACGCGGCGCTGTGGATGTTCACGCCGCGCGAGCCGTACGAGGGCAGGGAGCCGGCGAGGGACTGGAGCCAGCTGGCCGCCTACGGCGCGATCGGCATGGCGCTGCTGGCCCTGGGGTGGCTCACCGGCGCCTCAGCGGGGGGGATCGGCGCGTGGCCGATCGCGGTCGGCGGCATCGGCTCGCTGATCCTGTGGCAGCAGGCCGACCCCGACCGGCGGCGGCGCTGGATGTCCACCACGGTCGGGCAGGTGCGCCAGAACCGGGTCCGCACGTTCGTCGGCCTCGGGCTGGTGGTCGTCGGGGCGATCGGCTTCCTGGCGGCGACCAACGAGCTGGGCAGCGCCCGCCCCGGCATCATGTTCACGCTGGTGGTCGTCGGTGGGGTCGCGCTCATCGCGGCGCCGTGGCTGGCGGCCCTGTGGAAGGAGCTCCAGCGGGAGCGGCGCGAGCGCATCCGGCAGGAGGAGCGGGCCGAGTTCGCCGCGCACGTGCACGACTCCGTCCTGCACACGCTGACGCTGATCCAGCGCAACGCGCACGACTCCCGTGAGGTGATGCGGCTGGCCCGTTCCCAGGAACGTGAGCTGCGCAACTGGCTCTACCAGCCCAAGCAGGACGCCGACGCCTCGGTCGCGGCGGCCGTGCGGCGGGTGGCGGCCGAGGAGGAGGACGCGCACGGCGTGCCCATCGAGATCGTCTGCGTCGGCGACTGCCCGCTGACCCCGGAGCTGTCGGCGATGATGCAGGCGGCGAGACAGGCTATGGTCAACGCCGCGAAGTACTCCGGCTCGCCGGTCATCTCCGTCTACGCCGAGGCGGAGCCGGAGGAGGTCGTCATCTTCGTCCGGGACCGGGGTGTCGGCTTCGACATGAAGGACGTCCCGGAGGACCGGATGGGCATCCGCCAGTCGATCATCGGCAGGATGGAGCGCAACGGGGGCAGTGCCCGGGTCAGGACC
The DNA here is from genome assembly GCF_040631275.1 of Streptosporangium sp. NPDC020145. Taxonomy (NCBI): domain Bacteria; kingdom Bacillati; phylum Actinomycetota; class Actinomycetes; order Streptosporangiales; family Streptosporangiaceae; genus Streptosporangium; species Streptosporangium sp. NPDC020145. The sequence continues at coordinate 415,944 of NZ_JBEXZT010000002.1, read as the reverse complement.
GAGCCGGGCGAGGGTACGGAAGTGATGCTGACCATGAAACTGGAGAAGGTGTGAGCGCGTGAGCACCGTCAGGGTTCTGATCGTCGACGACCACCGGCTCTTCCGCTCGGGCGTCCGCGCCGAGCTGGGCGACTCGGTCGAGGTGATCGGTGAGGCCGAGGACGTGGAGTCGGCGGTCAAGGCCATCGCCGAGCTGCAGCCCGACGTGGTGCTGCTGGATGTGCACATGCCGGGCGGTGGCGGCCAGGAGGTGCTGCGCCGGGTGCTCGGGTCGGGTTCGCCGGTACGGTTCCTGGCCCTTTCCGTCTCCGACGCGGCCGAGGACGTCATCGGCGTGATCCGGGGTGGCGCGAGGGGCTACGTCACCAAGACCATCAGCGGGCGTGAGCTGACCGACGCGATCCGCAGGGTCGCCGAGGGCGACGCGGTCTTCTCTCCGCGTCTGGCGGGTTTCGTGCTGGACGCCTTCGCCTCCAGCGAGGCCCCGCCGATCGACCCCGAACTCGACTCGCTGACCCAGCGGGAGCGTGAGGTGCTGCGCCTGATCGCCAGGGGCTACGCCTACAAGGAGATCGCGAAGGAGCTGTTCATCTCGGTGAAGACGGTTGAGACGCACGTTTCGTCCGTCCTGCGTAAGCTTCAGCTCTCCAACAGGCACGAACTGTCACGATGGGCGACCGCGCGCCGTCTGGTGTGATCTGTACTATATGTAACTTATGTGCGACTCTGCGATGTATGGGTCGTGACGTACCTGCCATGGTGTTCAGCCGGGAGGACCGCCGACGCTACCGGGACAAGATCCGGCGGTCCCTCGACGCGCTGGCGCGGATGCTGCGTGAGTTCAGGTTCGAGGCCGACAGGCCACGGGCGGGCCTGGAGATAGAGCTCAACCTGGTCGACGACCGGGGTGAGCCCACGATGAAGAACGCCGAGGTGCTGGCGGCGATCGCCCAACCGGACTGGGCGACGGAGCTGGGCCAGTTCAACGTCGAGATCAACGTCCTGCCCGAGCCGCTTGAGGGGGACGGCGCCGTACGCCTGGAGAAGGCGGTGCGCGACCGGCTCAACCACGCCGAGGAGCGGGCCGACACGGTCGGCGGCCACCTGGTGATGGTCGGGATCCTGCCCACGCTGCGCGAGAGCGACGTGCACGAGGGGACGCTGTCGGCCAACCCCCGCTACCGGCTGCTCAACGAGCAGATCTTCGCGGCCAGGGGTGAGGACATGCACCTGTCGATCGAGGGCGGGGAGAGCCTCGACACCTACGCCGACAGCATCACGCCCGAGGCCGCCTGCACGAGCCTCCAGCTCCACCTCCAGGTGGCGCCCTCGGCGTTCGCGGCCACCTGGAACGCCGCCCAGGCCGTCGCCGGGCCGCAGGTGGCGGTCGCGGCCAACTCGCCCTTCCTGTTCGGCAGGCTCCTGTGGCAGGAGACCAGGATCCCGCTGTTCGAGCAGGCGACCGACACCCGTCCCGTCGAGCTGCGGGCCCAGGGGGTGCGGCCGAGGGTGTGGTTCGGCGAACGGTGGATCACCTCGGTCTTCGATCTGTTCGAGGAGAACGTCCGCTACTTCCCGCCGCTGCTGCCCCTGTGTGAGGAGGCGGACCCGCAGGAGGAACTCGACCGGGGCGTCCCGCCCGAGCTGGCCGAGCTGACCCTGCACAACGGGACCGTCTACCGCTGGAACCGGCCGATCTACGCGGTCGTGGACGGCGTCCCGCACCTGAGGGTGGAGAACCGGGTGCTGCCCGCCGGGCCCTCGGTGGCCGACATCGCGGCGAACGCGGCCTTCTACTACGGCCTCATGCGCGTGCTCACCGAAGCCGAGCGGCCGATCTGGACGCGTATGCCCTTCTCCGCCGCGCGGGACAACCTGCACTCCGCCGCCAGGCACGGTCTCGGCGCCCGCCTCTACTGGCCGGGGGAGGGCGAGGTGACCGCCTCGGACCTGATCCTGCGCCGCCTGCTGCCGATCGCCGACGAGGGCCTCCGGCTGCGGGGCGTGGACGCGGAGATACGCGACAGGCTGCTCACCATCGTCGAACGGCGGTGCGTGACGGGCAGGACCGGGGCCAGGTGGCAGACCGGCACGGTCGAGGCCCTTGAGGCGACCGACGGCCTCGACCGGCACGAGGCGCTGCGCCGGATGACCCTGCGCTACATCGAGCACATGCACACCAACGAGCCGGTCCACGCCTGGCCCCTGAACTGAGCCCCTGAACCGAGCCCCTGCCCGGAGCGCTGTCCGAGCCCCTGTTCGGAGCCTCTGTCCGGAGCACCGTCCTGGGCGCCGGGTACGCCGCGGCGCCTACCCGGAAATCCGCCACGAGGTTGATGTCGGCGTCACCCCGGTCCGCCTAGTCTGTTGATCGGTGGTCCACCAGGGGGTGATGTCATGCGGAAGATGGTCGGGGAGATCGGCTGGGCCGTACGGGGGGCGTGTCGTGCGAGCGATCCCGAGCTGTTCTTCCCGCTGGCGCAGGCGGTCGAGCAGGAGGCGCGGGCGAAGGCGGTCTGCTCCGGCTGCCCGGTCCTGGGCGAGTGCCGCGCCTACGCGCTGAGGGCGGCCGAACCCGAGGGCATCTGGGGTGGTCTCACCGTTCAGGAACGGCGCGGGCTGCGCTTCCCGGCAGGGTGGCGGCGGCCCGAGGCCGGATGACCCATCCCGGAACTGGCAGGGACGGAGGCGGGATGACGCGACGCGTGCATCCGGAGAGCATGGGCTTCAGGACCTTCAAGGCGGTACGGCGGGCGGCGCGCGAGCGGGTCGCGCCCGTCAGGCAGCGGCAGCGGGCCGCGCTGGCGGGGGCGGTCGCCGTGCTGGCGGCGGCCAACGTGCTCAACAACCGGGTCGCGCCGAGGCTGGCCCCGCTGACCTCGGCCGTCACGGTCGGCGTCCTGCTCGCGGTCGCCCGACGCCGTGGGGTCTCCTGGTCGGAGGTCGGCTTCCAGGAGGGTTCCCGCGGCCTGTTGATCGGGGGCGTCCTGGCCTCCGCGGTCGCCGGGGCCTACGGGGTGGGGATCGCGCTGCCCGCCACCCGCGGGTTCTTCCGCGACGAGCGGGCGCTGGCGCTCTCACCGGCCAGGGTGGCCGAGGAGGCCCTGATCCAGGTGCCGTTCGGCACGGTCCTGCTTGAGGAGGTCGGCTTCCGCGGGGTGGTGCACGCCCTCGTCGCCCGTTCGCACGGGCCCGTCACGGCGACCGCGGTCTCCTCGGCCCTGTTCGGCCTCTGGCACGTGCTGCCCGCGATCGACATGCTGACCGCGAACCCGGCCCTCGGCCGCCTGGCCGCGGGGGAGGACCCCACGCCGGGCAAGCCGTCCACGCGGGAGGTTTCCCGGGCGGTCGCCGGTTCCGTGGTCGCGACGGCGCTCGCCGGGGTCGTGTTCTGCGAGCTACGGCGCAGGGGAGGCCTGGCCGCGCCGTCGCTGCTGCACGTGGCGACCAACTCGCTCGGCTACCTGTTCGCGCGGCTGGCCCCCGCCGACACCTCTCGCTGACGTGACGGTCCCCGCGCCCTGAGAGGGACACGGGGACCGTGGGACGTGCGTGCTCAGCGGATTCCTGTGGGTGCGTGAACGGCATCCCTCCTTTCCGTGTTCCGCGCCGGGACGCGCGGGTCAGTGTTCGGCGTGGTCGGACAGGCCCTCGCGCTGGATCTTCTTCCAGGACCTGGGCTCCTGGAGCGGGCCGGTGGGGGCGGCGCTGCGGGCGTTGGCCGCCACCGGGGGCGAGGCGGGCTTGCCGGCGGTGAACAGCCAGGTCCTGAACAGGTCGTCCAGCGGCCTGCCGGCCAGGCGCCCGGCGTAGGCGACGAAATCCTCGACGCGGGCGTTGCCGTACTTGTTGGCCACGGGCCAGCCCTTGAGGATCTTGAAGAAGGTCTGGTCGCCGACCTCGCCGCGCAGGGCCTGCAGGGCGATGGCGCCCCGGTTGTACACCGCGGCGTGGAACTGGTTCTCAGCACCCGGGTCGCCCGGCCTGACCTGCCAGAACGGGTTGTCCGCCGGGTAGAAGCCGTAGGTGTAGGCGGCCAGCTCCGCGGCCGTCCCCTCGCCCTCCTTCTCCGACCAGAGCCACTCGGCGTAACGTGCGAAGCCCTCGTTGAGCCAGATGTCGCGCCAGGTCCTCACCGAGACGTCGTCGCCGAACCACTGGTGTGCCTGCTCGTGCACCACCACGTAGGGGTTGGCCCCGCTGCGGAAGTGACGCGGGCTGTAGAAGGGCCTGGTCTGGGTCTCCAGGGCGTAGCCGGTGGGCACGTTGGGGACGTAGCCGCCGATCGCGTCGAACGGGTAGGGGCCGAAGACCCCGGTCTCCCAGTCGAGGATCTCCGCGGCGCGCCCGACGCTCGCCTTGGCCGCGCCCTCGTCGGCGCCGAGGTCCCTGCTGTAGGCGCTGAAGACCGGCAGGCCGCTCTCCGTGGTGTCCGTGACGATCTCGAACCTGCCGACCGCGAGGGTGGTCAGGTAGGTCGCCTGGGGCTTGGCGGAACGCCAGTTGTAGCGGGTCCAGCCGAGGCGGGAGACGGCCGACTGCAGCGTGCCGTTGCTGATGGCCTGGGTGCCGTCGGGGACGAGGACGGAGACGTCGTAGGTCGCCTTGTCCGAGGGGTGGTCGTTGCTCGGGAACCACCACCAGGAGCCCTCGGGCTCGCCCGCCGCCACACCGCCGTCGGGGGTGCGCAGCCAGGGGTTGATGCCGTTGACCGTGACCTGGGACGGCGTGCCCGCGTATCTCACCACCACGGTGACGGGCTGGTTCCTGCGCAGGGGCAGCGCCGGGGTGATCTCAAGCTCGTGGGCGCCCGACCGGGCGAAGGTCGCCTTGCGGTTGTTGACCAGGACCTCGCTGACCGTCAGCGCGAAGTCGAGGTTGAAGCGGGTCAGGTCCTGGGTCGCGGTGGCCGTGATGGTCGCCGTGCCCTCCAAGTGGTCGTCGGCGGGTTGGTACTTCAGTCTCAGGTCGTAGTGGGCGACGTCGTATCCGCCGTTGCCGTAGTCGGGGTAGTAGGGGTCGCCGACCCCCGGCGCGCCCTGGCCCGCGGTGACGGCACCGGCTGGCAGGCTCGTGAACATGCCGGCGAGGGCGACGACTGCGGTGGCGAGGACTCTCTTGCGCACGTTTGTCTCCATCCGGTCGTTAAGCATGCATTACCTACCTGAATACTAGGTAATGTGGGCAAAGCTTACAAGAGACGAACGCGATCGTGGTCTCAGACGGTCAGGACACGCTGCGGACCGGTCGGACCTTCTCGGATTCCTTCGCGGTCACCGCGGTCGCGAGACGGTCTCCGGGCACTCGACGCGGACGGGAGGAGGCCGCCCGCCCACGCGGGCGGCCTCGGACTCCGCCGAAAAGGTACGGCTCGCAGGTCGGAGGTCAGACGGTCAGGACCCGCTGGAAGGCCTCCGCGTAACGGCCCTCGCCGAAGCCCGCCGTGACCGCCGTCTGACCGAACCGGTCGCGCACGAAGCCGTCGAGGTCGTCCATGTGACTCACCTGGCTGGCGTGGGCGCGCAGCGCGTTGATCTTGCGGTCCACGGTCTCGGTGATGTCCACGTGGTGGTCCGGGGTCGGCGAGCCGTTGAGCCAGACCTCCCTGACCGTCCACGCCTCAAGACCCTCCTGGAGGAGGAGCTCGGGGAAGGCGTAGGGGTTGCGGGCGTCGGGGTAGACGGCGTCGAGCGCGGCCCCGCCGACGGCCCGGTGGTCGGGGTGGCTGGGGGCCACGAAACGGTAGTTGCGCTCCGGCGAGTGGGTGATCACCAGGTCGGGCCTGACCTGGCGGATGACCCGGGCGATGTCACGCCGCAGGTCGAGACTCTGCACCACGGAGCCGTCCGGGTAGCCCAGGAAGCGCACGTCGGTCACGCCGACGGCCTTGGCGGCCGCGGTCTGCTCGCCACGGCGCAGCTCGGCCATCCCGCCGTTGTCCACCTCCCGGTCGAAGCCCCCCGCGTCGCCGTCCGTGACGACGCAGTACGTCACCTCGACACCACGGTCGGTGAAACGCGCGATCGAGCCCGCCGCGCCGAAGTCGACGTCGTCAGGGTGGGCGGTGACCACGAGCACCCGCTCGATCTCGCTCTCCGACAACATGTGCGCCCCCTCGTGTCGTTCACGTACTGATGAATTCTCATAACCGTCCACCGGCCCGCCCACATTCCTGGACCCGGCTGTCGGCGGGCCGCCTTACCCTAGGGGACGTGTCGATCCCAGCCGCTCCCCTGACCCACCCGTTGCTCGACGGGCTCAACCCCCAGCAGCGTGAGGCCGTCGTGCACCACGGCGCCCCCCTGCTCATCGTCGCGGGCGCGGGCTCCGGCAAGACACGGGTGCTGACGCACCGCATCGCCTACCTCCTGGCCGAGCGTGACGTCAGGCCGCAGGAGATCCTGGCCATCACCTTCACCAACAAGGCCGCCAGGGAGATGAAGGACCGGATCGACGCCCTCATCGGCCCGCGTTCGGCCTCGATGTGGGTGATGACCTTCCACAGCGCGTGCGTGCGCATCCTGCGCAGGGAGGCCAAGCGGCTCGGCTTCCCCACGAGCTTCTCCATCTACGACCAGGCCGACTCCCAGCGGCTGATGGCCATGGTCTGCAGGGAGATGGACCTCGACCCCAAGCGTTACCCGCCGCGCTCCTTCTCGGCGCAGGTCAGCAACTTCAAGAACGAGCTGATCGACTACGAGACGGCCGCGGCCCAGGCGGGCACCCACCTGGAGCGCACCCTCGCCGAGGCCTACCGCAACTACCAGCGCAGGCTCACCGAGGCCGGCGCGATGGACTTCGACGACCTCATCATGCTGACGGTCACGCTGCTGCAGATCTTCCCCGACGTCGCCGAGCACTACCGGCGCCGCTGGCGGCATGTCATGGTCGACGAGTACCAGGACACCAACCACGCCCAGTACACCCTGGTCAGAGAGCTGGTCGGCTCTCCCGAGCTGGTCACCGCGGACGGCGAGGTGGTCAGGGAGGGCACCGTCGACCCTGCCGAGCTGTGCGTCGTCGGCGACGCCGACCAGTCGATCTACGCCTTCCGCGGCGCGACGATCCGCAACATCCTGGAGTTCGAGCGCGACTATCCCGACGCCAGGACGATCCTGCTCGAACAGAACTACCGCTCGACCCAGACGATCCTCAGCGCGGCGAACGCGGTGATCTCGCGCAACGAGAGCCGCAAGCCGAAGAACCTCTGGTCCGACCAGGGCGCGGGGCCGAAGATCATCGGTTACGTCGCGGACAACGAGCACGACGAGGCCATGTTCGTCGCCCAGGAGGTGGACAGGCTCGCCGACGACGAGGAGGTCGTCCCCGGCCAGGTGGCCGTGTTCTACCGCACCAACGCGGCCTCCCGGGTCTTCGAGGAGATCTTCATCAGGACCGGCCTGCCGTACAAGGTGGTCGGAGGGGTGCGCTTCTACGAGCGCAAGGAGGTCCGCGACCTGCTGGCCTACCTCAGGGTCCTGGCCAACCCGAACGACGTGGTCTCACTGCGCCGCATCCTCAACGTGCCCAAGCGCGGCATCGGCGAGCGGGCCGAGGCCATGGTCGAGGCGTTCGCCTCCCGTGAGCGCGTCTCGTTCTGGGAGGGGCTGCGCCGGGCCGACGAGGCACCGGGCATGGCCACCCGCTCGCTCAACGCGATCAAGGACTTCGTCGCGCTGCTCGACGGCCTGCTCGCCAAGGCGGAGACGACGCCGCCCTCGGAGCTGGCCCAGGAGGTGCTTGAGGCCACCGGCTACCGCGCCGAGCTGGCCGCCTCGGAGGACCCGCAGGACGAGAGCCGCCTGGAGAACCTCGACGAGATGGTCTCGGTCGCCTCCGAGTTCGAGGAGGCCAACCCCGAGGGCACGCTGGTCGAGTTCCTCGAACAGGTCTCGCTGGTGGCCGACGCCGACCAGATCCCGGCCGGTGACGGCGGCCAGGGCGTGGTCACGCTGATGACGCTGCACACGGCCAAGGGGCTGGAGTTCCCCGTGGTCTTCCTGACCGGCATGGAGGACGGCGTCTTCCCGCACATGCGTTCGCTGGGCGAGCCCAAGGAGCTTGAGGAGGAGCGCAGACTGGCCTACGTCGGCATCACCCGGGCCGAACGGCGGCTGTACCTCTCCCGCGCCGCCGTCCGCAGCTCCTGGGGCGCCCCCGCCTTCAACCCGGCCTCCCGGTTCGTCACCGAGATCCCGGCCGACCTGGTCGAGTGGCGCGGCGATCCCGGCAAGAGCGCCTGGAGCGCCGCGACGACCCGCCGTGAGGCACGTCCCGCCCAGCCAAGGAAGACCGGCGGGCGGCAGGTCCCCAACCTGGCCCCCGGCGACCGGGTCACCCACGACCAGTTCGGCCTGGGCACGGTCGTCTCGGTCGACGGGGTGGCGGAGAAGACCAAGGCGAAGATCGACTTCGGGAGCGGCGGGGAGAAGACCCTGCTGCTGACCTACGCGCCGATCGAGAAGCTCTGACCCCGGTTCACCCGGTGAACAGGTTGTTGAGGGAGACGTTCCCGGGGTCGGCGTCGCCGATCCTCAGCTCGTCGAAGTCGGCGACCTCGGCGGCGGACGGGGCCTTGAGCGCCGAGCGCAGGCCCCAGCCGCCGTACTGGGTGTCGTTGAGATAGGTGACGTCGACGCTGGTCAGGCCCCGTACGGACTGGACGTACGACGAGACGGCACGCCGGGGGAGCTGGTCGGCGCCGAGGTAGAGCCGCCAGCTCACCTTGAGCGGGGCCGACTTGGCCGAGGGCTTCGCGCCGAGCACCGCGCGGGCCGACGGGGAGATCCGGTACAGCTCGCCCAGGGTGAAGGAGCCGGAGCGGACGACGGTCCTGGTGCCGTCCAGGGTGCCGCCGGGACGGCCGGGGCCCGCGTGGGCGAGCGCGGCCCGCAGCGTCGCGGGCTCCAGGGGGTTGAACAGCCGCTGCGCGGGGTTGGTCATGGAGAGGACGTCGTCACGGCTGCGCAGCCACTTCTTCCCCTCGGGAAGGGAACCGGCGTAGACGCCGCCCTGGGTGTAGGAGACACCCTTCACGGTGACCGTCCGGGAGGGGGCGAACGGCTCGGAGGGCGTGCCCTCCTCGGCGGGCAGCTCGAAGGAACTGGTCAGGTCGGACGCCACGACCCCCGAGGGGCCGAACTCCAGCACGCCCTTGACCCGGCCGTACACCGTGCGCGGGTTTCCGCCGTCGCCGACGAGCTTGGCCCTTTCGACGATCCTCACCCCGTGCCCGGCCTTGAACCGCCCCTTCAACGCCGCCACGGGATCGGCGGCGAGGGCGTTGGCGGGCGGGGCCGCCATCAGCAGGGGGAATGCCAGGGCCGTGAGGGCGGCACCGGTCAGGACGGCGGTCGTTCGCCTCATCGAGAAGATCCTCCCGGGGTGTCCCCGCGTCGTCGCAGGGGGGTGAGGAGATTGTCGCCCACCCAGGGGATCAACGAGACGTGCCCGGCGGACACGGTCCGCCGGGCACGTACATGGTGGTCGTTCTTCCGACTACCGGGAGGCACCCGTCACTGCCGGGCGGCGCCCGTCGCCGGACGGTCGACGAGGGTGTTCACCCCGCCGCGCAGGATGGCGAGCGGAACCTCGGGCCCGTCGAACTGCAGGTCCTTGAGCTCGGCGACGGTCTCGGACGCGGGCGCCTTGATCGACACGATGCTGCCCCAGCCGCTGTAGACGGTGTCGTAGACCAGCGTCGTCTTCTTGTCCGGCGTGTAGCTGGTCGTCAGACGCTTGGGGAGCTGGTCGGCGCCGACGTAGAGTTTCCAGCTCACCACGGTCTTGCCCGTGTTGCCGGACAGGGAGACGGTCTGCGAGGCGCGGAACCACGGCGAGACCTTGGCCAGCTCATTCCAGGTGATCTTCCCGGAGTAGAAACCGGCGCGCTTGGTGGTGGCGTGCGCGAGCAGCGCCTTGAGCGTCGTGGGCTCGGCCGCGTTGACCGACTGGGTCGCCGTGCCGACCATGCCAAGCGTTTCCTGGGGGAAGCGGACCCATGTCTTGTCCGCGGGGATGAACTCGCCGAAGACGCCACCCGAGATGTAGGACGTGTTCCCGACGCGGATCACCCGCTCGGACTTCGTCATGCCCTTGAACAGCTTGGCGATGAAGTCGTCGACCGCGTCATCCTCGCTGTCGCCGGAGCTGGAGGACTCCTCAAGCGCCTCAAGGGCTTCGAGGGCTTCCTTGTCCAATCTGTACTTCCCGGTCTGGTCGGATGCCACGACACCCGACGGACCGAACTGCAGGACGCCCTTACGGTCGACGGCGACCTTGCTCTTCTGGCCCTTGGTGTAGGCCTTCGTCTTGTCGACGAAGGTCACACCCTGGCCGCTGACGAGCTTGCTCTTCAGCGCGGCGACCGGGTCGGCGGCCTTGGCGTGCGCGGTCGACGCGAGCGCGGGGACGCTCACCACGGCCATGGCCGCGCACGCCAGACCGGCAATGTATCGCTTCAAAGGGGGATTCCTCCTGGATATACCCTCCGCCCCGTTCGGGAGGGTTCAGGGTATTCATATCAGATATGATCATCATAAAATGCGATATCTGATGGCTTATTCGTAGTTGGTTGTGAATATTTGGTGCAGTGTCTTTCTGGTCACCTTCCGTGAGCCCCGCCGACGCCCTCGCTCACTCCGCACCGCCCAGGACCAGGCAGACGCGTGAGCCGTACGGCGGGCGGCCGGAGCGGGGCGGCGGGGCGGTGACGGGGCGTGGCGTCCGACAGGCGAGTGCGGCGCCGAACCGGGCGGGACGTGGCGTCCAACCGAGACGGACGGGAATGCCGCCGGAGGCGATATGCGAAAGGCCTGCTCGGAGAGAACGGCCGGGCATTCGGCGGCCGTGATTCGCTTTCCGCCTTTATGGATTCCGCGGTTGCACGCGAGATCCGGTGAGCCCGGCGGTCGTCAACCGCGGCCGGAGGCGCCGACGGCCGACTCCCGGTTCTCGACGGGGGCATCGACGACGGGGGCCTCGACATCGGAGGTCCCGGCGTCGCCTCGGGGGGACGGCGCGTCCTCGCGTCCGGCACCCGACCTGGCCCCCTCGGCGGGGGAGTTCGGCGTGCGCTCGATCGCGGCGCCTGAGCCGAGGTGACGGGCGTCGACGACCTGGTCCGCGGGCGGGGCGGTCACGACGATCCCGGTGCCCCAGCCGGTGTAGCGGATGTCGTCACTGCCGTGCGGGTCCTTGGTCACCAGGCGGGTGGGCAGTCCGCGGGTGTCGAGCCACAGCCGCCAGCCGACCGAAAGGCGGCCCGTCTCGGCGGGCAGCGTGTAGCCCCGGCGCTCCCTGAAGGAGGGGGAGGCGTCGTACAACCGCTTCAGGGTGACCGTGCCCCGGTACTGGACACCGCCCTTGTACGGCAGGCGGTCCTTCGCGGTGCGAAGCAGGAGGCCCAGGGTTGAGGGTTCGAGCGCGTTGACCGCCTGGTCGCCGAGGAGGACCTCCCAGCGGGTGTTCCTGCGGGTGTCGCTGACCCAGGCCTTGCCGTGGGGGAGCCGGTCCGCGAAACGGGGGGAGGAGGTGTAGTTCACCCCGCCGACGGTGATCACACGCTCCGCGCGCAGTTCGGTTCTGCCGCCGGAGACGGTTCTTGAGACGTCCCGCCGTACGACGTCCAGGCCCGCGAGACCCGAGGGGGACAGGCGCAGGACACCCGTGCGGCGCGAGCTCAGGGTGCCGCCCGCCGAGGGGGCCTGGCCCGACTCGGCGATGCGGACGCCGTCCCAGGACGCCAGCCGTTGCCTGAGCGCCTTCACCGGGTCGACGGCGGCGGCCTGCGCGGCGGCCGGAGCCGTGATGGTCAGCGCCGGCGCGAGCAGCGCCGCGGCCAGCGGGGCGATCCATCGCCTCATGGGGTTCACCGTCCTGTACATCAGTTTTCACATGGGGAGGGAAAGGCATCATTCCAGACAATGATCATGAATGTGTCGAGATTTCCGGTGGTCCCGTGAAATCCGGCGGGGCATCGCCGGTTACGCTGCGAACAGCTCTTCCGTAGCGCGTGGAGCGCGGACAAGGAGGTCTGCATGGAAGCCGAGTCGAGGATTCGCGTGGTCATCGCCAAACCCGGCCTTGACGGGCACGACCGGGGCGTGAAGATCGTGGCGCGGGCACTGCGGGACGCCGGGATGGAGGTCGTCTACACCGGCCTGCACCAGACGCCCGAGCAGATCGTGCGCACCGCCATCCAGGAGGACGCCGCGGCGGTCGGTCTCTCCGTCCTGTCCGGGGCGCACATGACACTCTTCGCCAAGGTCATCGAGCTGCTGGCGGAGAACGACGCGAGCGACATCGTGGTGTTCGGCGGCGGCATCATCCCCGATGAGGACATGCCCGAGCTGGAGCGCATGGGAGTCGCCCGGGTCTTCACCCCGGGAGCGACCACCCAGGAGATCGTCGATTGGGTGCGAAGCGCGATCCCGTCCCGCGTATGATTCCGTCCCGCGCGAAGAGGGCCCTTTCGTCCGCGAGGACCCGGTGACCTGGCCACGCCCCTCGGGAGGCTAGGCTTCTTTGGCGCAAAGACGCCGGGCTCCCCCATGAGAGCGAGGAGCCGGCCCGCCCACATTCTGTACACCAGCCGCACAAGCAAGGACGGACCCTCGTGGACCTGTTCGAACATCAGGCGAAGGAGCTCTTCGCGGAGTACGGCATCCCGGTGCCGCGCGGTATCGTCGCGCACACCGTGGAGGAGGCACGAGCGGCAGCCGAGCAGCTGACCGGCCGTGTCGTCGTCAAGGCACAGGTCAAGACCGGTGGCCGGGGTAAGGCGGGCGGCGTCAAGGTCGCCGACGACGCCGCCGACGCCGAGCAGAAGGCCACCCAGATCCTCGGCATGGACATCAAGGGCCACACGGTCCACAAGGTCCTGATCGAGGAGGCCAGCGCGATCGCGGAGGAGTACTACTTCTCCTTCCTGCTCGACCGCGCGAACCGTACCTTCCTCGCCATCTGCTCCGCCGCCGGCGGCATGGACATCGAGGAGGTCGCGCACACCGCCCCGGAGAAGGTCGCCAAGGTCCCGGTCTCCCCGCTGGACGGCGTCGACCGCGCCAAGGCCCGTGAGATCGCGGTCGCGGGCGGCCTGCCCGAGGTCGCGCTCGACGGCGCCGCCGAGCTCATCGAGAAGCTGTGGGCCGCCTTCGTCGACGAGGACGCCTCCCTGGTCGAGGTCAACCCGATGATCCTGTCCGCCGACGGCCAGGTGAAGGCCCTCGACGGCAAGGTCACCCTCGACGACAACGCCTCCTTCCGCCAGGCCGAGCACTCGGTCTTCGAGGACAAGGCCGCCGAGGACCCGCTTGAGGCCGCGGCCAAGGCCAAGGACCTCAACTACGTCAAGCTCGACGGCAGCGTCGGCATCATCGGCAACGGCGCGGGCCTGGTCATGTCCACCCTCGACGTCGTCGCCTACGCGGGCGAGGCCTTCCCCGGCCAGCCCAAGCCCGCCAACTTCCTCGACATCGGCGGCGGCGCCTCGGCCGAGGTCATGGCGGCCGGTCTGGAGATCATCCTCTCCGACCCCTCGGTCAAGTCGATCTTCGTCAACGTCTTCGGCGGCATCACCGCCTGTGACGCGGTCGCCAACGGCGTCGTGTCCGCCTTCCAGCTCCTGGAGAGCCGCGGCGAGGCCGTCAGCCGCCCCCTGGTCGTCCGTCTCGACGGCAACAACGCCGACCTCGGACGGAAGATCCTCGCCGACGCCAACCTCAAGGGCGTCGAGCTTGTCGACACGATGGACGATGCGGCCAAGCGCGCCGCCGAGCTCGCCGCGGTAGGTGCGTAATGGCTATCTGGCTGACCGAGAACAGCAAGATCATTGTTCAGGGCATGACCGGCGGCGAGGGCACCAAGCACACCCGCCGCATGCTCGCCTCCGGCGCCCGCGTCGTCGGCGGCGTCAACGCCCGCAAGGCCGGGACCGTCCACGAGGGCCTGCCCGTCTTCGGCACCGTCAAGGAGGCCATCGAGCAGACCGGCGCCGACGTCTCGGTCGTGTTCGTGCCCCCGGCGTTCACCAAGGACGCGGTCAAGGAGGCCGTCGACGCCGAGATCCCGCTCTGCGTGGTCATCACCGAGGGCGTCCCGGTCCACGACACCACCGAGTTCTGGGCCTACGCCGTCGCCAAGGGCAACAAGACCCGCATCATCGGCCCCAACTGCCCCGGTATCGCCTCCCCCGGCGCCTCCAACGCGGGCATCATCCCGGCCGACATCACCACCGCGGGCCGTATCGGCCTGGTGTCCAAGTCCGGCACGCTGACCTACCAGCTCATGTACGAGCTGCGTGACTTCGGCTTCTCGACCGCCGTCGGCATCGGTGGCGACCCGGTCATCGGCACCACGCACATCGACGCCCTCCAGGCCTTCCAGGACGACCCGGCGACCGACGCGATCGTGATGATCGGTGAGATCGGCGGAGACGCCGAGGAGCGCGCCGCCGCCTACATCGAGCAGCACGTGACCAAGCCGGTCGTCGCCTACGTCGCGGGCTTCACCGCCCCCGAGGGCAAGACCATGGGTCACGCGGGCGCGATCGTGTCTGGCTCGGCCGGAACCGCCCAGGCGAAGAAGGAGGCTCTGGAGAAGGTCGGCGTGCGCGTCGGCAAGACCCCGAGCGAGACCGCCCGCCTGATGCGCGAGGTCATGCAGGCCCGCTAGGACATCCCGGCAGGCCACAGGTGAAGGCGCCCGTCCTCGACGGGCGCCTTTCCCTGTTTCCGGCGTCCCCGGCCGCGCGGATCATCGCACGCGCGAGGTTCCCGGCCGCGTGGGGTTGTCGGCCGGGCGGGGCCGTTCGCACACCCCGGACGCACATCCGCCCGTACGGCGCCGCGACACGCGGGGCGATGAGTGCCTTCCCCGTGGAAGATCCTGAGACCATCGACTATTGTGACGGCCCTTCTCGACCAGCTACGGACGGCTCCCCGGAACGTCCTCAGCCGTATCCCCCTGCCCGGCGTCACTGGTGACGACGACGACGTCCGCAGGCCGCTTCCCGTCTCGGGGATGCTCGCCGCGGTGTGGACGCTCGGCGTGGGTCTCGCGGTGCTCACCACCTTCACCCTGGTCGGCTGGATCGCCTCCCCGAGGGGCGCGTTCAGCAGCGGCCTGCCCGGGGTCTTCCGTACGGCGGCGCAGTTGTGGCTGGTGGCCCACCACGCGGGGTTCTCCATCTCCGGCGGGGTCATCGGGCTGCTTCCCCTGGGGCTGACGGTCCTGCCCGCCTTCCTGCTCTACCGCGCGGGCGTCTGGATGACCAGGGACGCCGACCTGCGGCTCAGGATGCCCGCCAGACTGCCGAAGAACAGCCCGAAGGACGAGGCCAACGCCCGGCGCAGGGCGCAGCTCGTGCTGGTCGCCCAGGCGGGTGTCTCACTGGCGGCGCCGTACGCGCTGCTGGCGGGGGTGATCGCGCTGATCACCGACAACGAGGTCACCCAGCCGTTCATCGGTGAGACGCTGCTCAGCCACCTGCTGCTGGCCTTCGCCGCGGGCTCGCTGGCCACGGCCAGGGCGATCGGGCCGTGGCGGGCGATGCTGAGGTTGCTGCCCGAGCGCCTGCGCGCGGCCCTGATCAGCTCGGCCGCCGCGCTGGGGATCATGCT
Source organism: Streptosporangium sp. NPDC020145 (assembly GCF_040631275.1). Lineage (NCBI taxonomy): Bacteria > Bacillati > Actinomycetota > Actinomycetes > Streptosporangiales > Streptosporangiaceae > Streptosporangium > Streptosporangium sp. NPDC020145. The sequence goes on along the minus strand of NZ_JBEXZT010000002.1, from coordinate 400,324 downwards.
CGTGGCGGGCACGGTCCTGGTGACCGGCGCGCTCGTGGCGAACTTCTCGCAGGTCAGGGCGTTGTCGGAGATCCTGGCTCCCGGCTTCGTCGGGGGGTTGCTGCTCCTGCTGATCCAGGTGCTCTACCTACCGAACGCGATCGTCTGGGGCATGGCCTACACCGCGGGCCCCGGTTTCGCCGTGGGCGCGGGGACGCTGGTCGCCCCGACGGGGGTCCAGCTCGGCGTCGTGCCCAGCCTGCCGATCCTGGGGGCGCTTCCCGAGGCCGGTCCCACTCCGGCGTGGGTGATGGTGGTGGTCGCGCTGCCGTTCGCGGCGGGGGCGGTCGCGGGCGTCCTGAGCGTCAGGATCGCGCCCTCGCCGACCTACGAGGGCGCCCCGCTGTGGGGGTTCGCCTGCGGGCTGTTCACGGGCGCGGTGGCCGGGGCGCTGGCGGCGCTGTCCGGGGGTCCGCTCGGTGGCACACGGCTCACCGTGGTCGGCCCCGCGGCCTGGGAGGTGATGCTCTCGGTCACCCTGGAGGTCGGTGTCGCCGCGGGGATCTCCGCGGGACTGGCCAACTGGTGGCTGATCTTCCGGGGTCAGAACACCGCCGTCGCCAGGGCCGCCGAGAGGGTCGGTACGGCGACCGCCCCGGTCCGCAAGGCGGGTGTCAAGATCGCCAAGGCCGCGGGCACCGTGGCGAGCAAGGTCGGCCTCGCCGATCCCGAGGAGCTGGGCAGGCTGCCCGGCCACTGGCTGGACGCCACCGAGTGCGAGACCCAGCCGATCCCGGTCATCAGGGACGACTGGCAGGACGAGCACGCCTCGGCCGCCGCGGAGAGCCCGTCGAAACCGGTCGACCGGGAGCCTCCGCGCCCACCCCGGCGTGACATCGTCGACGAGTCGGACGACAAGGGCGGCCACGTCATCTACCTGGACCCCTACGCCTGGGACCGCGACTGATCCCCGGCTGGATGGTTCGGCGGCTGTGGTTAAGTCCTGACCCGTGGCACGCCGCCTTTGCGACCGATGGAGAAAGCGACCCGATAGACATCGGGAAGGTCGATACGGCCGTCCTTGCGGCGGCGCATCACCCCCAGATCGATGAGTTCGCCGATGAGATCGGGATAGCGGTCGGGGTTCCGCGGACCCGTCCTCACCGCCTCGCTTCCAACGGTGCCCGTCATCTGCCGCTGAAGGGACTCGGTCAGCTCGTGATCGGTCCACAGACCGATCACGAGACTCTCGTCGATGGGGACCTGCTGCCCCGCGAGAGGGGCTATGGCCGTCTGAACCCATGGGAGGTCTTCTCTGATCTCCTCCACACGGGTCGTGGACGCCGCCTGAACGCCCCGCCGGATGCCTTCGTGGTGGATGGCATAGGGGTGGGTGGCATACCGTGCCTCGGTCTCCTCGACCGCCTTGGCCAGCGCGTTGAGGAAGCTTCGGGGACTGACCTGCTCGGCCCCGTCCATCAGATGGTTCGGAAGCCAGGTGTAGGTATGCCCCTTACGGAAGTTCGCCCCCATGTAAGGGCCTGCGATGGCCGTGAACAGGGCAGTCTGCTGATCTTCGTCACCGAGCAGTGAGGGAGGGGGAAGGTGACGTCCGGGAGTGGGCTCGGTCCATCCGGGGACCGAGGCACGGAACCGTTCTGCCTCGGTGGTCGAAACGTTACCGAGGTGATGGAAGAGAAGTCCGTACAGATTCGGAGGAGACCAGGTCAGGTTGGCCGCGTTCGAGGTGAGCTTCGAGGCGTCGGGGAAGGACAGAAGCGCTCCATCGAGCATGTCGGGCCGGATGAAGACCTTGAACCGGATGTTCTGGGTGCGCAGCCGTACCTCAAGGGCAAGCTGGAGGATGCCGGCGACGAGTTGATCCGCGTGGCGGCGGTCCCGATGGAGATGCTCCAGGGCATCGAAAAGGATCATCCGCAGGGTTCCGTCGGTCCTGGCCTGCCGGTCGGCGTCGGCGATGACCCGATCCCTGGCCATGGGATGCTCGCGCACCCATCTGATGCGCTCCTCCCAGGAGAGGACGTTCTTGAGATCGGGTACGCCGAGCGCGGCCAGGAGCACGGTGTTCCACACATCGTGGGCGGCGACGTCACGGCCCACCAGGTGGTGCAGCTCTCCGGGTCCCGGATACAGGTCGGAGTCGATGGCCGCGCCGTACCCCGCGTCGACTCTCACCCGTGCGAGCCGGTCGATGAGGTATTCACTGGCAGCGACCGCCCGCAGGCGATCGTCACGCAGAGATCTGAACCAGAAGGTCTTACCGGCGCCACGGCCGCCTTTGACGACCGTGGTGTCCACATCCAGCGCGCGCCGGTGCCCGGCGGGCGTGAACAGCGTGCTCACAGTCGGTTCGATGGTGTCCGCGTCGTATGTGCTCGGCAGCGCGGCACCGAGCAGCGCGCGGAGCTCCTGAGGAGGGAGCAGGACGGTCATCATGCTCCTTCGAGGATGAGACGAGTGGCGGTGGTCAGAAATTCGTCATAGGCGGCCTGTACGAACCTCTGCTCGCTCCATCCGGGGCTGGACACCCCGTCGAGGCCGACGAGATCCAGGGTGAACAGGATGGGGACGGGGGAATGCGGGGCGGAGAGGTCCTCGGGGCTGGGGTTGAAACCAGTCGAGTCGTCGGCTGGCAGGTCGTCGTAGAGAATGGAGAAACACGCCCAGGAACGATCACGGAACGTCGAGAGATATTCCGCGCGGTGCGTGTCCGGAACCATTGAGGCCACCATCTTCACCTTGTCGCGAATCGCCTCCGCCTGGCCGGAGGCCTGCCAGGCGGTGAAGAGGTCGCGGTAGCCGTTCCACGTCTGACTGTTGTCGGAGCCGAACAACAGAGCCAGGTCGCACAGCCGCGAAATGGTGACCGCGGCGATGTCGTGGATACCGGCCCGGCTGTCCAGCAGGATGACATCCGGTCGGCGGCTCCGGGCGGCGACAGCCGCCTCGCAGGCGGTCACGGCCTGTTCCAGCCGGTCGGCGAAGGTGAGGGACGGAGTACCGGGCACGCTCCCGTAGACGCGGTTGAGTTTGTCGACATACGTGTACGGCGCCGTCCCGGAACCACGGCCTCGTGCGGGGGCGACCCACAGCTCGCCGTTTCCCGCGACCGAGATGCCGGAGGCCGTCGCCACGAGATCCAGACCGTCGGCGTTGCCGAGAGCGAACTCGACGAGATGATCGACCAGGCCGTACTGAGGCGTGTCCTCTTCCCTGAGCAGCAGAGGACCTGATCCCGGCGATTCGAGGTCGAGATCGAGGACAAGGACGCATGATCCCTGATCGGCCAGGTGCTTGCCGAGCATGAACGTGGCAGTCGATCTTCCGACACCCCCCTTGAATCCGTACAACGCGATCCGTGTGGTGCCGACACCGGAGTCCTCCGTCCGAGGGGTGGTGACAGGCGCCCAGTCCTCACCGACCACACCGTTGTCCAGCACACGAATGCGCCCGTGTCCTTGGGAGACCTCCTGCCCTGGAAGGTCGATCAGATGGGGGGATTCGAAGACGGCTTCTGGAGCGAAGAGGTCGGAGGCGAGCAGGACGGTGTTCGCGGCGGCATAACGACCGAGGCGCTCGGCCAGTTCGGTGCGCCACCTGTCGGCCGACTCCGATGAGACCTTCGGAACTCGGTCGTCCAGCGCCAGGCTGAAACGTCCCAGGATGTCACGCACCAGTACGGTGTCATACCCCTGGGCCGCCGTCGCTCTGGCCACGGCCAGGGCGACGGGCCAGGCATCGTCAAAACGGACGGTGGTGTCAGGGGTGGTCACTGGATGGCTCCGGTAATGAGCGCCTGCTGATGCAGGGTGAGGATCTGCGTGGCGGCTGCCTTGCGCTGGGTCATGATTGTCGTGCTGAGCGATGGGGCCTTCAGATAACGGTCGGCGACGTCCCAACTGGCGAAGGGGGCGGAAGAGGTCAGCACAGCACCAAGTGTGCTACCTGTCCGGCCTCGGAGCAGAGTCGCCACGTCGGACCAGATGCCGGGCAGGTGGCCGTGCCTCGTATGGTTGCCACCGGTGTCAACGGTCCATGGGTAGTGGGAGGGTCTGCCTCTGGCGTCGATCATCGTGGCGTTGAGGTAGCGCAGGAGAAGGCTCTTCAGCGCGCACTCCACCGCGAATCCGTAGTGATGGTCGGCGTTGGGGAGCCGTTTGTCGTCATGCAGGTAGACCGCGTCCCGGTAGTGGCGCAGAGCGGCGTGAGCGTAGTCGTCTTGGGCAGAGGACGGGGGCACGCTCGGATCTTATTCACTGTTTTCGCAGGGCAGAGATGTTTGCCCTGGGGGAGGTGACACCTGGCGGGATGGCCGATATAGGACGTTCCCGGGAAATTCGGGAAAAACCAGTGGGTTGTGGGTACTCCCTTGGGGAGTGTGATTCGGCCCTCGCGGTTGGATCGTGCGCAAAAGGCGCGGCGGCATTTGCTGGGGAAGTGCTTGCCGCCGCGCCCCCGTCGTCCTAGGGCCTGTTTTGCGGATCTCTACGCCTACCGCGGTCGTCCAGGCGGCCCCCCGCCGCGTTGTCGCCCCACCCCATGAAAACGCTCCGCAGGCTCCGCGTTTGCCGCGGGGGCCCGGGGAGAATCTGTCGCCCATAACTCCGTTATGAGCTCCCCCTCCGCCTCGCGGGGCATCCACCTGGACGATCCTCGCCACGGCGAAGATCCACAAAACAGGCCCTAGCTCCCCGGCGTCGTCCGCAGTCTGATCGCGTCGAGTTGCTCATCGGCCATGGCGGGGACGGAGAGCGGGCGGGCGGTCTCGGCGCGCAGGCCGTCGAGGAAGAACGACAGGCAACGCCGCCAGGCCTGGGGCGCGACCCCCATCGACTCGCGGATCACCTGGGACATGGCCCAGACCAGCAGGGGCAGGTCCCGCATCTCGAAGTCCGCGCGCAGCGTGCCGCTCTCCTTGGCGCGTTCGACGACCTGACCGGCGAGTTCGAAACCTTGGTGGCAGGAGGCGAGCACCCCCTCGCTCAGCGGCAGCCGCCGGGCCATCGCGTCGTTCAGCCCCTGGTCCTCGGCCTGGAGCGCGAACAGCCCCTCAAGGAAGCCGGTGAAGCCGCGCCACGGGTCGGGGTCGGCCATCGCCGCCGCGGCGATGCGTTCCAGGGCGGCCAGCCGTTCGGGGAGGATCGCGTCGAAGAACGCCTCCCGGGTGGGGAAGTGGTTGTAGAGCGTGCCGATGCTGACCTCGGCCCTGCGGGCGATCTCCTCAAGCGGCGCGTCGAGCCCGCGCTCGCCGAACACCTGCTTGGCGGCTGCCAGCAACCTGTCGCGGTTGCGTACGGCGTCGGCACGCAGCGGCCTCGCCGGCCGGGCTTGAAGCGCCATGTGTCGTCAGTCCCCTCGAAGCGCGGATCCCACGAAAAGTCGAGGGAAGCCTCGATTTCATGGTACCTTCGCAAGAAATTGAGGCTTCCCTCAACTTCTAACCTGAGGGTTCCCTCAACCTGTCTGGGGAAGGAAGGCGCAGCCATGTCCGCTTCACGTGGAGTCGCGGTCGTCATCGGAGTGGGGCCCGGTCTCGGCATGTCCATCGCGCACCGGCTCGGCCGCGAGGGCCACCCCGTCGTCCTGGTGTCCAGAAGCGACGCCAGACACGCCGGATATGTCTCCTCGCTCGCCGACGCCGGGATCAGGGCCGAGGCGTTCGCCGCCGACGTGCGCGACCACGACCGCCTGCTGTCCGTCCTGGACACGGTCGTCGAACGGCACGGTCCCGTCGGGATGGTCTACTACGGGCCGGGTTCGACCGACCCCGAGTCCCACCCCGTCCCGATCCTCCAGGCCGGGCCGGAGGACGTCCGGCGGGCGATGGAGTGGGCCTACCCCGCCGTCGAGGTGGCCCGGCGAGTCCTGCCCGGCATGATCGAACGCGGTGAGGGCGGCCTGCTGTTCGCCACCGGGCTCAGCGCCGTCATGCCGATGCCCGCCCTCGGCAACCTGGCGATCCTGTCGGCGGCCCTGCGCACCTACGCGGTGACCCTCAACGCGGCCCTGACCGAGACGGGGGTCTACGCGGGCTGCCTGGTCATCGGCGGTGTCGTCGAACGCGGCGACATCCACGGGATGGTCTCCTCCCAGCCGGAGCGGTACGGCCCCGTGGCGGGCATGACCCTCGACCCCGAGGCGCTCGCCGACGCCGCCTGGGAGATGTACGCGACCCGGGGCCGCGCCGAGGCGACCTTCAGCGTCTTCGGCTGACGGGAACCGCCCGGCGGGGGACACTTTGCCTACGCCACGGGGCCGTACCGGGGCGGGCACGGCGACGACGGGGGAGCGCGATGGCGGTTCAGGTGGCGGTCTGCGGTCCCGGCGACTGCACGCCCCAGGAGGAGGCCGACGCGCGCGAGGTCGGCAGGCTGCTGGCCGAGCGGGGCGCGGTGGTGGTCTGCGGCGGCTACGGAGGCGTGATGGCCGCCGTCGCGGCGGGGGCGCGGTCGGCCGGTGGGACGGTCGTCGGCATCCTGTCCAGGGCCGACCGGTGGCAGGCCAACCCCGACCTGAGCGTCGTGATCCCCACCGGCCTCGGCGAGGCGCGCAACGCCGTCGTCGTCAACTCGGGGGACGCCGTGATCGTCGTCGGCGGCTCGTGGGGCACGCTGTCCGAGCTGGCCCTGACCATGCGCGGGGGACGCGCCCCGGTGGTCCAGCTCGGCGGCTGGCGCGTCCTCGACCGCGACGGCGCCCCGCTGCCCGGCGTACGGCACGCCACCTCACCCGGGCAGGCCCTTGAGCTGACCGGGTTGTGGCCGTGAGGGTTCCTACGGAGTGAAGGGGAACCGGATGTCGCCGGGCTGCAGGAAGGGCATCTTCTTCTGCAGCGCCTGTTCGAGCTGCTGGACGCAGTCCTGCTGCGCGGCGACGGTGCCCGCTCCCGCGCGGCAGTTGGCGTAGGCCGAGAGCTCGTCACTGAGATAGAGCTGCATCGCCGCCATCGACAGGGAGATCGGCAGCGCCAGGGCCGACAGGACGATCCCGGCGACGGCCGTACCGGTCGGCTTGGAGACCGAACGCAGGGCGGGGATCGCACGGATCGAGACGACCAGCGCGAATATCGACATGACAAGGCCGGCGAGAGGGAGCAGGAACGTCATCACCACGGAGGCGAACGCGAGCCACAGCGCCCTGCGCCCCGCGCTTTCCGCAGGCCGTGCCTGGACGGGTGACGTCAACGGACCTCCTTGCGTCGTACGAGCGCACAGGCCGATACCCTTGCAGCGGCGTGAGTCCCGTCCGAAAGGAGTGCGTCGGTGTCATCCCAGGCCGCTCGGCTTGTGGTCCTCGTATCCGGTTCTGGAACCAACCTACAGGCCCTGCTGGACGCTTCGGCCGATGAGGCGTACGGGGCCCGGATCGTCGCGGTCGGAGCCGACCGGCACGGCATCGAAGGACTGGCCCGCGCCGAGCGCGCGGGAGTGCCGACCTTCGTGGAGCGGCTGCCCGACCACGAGGACCGGGCCGCGTGGGACAGGGCGATCGCCGAGAGGATCGCCGAGCACCGGCCCGACCTGGTGATCCTCGCCGGGTTCATGAAGATCCTCGGTGAGCCGTCCACGACCTCCTTCACCATGGTCAACACCCATCCCGCGCTGCTGCCGTCCTTCCCCGGCGCCCACGGTGTCCGCGACGCCCTCGCCTACGGCGTCCGCGTCACCGGCTGCACGGTGATCCTGGCCGACGCCGGGGTGGACAGCGGGCCGATCGTCGCCCAGGAGGCGGTGGCCGTGCTCGACGGCGACGACGAGGAGACGCTGCACGAGCGCATCAAGGTCGTCGAGCGGAGGCTGCTCGTCGAGACCGTCGGCAGGCTGGCCCGGGAGGGCTGGACGGTGACCGGACGGACCGTACGTCTCGGACGATCTGGCGGATGAGCCGGACGGCCGGAAAATCTGAACAAAACAGGAGGACCACGAAGTGACCCGCATCGCCATCAGGCGCGCGTTGATCGCGGTGTATGACAAGAGCGGGCTGGAGGAGCTGGCCCGCGGACTCGACGCCGCAGGCGTGGAGATCGTCTCCACCGGCGGCACCGCCGCGACGATCGCCTCGTTCGGTGTTCCCGTCACCCCGGTCGAGTCGCTCACCGGGTTCCCCGAGTGCCTGGACGGCCGCGTCAAGACCCTGCACCCGAGGGTGCACGCGGGCCTGCTGGCCGACAGCGGCAACCCGGCCCACGTCAAGCAGCTCGAAGAGCTGGAGATCGAGCCGTTCGAGCTCGTCGTGGTCAACCTGTACCCGTTCCAGGAGACCGTCGCCTCCGGTGCCTCCGACGCCGAGTGCGTCGAGCAGATCGACATCGGCGGTCCCGCGATGATCCGCGCCGCGGCCAAGAACCACGGCACCGCCGCGGTCGTGGTGGACCCGGCCGTCTACGGCGACGTGCTCGCCGCGGTCGCGGCCGGCGGTTTCACCGTCACCGAGCGCCGTCGTCTCGCCGCCTCCGCCTACGCCCACACCGCCGCCTACGACACGGCGGTCGCCTCCTGGTTCGCCAACGTCTACGCCGCGGAGGAGGGCGCCTGGCCCACCTACATGGGCGCGGCCTGGACGCTCAGGACGCCGCTGCGCTACGGCGAGAACCCGCACCAGGGCGCGGCCCTCTACTCCGGTCAGCGGGACGGCCTGGCCAACGCCGAGCAGCTGCACGGCAAGGAGATGTCGTACAACAACTACCTCGACGCCGACGCCGCCTGGCGGGCCGCGTGGGACTTCGCCGAGCCCGCCGTCGCGATCATCAAGCACCAGAACCCCTGCGGCATCGCGGTCGGCGCCGACGTCGCCGAGGCGCACCGCAAGGCGCACGCCTGCGACCCGGTCTCCGCCTACGGCGGGGTGATCGCGGTCAACGGGGAGGTCACCGAGGAGCTCGCCGGGCAGATCGCCGAGGTGTTCACCGAGGTCGTGGTGGCCCCGTCGTTCACTCCCGAGGCGCTGACGCTGCTCACCGCGAAGAAGAGCATCCGTCTGCTGGCCTGCCCGAAGGGGCCGGACAACAAGGCCGAGTTCCGCCGGATCGACGGCGGCCTGCTGGTGCAGACGACCGACAGGGTGGACGCCCCCGGTGACGACCCCGCCACCTGGGAGCTCAAGGCGGGGGCGGCGGCCTCGCCGGAGGTCCTGGCCGACCTGGCCTTCGCCTGGCGGGCCAGCCGTTCGGTGAAGTCGAACGCGATCCTGCTGGCCTCCGGCGGCGCGAGCGTCGGCGTCGGCATGGGGCAGGTCAACCGGGTCGACTCGGCACGGCTGGCCGTCGCCCGCGCCGGTGAGCGCGCCAAGGGGTCGGTCGCGGCCTCCGACGCGTACTTCCCGTTCGCTGACGGCCTCGAACTGCTCGTCGCCGCCGGGATCACCGCGGTCGTCGAGCCGGGCGGTTCCATCCGCGACCCCGAGGTGATCGCCGCGGCCGAGGCCGCCGGGATCACGCTCTACTTCACCGGCACCCGGCACTTCTTCCACTAGTCTCAAGATCTTCCCAGGTCGTACGGCTGCCGCCATCCGTGGGGCAGCCGTGCACCAGAGACAGGAACGTGGCGGGACGGACAGGATTTTTCGGCTAAAAAGGGTTTAAAGCCCGGTTAAGGTGAAGCATCTCGTCCATCGCGCCCGTGGAGACTCCCATGCCCCTTCTCGGCTCCTTCCTGAACGCCTTCGTGATCATGAATGGGTTCTGGCAGAGCCCCGTGCTCCTCGTCATCGTGGCCCTCGGGGCCGCCTACCTGGGAGCCAAGGCTGTGGAGTACATCCCCTTCACCCGCCGCATCATCGAGCGCAGGCAAGCGAGCCGCGGCTGAACTTCATGGAAGGATTGGCGCCATGAGCGCGCAGATTCTGGACGGCAAGGCCACCGCGGCCAAGATCAAGGCAGACCTCGCGGCCAGGGTGGCCGTGCTGAGGGAGCGTGGCGTCACCCCGGGCCTGGGCACCGTCCTGGTCGGCGACGACCCCGGCAGCCAGATCTACGTGGCGGGAAAGCACCGTGACTGCGCCGAGGTCGGCATCTCCTCCATCCGCAGGGACCTGCCCGCCACCGCGACGCAGGCCGAGGTCGAGGCCGTCATCGACGAGCTCAACGCCTCGCCCGAGTGCACCGGCTACATCGTCCAGCTCCCGCTTCCCCGGCACCTGGACGCCCTGGCCCTGATCGAGCGGATGGACCCGGCGAAGGACGCCGACGGCCTGCACCCGATCAACCTGGGCCGTCTCGTGCACATGGTCGACGCGCCGCTGCCCTGCACCCCGCACGGCATCGTCCTGCTGCTGCGGGAGTACGGCGTGCCGCTCAAGGGCGCCGAGGTCGCCGTGGTCGGGCGCGGCATCACCGTGGGCCGTTCCCTGGGCCTGCTGCTGACCCGCAGGTCGGAGAACGCGACCGTCACCCTGTGCCACACCGGCACCCAGGACCTGGCCGCCCACGTCAGGCGCGCCGACATCGTCGTCGCCGCCGCGGGTGTGCCCCACCTGATCACCGCCGACATGGTCAAGCCCGGCGCCGCCGTACTCGACGTCGGGGTCTCCCGGGTCGACGGGAAGATCGCCGGTGACGTCGCCCCCGAGGTCGGCGAGGTCGCGGGCTTCCTGACCCCCAACCCCGGCGGTGTCGGCCCGATGACCAGGGCGCTGCTGCTCAGCAACGTCGTCGAGGCCGCGGAACGTCAGGTCCAGGGCACCCAGGGCCCACTGTGACGACGTGGCCCCGCACGTCGCCGACCCGCGCGAGCGCCTGCCGTTCGACGACGTGGTCGCGTCGCCGGTGCCGCACCACCTGGAGGACCGGGGGCCGGCCGAACTGCGGCGGGTGCTCGGGCCCGGCGGCCGGCTGATCGCGTCGACCACCCCTTCGTGGCCTACACGATCCAGGGCCCCCGGCCCGACCACCTCGCGACCACCGGCTACTCCTTCGACCGGACGCTCGGCGGGCGGACCGTCCCGATGGGGTTCCGGCGCAAACCGTTGCACGCGGTGACCGAGGCCTTCACGAACGCCGGGTTCCGGCTCTCCGTCATTCGGTGAGCCGCAGCCCGGCCCGGCCGCCCGTGAGCTGTTCCCCGAAGGCTTCCACTTCTTCGTCGCCGAGGTGCCGGGCTCCGGCGAACAGCCGGTCACGGGTTCGGTTCGGAACCGCACGGCTGTGGCGCGGCCTCGGGGGTGTGGTTCGCACGCGGCCTGGCCACCAGCGCGTACGCCAGCCAGGAGCCGATGCGGGCCAGGGCGATTCCGCCGGTCATCGCGATGGCGCCGGCGCCGCCGAGCGAGGCCAGCGGGGCGAACAGGGCGCCGAACAGGAAGCCCGTGCTGCCGAGCAACGCGGCGGCCGTGCCCGCGTTGGCCGGATGACGGACCAGCGCGAGCGCCGTCGCGTTCGGTGAGGCCAGTCCGCCCGACATGATCGTGAAGAACAGCGAGGTCAGGAACACCCAGAGCGGCGCGTGCAGCGCCGCGGCGACGGCCGTACCGACACCGGTCACGACGGCGACCAGCGCCTCGGGCACGAGCAGCCGCTCCGGTGTGAAGCGGCGCAGGAGCAGGGCGTTGAACCAGCCGCCCAGGATCAGGCCGACCGAGTTGATCCCGAAGATCAGGGAGAACACCTGCGGGCTCACGCCGTAGCCGTCCTCGATCACGAACGCGCTGAACGAGATGTAGATGAACAGCGCGATGCTGCCGATGCTCGACCCCAGGGTGCAGCCGACGAACAGCCGGTCGCCCGCCACCGCGGAGAAGCCCTCCCGTACCCGGGCCATGCCCCCCGAGTGGCGGTGCTCGGGGCGGAGCGTCTCGGGCAGGGTGAACGCCACGAGCAGCAGCACCGCGGAGATCGCGGCCAGGAAGACGAACAGGCCGCGCCAGTCGACGACGTACAGCAGCTGCCCGCCGATGACCGGGGCGACGATCGGTGCGAATCCGCCGATCAGCATCAGCAGCGACATGATGCGGGCCATCTGCCGGCCCTCGTACAGGTCGCGGACCATGGCCTCGACCACGACCATCCCGGCCGATCCGGCCAGTCCCTGCACCAGGCGCAGCACGATGAGCGTCTCGATCGACGGCGCCGCCGCGCACAGCAACGACGCCGCCGTGTACGTCACCACCCCGGCGAACAGCGGGCGCCTGCGGCCGATCCGGTCGCTGAGCGGGCCGATGAACAGCTGGCCGACGGCCAGGCCGATCATGCAGGCCGAGATGCTCCACTGGGCGGCGCCGTCGGAGGCCCCGAGCTGGCGGGCCAGCACGGGCAACGCGGGCAGGTAGAGGTCGATCGACAGCGGGCCGAACGTCGACAGTGCTCCGAGGGTGAAGAGCAGCCTGCGGGTCCGGGCGATCGGAGGCGGGACGGCCGGTGGGCCGTCCGCGCTCACGTGTGACCCACCGGGTGGCCTCGCCTGGACGCGGTCACCGGGTGGCTTTCCCCCGAATGTGTGCCTGCGCTCACCGGCGCGACCGCCGCTGTCGTCGCTGCTGGTCGAGCAGCATCCTCGCCCGAGGATCGACGAAGGCGCGCAGCGCCGAACCGGTGAGGTTCAGCAGGAACACGAACAGGGCGATGGTCAGGCCGGGGAAGATCACCATGGTCGGGTGGGTCTGCAGGTAGGTACGCCCGTCGGCGACCATGTTTCCCCAGGTGGCGGTAGGTGGTGAGATGCCGAGACCGAGGAAGCTGAGCGAACCGTCGATGAGCATGGCGCCCGCCGACAGCAGCACGCACTGCACGACGGCCAGCGGCAGGGTGTTCGGCAGGATGTGCACGCCCAGGGTCTTCCACGGCCCCATGCCGGACACCCTGGCCGCCTTCACGTAGGTGCGGGTGGTCAGGCCGAGCACACGGCTGCGGATGATCCGGGCCGTGTACGGGGTGAAGATGATCGTCACGGCGAGCAGTTCGCTCATCATGCCGGGACCGACCACGACCGCGAACACGATCGCCAGGATGATCGACGGGAACGCCATCCAGGCGTCCACGACCCGCATGATCACCGTGCCCGCCCGCGCGAAGTAGCCCGCGACCAGGCCGATGAACGTGCCGAGCCCGACCGAGCACAGCGTGATCAGCATGGTCATCCCGATGGAGACCCGACCGGCGGAGGCCCACCTGGCGAACAGGTCGCGGCCGTACTTGTCGGTGCCCATCAGGTGTTCACCCGACGGCGGCAGCAACCGGTTCACCGGGTCGGCGGCGTTCGGGTCGGGCAGGAACGGCGGGAGCACCATGACCACCAGGGTGATCAGGATCAGCAGCCCGCCCGTCACGATCAGCGTGGGGTTTCGCCGGACGAACGAGCGGACCCGGGTGGGGGCTGTCACGGTCGGCGCGGTGGCGAGGTCGGCGGTCACGACACCCGCACCTTCGGGTCGATCAGCGCGTAGGCGAGATCGACCAGCAGGTTCATCAGCACGAACAGGAACGCGATGAACATGACACCCCCCTGGATGAGCGGGAAGTCCCGGGCGTAGACGGCGCCGAGCAGTGTGGTGCCGAGGCCCGGGATGATGAAGATGCTCTCGATCACCACCACGCCGCCGATCAGCGAGGCGAAGTTCAGGCCCACCGTGGTGAGGACCGGCAGCATGGAGTTGGGCAGCACGTGCTTCAGCATGATCCGCCGTTCGCCGACGCCCTTGGCCCGCGCGGTACGCAGGTAGAGCTGGGTCAGCTCACCGAGCACGCTCTCCTCCATGGTGATGGTGAGGAAGGCGGTCTGCCCGACGACGAGCACCGCGACCGGCAACGCCAGCTGGGTGATCGCGGTCGCCGGGTCCTCGAACAGCGGGGTGTAGCCGCCGGTCGGGAACCAGCCGAAGGTGAGCGCGAACAGGTAGACCGCCAGTAGCGCGAGCCAGAACTCCGGCAGGGCCAGCCCGAACTGGGTGGCCCGGTTGACGAGCCGGGCCACCCGGTTGTGCGGCGCCACAGTGACCCAGGTGACGATCAGCACGGTGAGGATGAAGCTGATCACCGTGCTCAGGATGGCCAGGGTCAGCGTGGGTGCGATGTTGTCGAAGATCATCTGCAGGACCGGGAGGTTGTACTTGATCGACGTACCGAAGTCACCGCTCAGCACGTTGCCCAGCCAGTGCAGATACTGCTCGTACAGCGGTCCGGTCAGGCCGAGGTCCTGGCGAAGCCGTTCGAGTTGCTCCGGGCTGGCCTTGGTGCCCAGGAGCACCGCGGCCGGGTCACCCGGGATCGAGCGCAGCAGGAAGAACAGTGCGGTGCCGACCACGAACAGCACGATCACCAGATCGCGCAACCGGCGCAGAATGACCCCCAGCATCAGGTGCTACCTCGCCAGCCAGGTGTTGGCGAACTCCAGGCCCCAGCCGTCATAGCCCTGCACCTTCGGGTTGTAGGCCACGTAGGACCTGGCGTGGTAGAGCGTCAGCGTGGGCAGGTTCTGCGAGGTGAACTCCTGGATCTTGTCGATCGCCTGCTTCTGCTCCTCCGGCGTCTTGGCCGCGTTGTACGCGGTCAGCAGGGGCGCGAGCTTGTCCCTCGGGTAACCCATGTTGTCCATGCCCTGGACGTTGTCGCTGTAGGACGGGACGGGCGGGTTGGCGTCGTCCATCAGCGCGAGCACGTCCCAGCTGTTCGGCTGGTTGTTCTTGCGGCCGATCAGGGTGGCGAAGTCGTAGCTCTCGACGGTCGCGTTGATCCCGATCTTCTTCAGCGAGTCCTGGATGATGACCAGGGCGTCCTTGAACTGCGGGAACTCGTCCGTGGTGATCATGCGGATGGTCTGGCCGGGGCGCAGGCCCGCGGCGGCGAACATCTGCTTGGCCTTCTCCGGGTCGTGCTGGTCCCACTTGGCCTTGCCGGCCTCGGAGTACATGGCCTTGTTGGTCTGGGTGGCGAACGCGCCGTTGCTGGGCAGCACCAGGTCGGGCACGCCCTGCGAGTCCATGATCGCCTTCTTGTCGACGAGCATGTTCATCGCGTCCCTGGCCTCGGGCTTGGAGAAGATCGAGCCGGAGTTGTGGTTGAGCGCGATGTACTGGACGTTCGCGGCGCCCTCGACGCCGATCTTGAGGTTGGGGTTCTGCTTGATCTGGTCGTACTGGTCGTAGGACGGCTCGGAGACGTCGAGCAGCCCGGTCTGCAGGCTGTTGAACGCGGCGTCGCGGTCGGCGATCACCTTGTAGGTGATGGTGTCCAGGTAGGCGCCCTTGGCTCCGGCGTACCCGCTGGACTCACCGGCCGGCGGCTTGTACTTGTCGTTGCGCTCCAGCACGATCTCCTGGCCCGCCGTCCAGGTCTTCAGCTTGTACGGCCCGGTGCCGATCGAGTGGTCCTGGGGGATTCCGGTGGCTCCGGCGGCGGCCACGTCGGCGGCCCTGCGGATGCCGCTGCCGTGGCTGGAGGCCATGAGGGCGACGAGGTTGAACGGCGCCTTCATGGAGAACACCACGGTGCCCTCGTCGGGCGCGGTGATCTCCTTGAGCACCGGCTTGAGCGAGCCCGCGTAGCTGCCCTTCTCCACCCAGTAGCGCATGGAGGCCACCACGTCCGCCGAGGTCAGCGGCGAGCCGTCGGAGAACTGGACGCCCTTGCGCAGGGTGAAGGTGTAGGTCAGGCCGTCATCACTCTTCTTGTAAGATTCGGCCAGCACGGGCTGGGGCTGGTAGTTGGCGTCGATGGCGACCAGAGACTCGAAGATCTCGTGCCCGAGATAGCTGGTTCCTGCGTTGCTGTTCTGCACCGTGTCCAGCGATCCAGGGTCCTGGGCGAGGCGGACGGTCAGGTTGCCGCCTCGCGCGGGCTGTCCCGCGTCGCTCTGTGCAGCCGGGGTGGCCGGGGTGGATGGGGACTTTGTGGCAGTGCCGCAAGCCGAGAGCAAGAGCCCTGCCGTGACGAGGGCGATGATCTTGGGTTTGCGACGTTGTCCGGTGCGATCCATTGCGGCTCCTCGCGCCTGTTTCCGCGGGTCGGTGGCGGAGAACGTAACCCGGCCCGCCCGTCCAAGATAGGCGTCGATGTCGGCTTTTATGTCACTCATGCGAAATCAGCCAACCTGTGCCCATGAGTGTGGACAGACGCCGTTCCCGATCGGCACACTGTGCCCACAGCCTTGTTAAGCGGCAGCTTTGAGGTGCAGAATCCCCGACCCGAGGTCAGGTTGGCCGACGGAAAGGATGACACCCATGTCACTACTCGAGATAGACCGCCTCTCCGTTGGAGTACTTTCCGACGAGGTGACCACCGACCTGGTCCACGAACTCACCCTCAGCCTTGATTCCGGACAGACCCTGTGCGTCGTCGGCGAGTCCGGCAGCGGCAAGACCGTCACCGTGCTGTCCATCATCCGCCTGCTGGAGTTCGTCGCCCCGGTGCGGACCACCGGCGCGGTCCGGCTCGACGACGTCGACCTGACCTCACTGAACGCGACGCAGATGCGGTCGTTCCGCGGCCGGCGGATCGGAATGGTGTTCCAGGAGGCGCTCGACTCGCTGAACCCGGCGCAGCGGATCGGTGTGCAGCTCGGCGAGGCCTACTGGTCGGCCGACGCCGCCTCACGTCGTGGTGACCTTCGTGCGCAGGGGCAGGCCAGGGCGCTTGAGCTGCTGGGGGAGGTGGGGTTCCCCGACCCCGAGCGGGTGGCGAACCTGTACCCGCACCAGCTCTCCGGCGGGATGCAGCAGCGGGTGATGATCGCCATGGCGCTGATGTCCAGCCCTGATCTTCTGCTGGCCGACGAGCCCACGACCGCGTTGGACGTGACCACCCAGGCCGAGATCCTGCGCCTGTTCCGTACGGTGCAGCAGGAACACCAGATGGCGTGCGTGTTCATCACCCACGACATGGGTGTGGCGGCGGAGATCGCCGACCGGATCGCGGTGATGTACGCGGGCCGCCTGGTCGAGGTCGGGCCCGCGGCGGAGGTGCTCAGCTCGCCCAGGCACCGCTACACGCGGGCCCTGGTCGAGTGCGTGCCGCAGGTGGGTGTGCGCCACACCCGGGGCATGCCGTCCATCGTCGGCTCCGTCCCCGAGGCGGGCGCCAAGCTCCCCGGCTGCCGGTTCGCCCCACGCTGCTCGCACGCGGGGGACCGCTGCCGCTCCGAGGAACCGCCGCTGGCCCTCGTCACCGTTCCGGTGGAGGAGGTCAAGCGTGTGGAGCGTTCCGAAACGGCCGTGGTGGAGCGGCAGGCCGAGGTCGCCTGCTGGAACCCCGGCGCCGGCCCGGTCGCCCTGCCCCCGCCCGTCGTCACGGCCACCGAGGCCGGGGCCGAGGCGCGGACCGAACCGCTCCTGGTGATCGACGACGTCCGCCGGGAGTTCGTCACCCGCAGCGGCCGCGCCGGCGGCCTGCTGAGGCTGCGCCGCCGCGAGCGCATGCCCGCCGTCGACGGGGTCAGCCTGGACATCCGGCCGGGCGAGTTCTTCGGTCTGGTCGGCGAGTCGGGCAGCGGCAAGACGACCCTCGGGCAGATCGTCTCGGCACTCGACCACCCTACCGAGGGCACGATCACCGTGGACGGCCAGCGGCACACCTCACGTGGCCTGGAAGGCGACGTCAGGGCCTTCCGCCGTACCGTGCAGCTGGTCTTCCAGGACCCGCAGAGCTCGCTGGACCCGCGCCACACCGTGGGCCGGATCATCGCCGAGCCGCTGCGCGAGCTGACCGACCTGCGCGGCGCCGACCTGCGCCGCCGGGTGGAGCGCCTGATCGACGAGGTCGGCCTGCCCAAGGCGATCATCGACAAGCTCCCCGGGCAGATCTCCGGCGGGCAGCGCCAGCGGGTCGCCATCGCGCGTGCCCTCGCCCCCGAGCCCCGGCTCATCGTGGCCGACGAGCCCACCTCCGCGCTCGACGTCTCGGTGCAGGGACAGGTGATGAACCTCCTGCTGGACCTGCGCCGCGAGCACAACCTGAGCTACCTGTTCATCACCCACAACCTGAGCCTGATCCTCTCGGTCGCCGACCGGGTCGGGGTGATGAAGAACGGCAGGCTGATCGAGGTCGCCACCCCCGAGAAGCTCGCCACGGAGCCGCAGCACGACTACACCCGTACCCTGCTGGCGGCCAACCCGGGCATCACCCCCTCTTCCCCGGCTTCGCCGGAAGCCTCCCCGGCTTCGCCGGAAGCCTCCCCGGCTTCGCCGGAAGCCTCCTCGGTTTCACCGGAAGCCGAGGGCACCGCAAGTTCGCGTCAGTGACACTGGGAGCCGCCATGCCGTCTGTGTCGTCCATCTCGTCTGTGTCATCCACCTCGGTCTCTCCCGTCTCGTTCCCGACCCACAGCTTCGACGACCCCCTCATCGGCGACGGGGCCCCCGGTTTCGCCATCGGGTCGTTCGCCGACCTGGCGCCCTGGTCGTCCGCGCCCTACCCGCACCGGCACGAGTTCTACGAACTGGTGTGCGTGACCGGCGGCACGGGCACCCACGTGATCGACTTCGTGCCGTACAAGGTCACCCCGATGACGATGTACTTCGTCGCCCCAGGTCAGGTGCAGTTCTGGGAGGGCCACACCCCTCTTGAGGGATACATCGTCACCTTCGTCGAGGAGTTCCTGGTTCCCCAGTACGGGGACCGGGTCTCCCCGCGTCGGTCCCTGGCGCTCGACCCGCTGGGCACCGGGCACGCCCTGCACCTGGCCCCCGAGGAGGTCGAGCCGGTCACCACGCTGCTGGCCGCGCTGGTCAGGGAGTACCAGCGTCCCGGCGGCACCGACGTCTCGGTGCTCCAGGCGTACCTGCACATCCTGCTGGTCGAGATGCGCAGGTTCAGCCGGGGCGCGGACGTCCGTACCGTCGAGGAGGACAGCGGCACCGCGCTGGCCCGCCGCTACCTGCGGCTGGTGAGCGAGGAACTGCCGTACGAGCAGAGTGTCAGCGGCTACGCCAGCCGGATCGGGGTGACCCCCAAGCACCTGGCGGACGTGGTCAAACGCACCACGGGCAAGCGGCCCGCGGAGATCATCCGGGCCGCGCTGACCGTCGAGGCCAAGCGGCTGCTCAGGCACACCGACCTGACCGTCGCCCAGGTCTCCCAGCGGTTGCTGTTCGACAACCCGTCGTACTTCGGCCGCTTCTTCAAGCGCGAGACCGGAACGAGCCCGGGAGAGTTCCGCAGGCGCGCCGGCGCCGCGGATTACCTCCGTTCAGTGACAGGGCCGCCGACCTGACGAGCTATATGTGCCGCGACCTGCTGCCTAGCGTTAAGTCATGGAATCCTCAGTTGTGGGCATTAGGGCGCGGTTCGCCGAACGCCGCGTCGAGCAGCTACGTTCGTTGATCACCGAGGACCTGGTGACCGCGTGGATCCACGATCCTGAGGCGGTTCACCGGGAGCCGCTGAGTCTGCTGGCGAACTTCCTCGGCCAGCGGGCCGCGACCGAGCGCCTGTCCGTCTACGAACAGACCAGGCGCGAGGTCTGGCGGCTGGTCCGCCCTCCGGCGCGGCGCGGCGAGACCTACCGGCTCGCCGACCGGCGGGAGTTCACCAGCCTCAACGAGGCACGTGAGGCGGGCCTGCGGCGCGAGCTGTTCGACGTCTTCGGCTGGGGAGAGCCCTCACAGGACGCGATCGACGGGCCGGAGCTGCGGCACGAGGGACCGGTCCTGCTCGGTTACGCCGACCGGGTGAGCGCGGCCCCCGGCGACCGGATCACGTTCATGGTCAGCGCCGAACAGGTCGCCGAGTACACCACCGAACTGGTCCGGGTGCGGCACACCGACGACAACCCGGAAAGCCCCGGTGTCCGGATCGAGCAGGTGCCCGACGTCTGGCAGGGCCGCCACACCGGCCGGGAACAGCGGGTACGGCTCGGCTCGCACATCGCCGTCCGCGACCCGCACGGCGCGACCACGGGCGCGGACGGCTTCACCGTCGCCGCCTACATCTACCCGACCTGCGTGACAGGCAGGCCGCAGGTCGTGGTGTCCCGCTGGGAGGAGGGCCCGCGTGGTTACGCGCTCGGCCTGGACGAGACCGGACGGCTGACCCTCTGGCTCGGCGACGGCTCCGGCGAGAGCGCGGTCCACGCCGAGACCCCCCTCCCCCTGCACCGCTGGTACGGCGTCGCCGCCTCCTACGACCCGGAGACCGGGCGCGCCACACTGGTCGCCCGGCCGCTGGTGACCGGGGTGAACAGCCGGGTGAGCCCGATCGTGGTCGACGACCGGCCCCAGGTGACCGAGCAGGACGTCGAGGGCGGTTTCGCCCCGGCCGAGCACGGTGACCTGCTGTTCGCGGCCCGCACCCCCGAGGACGACCACTACAACGGCAAGATCGAACGGCCCGGCGTGTGGCCGTACCCGCTGGCCAGGGCCGCGCTGGTGGTCGCGGTCTCCGACGACCACGACGCCCCGCTGCGCTGGTCCTTCGAGCCGGGGGAGACCGCGGCGTCGCTGGTCGTGCCGTGCGTCGGTCGTCCCGGCCTGGACGGCAGGCTGGTGAACCTGCCGGTGCGCGGGGTGACCGGGCGTCACTTCACCGGCCGGATCGAGCACTACGCCGCCGACCCGCGCGGATACGCCGCGATCCACTTCCACGAGGACTCCCTCGCCGACGCCGGATGGGAGCCGAGCCACGAGTTCACCGTCCCCGACGACCTGCCGAGCGGCGTCTACGCCCTGCAGGTCACGGCGGCCGACGGCTCCTGCGAGCGGGGCATCCCGTTCGTGGTGCGTCCCCGCCCGGGAACCTCCACCGGCAGGCTCGCCCTGCTCCTGCCGACCGCGACCTACCTGGCCTACTCCAACGAGCGCGGCCTCGGCCACGTGCCGGTCGTCCCCGACGGCACGGTGTTCCTCGAACACCGCTACGACCTGGGGCACTCGGCCTACGCGAGGTACACCGACGGCAGCGGCGTGAGCTACATCTCGTGGAGCCGCCCGATCCTCACCCTGGCGCCGGGCTTCCGCGTCCACCTGTCGCCGTTCATGCTGGCCTCCGACCTGTATTTCCTGGACTGGCTCACCGAGCTCGGCTACTCCTTCGACGTCATCACCGACCACGACCTGCACGCCGAGGGCGTGGACCTGCTGCGCCCCTACGCCGGGGTGATCAGCGGCAGCCACCCGGAGTACGCCACCGAGCAGATGATCGACGCCATCGAGACGTACGTCGACGGCGGCGGCAACTTCGCCTACCTGGGCGGCAACGGCTACTACTGGGTGGTCTCCTTCCACCCCGAGCTGCCGCACGTGATGGAGCTGCGCCGCGGTGAGAACGGCACCAGGAGCTGGCAGGCCCAGACCGGCGAGCACCACCACGCCACCACCGGTGAGCGCGGCGGCCTGTGGATGAACCGCAGCCGCCCGCCGCAGAAGGTGTTCGGCGTCGGCTTCAGCGCCCAGGGCAGCGGCCCCTCCGGCCGCTACCGGATCGGCCCCGACGCCGTGCCGGAGGACCTGAAGCACCTGCTGGACGGCGTGCCCGAGGTGTTCGGCGACTCCGGGCTGGACGGCGGAGGCTCGGCCGGCGGCGAGATCGACCGCTACGACCTCTCGCTGGGCAGCCCGCCCGAGGCGGTCGTGCTGGCCACCTCAGAGGGACTGCTCGACGGCTACCAGTTCGCCGTGGAGGAGCTGAGCGGCACGCACCCGGGCCACGGCGGATCGGAGGATCCCGAGGTCCGCTCCGACATCGTCTACTTCCACACCCGTGGCGGCGGCTCCGTGTTCGCCACGGGCTCGATCTCCTACAGCGGTGGGCTTTCGGCCCACGGCTACGACAACGGGATCTCCAGGATCACCCGCAACGTTCTCGACCACTGGCTGGGTAAGAAGAATGATTGAGTCGCTCTCGGTCGACCGGATGGTCGCCATCCCGATGCGGGACGGCACCGTCCTGCGCGCCGACATCTACCGTCCGGTCGGGCAGCGCTGCCCCGCCCTGATCTTCCGCACGCCGTACGACCGCACGGGCCTGGGCATGTACGGCACGCTCGCCCTGCGGGCGGCCTCCAGCGGCTTCGCCGTCGTGATGCAGGACACCCGGGGCCGGGGCGCCTCGGGGGGCCGGTTCACACCGTTCGTCCACGAACGCGAGGACGGCTACGACTCGATCGACTGGGTCGCCTCCCAGTCCTGGTGCGACGGCAACGTGGGCATGTTCGGCGGCTCCTACGACGGGGTGACCCAGTGGCAGGCCGCCATGTCCGGGCACCCGGCGCTGAAGGCGATCGCCCCGAACGTCACGGCCTCCAGCTACCACCACGGCTGGGTCTACCGGGGTGGCGCGTTCCAGCTCAGCTTCAGCCTGGGCTGGACGCTCTCGCTCGCCGCGCACAACGCCGCCCGTGACCCCTCGGTCTCCGGCGAGGTGCGCGGGGCGCTGACCGACGCCCTGGACGACCTGCAGGACACGGTGCTGACGCTGCCCCTGGACAAGCACCCCTACCTCGACGGTGTCGCGCCGTACTACCGGGAGTGGCTCAAGCACCCCACCTACGACGAGTTCTGGGAGCGGCTCGACGTCTCCCGCGCCTACCCCCAGATCAACGTGGCCGCGTTCAACATGGGCGGCTGGTACGACACCTTCCTCGGCGGCACCCTGGCGAACTTCGCGGGCATGCGCGCCGAGGGCGGCGAGGCGGTACGCGACCGGCAGCGGCTGCTCGTCGGGCCGTGGCCGCACGAGGGCCTGTTCAGCGGCAACCCGGTCGGCTCGTGGAACTTCGGCGGACGCTCGACCGGAGGCGCCCTCGACGTGGACGGCCTGCAGCTTCGCTGGTTCGACCGGTGGCTGCGCGACGGCGGCGACTCGGCAGGGGAGGACCCGCCGGTTCTGCTGTACGCCATGGGGGCCGGTCAGTGGCGGGTCGCCGACTCCTGGCCGCTGCCGGGCACCGACTACCAGGACTGGTACCTGCACAGCGGCGGCCGGGCCAACACGCTGCACGGCGACGGACGCCTGTCCAGGGACAGCCCCGGTGCGGAGCAGCCGCCGGACAGCTACGTCTACAACCCGCGCAACCCGGTCCCCACGCTGGGCGGCTCGTTGTGCTGCAGCCCGGTGCACACCAAGGGTGGCGTCTACGACCAGCGTCCGATCGAGGAGCGCGAGGACGTGCTCGTCTACACCAGCGAGCCGCTCGGCGAGCCGCTGGACGTCACCGGCCCGGTCTCGGTGGTACTGCACGCCAGCACCTCCGCGCTGGACACCGACTGGACCGCCAAGCTGGTCGACGTCGGCCCCTGCGGCTACGCCCGCAACATCACCGACGGCATCCTGCGCGCCAGCCACCGTGACCCGAAGGCCGGGCTGAACCCGGTCGTCCCGGGAGAGATCGTGGAGTACCACCTCGACCTCGGCGCGACCAGCAACGTGTTCCAGCCGGGGCACCGCATCCGGGTGGAGATCTCCAGCAGCAACTTCCCGCACTTCGACCGCAACCCCAACACCGGTGAGCTGCCCGGCAGGTCCACCGAGATGATCAGCGCGTTGCAGAACATCCATCACGCGGGCCTCAACCTCTCCCGTGTCGTGCTGCCGGTCGTCAGCCCGGAGGCGACGCGTCCCTACCACACGGAGCACTGATGTCCATCAACGAATTCCGCCGGCTCGGCCGTACCGGGCTGGAGATCAGCTCGGTCGGCTTCGGCAGCTGGGTCACCGGCGGCCCGGGGCTGATGGGCTGGGGCTCCCAGTCCGACGAGGACTCGATCGCCGCCATCCACCGCGCCGTGGCGGGCGGGGTGAACTGGGTGGACACGGCGGCGGTGTACGGCTTCGGCCACTCGGAGACGGTCGTCGGCCGCGCCGTGGCCGCGCTGCCCGCCGCCGACCGGCCGCTGCTGTTCACCAAGTGCGGCCTGGTCTGGGACGAGAACGGCGTGGAGAGCCAGAACCTCACCCCGGAGTCGATCCGGCGTGAGTGCGAGGACTCGCTGCGCCGCCTGGGCGTCGACCACGTCGACCTGTACCAGATCCACGCCCCCGACCCGCAGGGCCCGCCCATCGAGGAGTCCTGGGGCACCGTGCTCGAACTGGTGAAGGAGGGCAAGGTCCGGCACGCCGGGGTGTCCAACTTCGACGTCGAGCTGCTGGAACGGTGCGAGGCGGTCGGTCCCGTCGAGACCCTCCAGCCGCCGCTCTCGCTGATCCACCGTGACTCGGCGGCCGACGTGATCCCGTGGTGCGCCGAGCACGACACCGGAGTGATCGTCTACAGCCCGATGGCGGCCGGTCTGCTGACCGGCACGTTCACCGCCGAGCGGGCCGCCGCGCTGCCGTCCGACGACTGGCGCTCGCGCAACGACGAGTACAGGGAGCCGGCCCTGTCGCGCAACCTGGCGCTCCAGGAGGCGCTGCGGCCGATCGCGGAGCGCCACGGGGTGCCGGTCGGCGCGGTGGCGGCGGCCTGGACGACGACGGTGCCGGGGGTGACGGCGGCGATCGTCGGCGCCCGTAACCCGGGACAGGTGGACGGCTGGCTGCCCGCCGGATCGCTCAGCCTCACCCGGGAGGACCTGGCCGAGCTGGTGGCGGCGCTGCGGGAGACCGGTGCGGGGAGGGGTCCCGTCCCGGAGGCCTAGATGTGAACGGAAGCGGGCCGGGCGGAGTCTCTCCGCCCGGCCCGTTCTCGTCCCCGGCCCGCTCCGGGTGACGTCCCATGAACGGGCGTGGGCCGGGTGGAGAGTCTCCACCCGGCCCACGCCGCCCCCCAACCGATCAGGTGTGGCGCGGCACGTTCTCGTCCGAGGCGTAGGACGGGTTCAGCGACAGCGCGATGAACGTGAACGGGCGGTTCACGTAGTTGAACCCGAGCGGGCAGTGCCGGGTGCCCGCGGGGATGAACACCGAGCCGGTCGTGTTGACCGTGTGCCGCTCGCCCTCGATGTCGAGGTACAGCTCCGCGCCGAGGTCGTGGATGTTGTCGGGGTCGTTGCCCATCCAGATGAGGACCTCGTCGTAGGTGTGCTCGTGGTCGTTGACCCAGTGCACCTGCTCCGTCGTCGGGTTGATCCAGCTGTAGGCCATGTGGACCGTGCTGAGGTCCACATCGATGGAGCGCATCAGTCCGAAGGGGTCGCCGATGTTGGCCGGACGCTCGCCGCCCGCGGCGGCGCCCTCGTTCACCAGGTCGTCGGCGCAGTCCCGCATGTGATGGACGAACAGGTGATCGTACTTGCCCATGCCTCTCCTCGCTCCTTCACGTCAAGCGGTCGTTTCCGCACTTGAATGGTGCTTCTTGGGGCATAGGCGGAAAAAGACACTTATGACAGCGCTCATGTCACTGAACCTGTCATCAAGGGAACGATCCGGTCGTCAGTACCGGGCTCCGCGGCCGGAAAGGGCCATGAGATGAGCGCGAATCCGCTGGTCAGCGCGTTGGGCCGGTTCGCGGGCGAACGCGGGGGCCGGTCAGGAGATCGTCACTGAGCGGCCGACGCTCGCCGTGGTCTGTCACTTTTTGCCGGTTTCTGGCGGGCCGTGCCGTCCCGGCCGTGAAGGGCCGCGCGGGCCCGGTCCGAAGGTCACGCGGGACGCGGTCACGCCGCCCCGAAGAAGGCTGCGGACATGACGGAGCACGGTGTGCCGGAGGGAGGCACACCGTACGCTCGTGCCGACGGAACACCCTGCCCCAGACCCGGGGGCGGGACACCGGTCGCGGGCTAGGAGGCCCGGCGGTTGGCCGTCGTGGTCGCGGGTTGCGGCTCCGGAGGACCCGCCGCGCGTTGCGGCGGCACCACCGGAGTCGGCCTGACCAGACCGAGGGCGACCACTTCGTTGGCCAGCCGCGTTCGGCGGTTGGTGCCCTCGGGTATCCGGAACTTCTGGTACAGCCGCAGCAGATGCTGTTTGACCGCGGCCTCGGTCACCACCAGGTCGTCGGCGATCTCCCGCGCGGTCGCGGGAGCGACGAACGCCTCGTCGGAGAGGGCTGGACGGCACAGTGATGTCAGCACGTCCACCTCCCGGCGAGTCAGCTCGGGCGCCGCTGCGCGGCGCAGTTCGACCTCTGGGGCGAAGTCCTCGCGCGGGACCCCGCCTATCCTGCCCCTCGCGGCGCCGAAGGAGACGACGTCGCCGTCGTCGAGCACCCTTCTCGCGATCGGCCTGCCGTTAACCCGTGTGCCGTTGCGGGACAGGCCCAGATCAACGACATACAGGTAGGGGCCGCGCCGGACGAATTCCGCGTGCAGCCGGGAAACACTTGGATCGTTGAGCCGGATGTCTACTCCCCGGCCACGCCCGATCGTCGTGATCTCGGGGCGCAACGGGACAACCTCGCCTGTGTCCTCGATGCGTATGAACGGCCCCTCCACGGCAGTTCCTCCCCAGGTAGCCCGCCGTAACTATTCCTACAGCTGCGGCTTACCCAAACGAGGGGAAGGGGAATCGCCTTTGCCGTGAGGAGAATCCCACGTGAAATTGGCCTTGACCTCTTGGGAAGGTTTGTCCTGCTCACAGGTAGACTTCGCTGGAAGAAAAGCGGAGGAAACAGTCATGGCGGACAAGCCCACAAAAGGTCTCGCAGATGTCGTAGCCGCGTCCACGGCGCTCAGCGACATCGACGGACAGGCCGGTCGTCTCTTCTACCGCGGTTACGACATCCACGATCTCGCGGGCCGTACGACCTTCGAGGAGACCGCGCACCTGCTCCAGCACGGCAGCCTCCCGACCAGGGAGCAACTCGCCGACTACGGCGCCGAACTCGTCAGGGGGCGCACGCTCGGCGCGCTCGCCGAGGCGAACATCCCGGAGATCGCGGACAAGCAGGCTCCCATGGAGGCGCTGCGCACGCTGGTCTCGCTGGCCTCGGGCGACGATCCGGACAAGGATTCCAACAGCCCGGAGGCCAACCTTCGCAAGGCGGCCAGGCTCACCGCCCAGCAGCCGATCCTGGTGGCCCGCTACCACGCGGCCAGGACCGGCGCCGAGATCCCCGAGCCCGACCCCGAGTTGAGCGTCGCCGCCAACTTCCTGCTCCAGATCACCGGCCGGGTCCCCGACCCGCACGCCGTCGAGATCTTCGACACCTGCCTGGTCCTGCACGCCGACCACACCATGAACGCCTCGACCTTCGCCGCCCGCGTCTGCGCCGCGACGCTCTCGGACATGCACTCGGCCATCGTGGCGGCCATCGGCACCCTGAAGGGCCCCCTGCACGGAGGCGCGAACGAGCAGGTCATGCGCACCCTTGAGGCGCTGGACCCGGCCTCGGTCGCCCAGTCCGTGCGTGACAGGCTCGCCGCCCACGAGAAGATCATGGGCTTCGGGCACCGGGTCTACAAGACGGAGGACCCGCGCGCGACGCACCTGCGCAGGATGTCGCGGGAGCTCGCCGAGGCCTCCGGCGACGACACCTACTACCGGATGTCCAAGGAGATGGAGGAGGTCGTCTTCGAGACGAAGGGCCTCTACCCGAACGTGGACTTCTACGCGGCGACCGTTTACCACTATCTCGGTATCCCGACCGACCTGTTCACTCCCGTCTTCTCGGTCAGTCGCATGTCAGGATGGACCGCACATGTCATCGAACAACACGCGGACAACCGTCTGATTCGCCCGGACAGTGAGTACGTCGGCGAGCGTGACCAGAAGTGGAAGCCGATCGACGAGCGATGAGCCGGACACGGGAAACGCAGGAGAACGGGCGCGGAGGCGAACGGTGAACGCGGGCGGTGTCCCCAGGGAACGGTGGGGACCGTACCCCGTGGTCCTGGCCGGCGCGGTTCTCGCGGTGGTCTTCGCCGTGCTGGCCGACCCCGAGTGGGGAGGTTTCGCCCTCGGCGCCGTCATGGCGCTGGGCGCGCTGCTGCGCCTGGGCGGGGGAGGGCGGCTCGCCGTACGCCGCAAGGCGACCGACGCCGTCACCTTGGCGATCTTCGGCATCGCGCTGATGGTGGGATCGCTGTTGTTGCAGTATCCGTGGCTCATGCCGCGATATGGCAGATGACAGGGGGCGTCGCAGGGCGGTCAAACCCGTCCGATAGCCTCAACGGCCAGTGAGCCTCAAGGACTGTCTGGCCAGTGTTAGTTCAGAAGGGGAACCACACGCATGCCCAAGATCAAGGTAGAGGGTCCCGTCGTCGAGCTTGACGGCGACGAGATGACCCGGATCATCTGGCAGTTCATCAAGGACCAGCTGATCCTTCCCTACCTGGACGTCGACCTGAAGTACTACGACCTCGGGATCGAGCACCGTGATGCGACCGACGACCAGGTGACGATCGACGCCGCCAACGCGATCAAGCAGTACGGCGTCGGCGTCAAGTGCGCCACGATCACTCCGGACGAGGCCCGGGTCGAGGAGTTCGGCCTCAAGAAGATGTGGAAGTCCCCGAACGGGACGATCCGTAACATCCTCGGCGGTGTCATCTTCCGCGAGCCGATCATCATGTCCAACGTGCCGAGGCTCGTGCCCGGCTGGACCAAGCCGATCGTCGTCGGCCGTCACGCCTTCGGTGACCAGTACCGCGCCACCGACCTGAAGGTCCCCGGCGAGGGCACGCTGACCCTCACCTTCACCCCGAAGGACGGCTCCGAGCCGATCGAGCTCGACGTCTACGACTTCCCCGGCGGCGGTGTCGCGCTGGCCATGTACAACCTGGACGAGTCGATCCGCGACTTCGCGCGGGCGTCCATGCGGTACGGCCTGGCCCGCAACTACCCGGTCTACCTCTCCACGAAGAACACGATCCTCAAGGCCTACGACGGCCGCTTCAAGGACATCTTCGCCGAGGTCTACGAGACCGAGTTCAAGGCCGAGTTCGAGGCCGCGGGCATCACCTACGAGCACCGTCTGATCGACGACATGGTCGCCGCGGCGCTCAAGTGGGAGGGCGGCTACGTCTGGGCCTGCAAGAACTACGACGGTGACGTCCAGTCCGACACCGTCGCCCAGGGCTTCGGCTCGCTGGGCCTGATGACCTCCGTCCTGCTGACCCCCGACGGCCGCACCGTCGAGGCCGAGGCGGCTCACGGCACCGTGACCCGTCACTACCGTCAGCACCAGAAGGGCAACCCCACCTCCACCAACCCGATCGCCTCGATCTTCGCGTGGACCCGGGGCCTGGCCCACCGCGGCAAGCTCGACAACACCCCCGCGGTGATCGACTTCGCCGAGAAGCTGGAGCAGGTCTGCGTCGAGACCGTCGAGGGCGGTCAGATGACCAAGGACCTCGCCCTCCTGGTCGGCGGCGACGCCAAGTGGCTGACCACCCAGGACTTCCTGGGGGCGCTGGACGAGAACCTCAAGAGGAAGATGGCCTGAGAGGTCGTTCCTCACGCGGAGGGGTCGCCGTCACGGCGGCCCCTCTCGTTCTTCCGTGCCACGAACGCGCAGGAAGCGGTCCCCGTGCCGGGAAACCCGAGGCCGCGCTCACGGCTCGGTCAGGTCGCCGAGCACGATCGAGTCCCCGTCCGGCAGCCCGGCGATCCGGTGCAGCCGTCCGGTGATCGCGTCGACCCTGAAGAAGCCGAGCAGGTCCCCGGTCCGCCTGTCGGTCAGCTTGACGACGACCTCGCGGACGTTCGCCCAGCCGACGACCTCGGCGGAGGTGGGGTCGCCCAGCGAGGGCATCGGCAGGTCCTTGAAGACCTTCCTGGTCCTGGCGTCGATGACGTGCAGGCGGTCGCTGTCGTCCCCGCCCGGTTTGACGGCGGCGGTGAACCTCCCGCTCGGCGAGTCACGCCAGACCCGGTAGGTCTGCCGCATCCAGTCGGCCGCCTTCTCCGCGGCCGTCGCCTGGCCCGCGGGCAGCGACGTCGTGGCGCCGGTGGCGAAGTCGGTCCGCAGCCGCCGTCCGTTCAGTTCGACGACGAAGAAGCCGCCGTCGCGCGAGACGCTCACCCCGGTCCCCGTCTCGGTGTCGGAGGGGGCCAGGACCGGCGACAGGTACTTCTTCTCGCCGCTGCTCAGGTCGTGGGCGACGTAACGGCCCTCCGCGGCGCTGAGATAGGCGATACGCCGCCCGTCCCCGCTGACCGCGGGTGACAGGCTCCAGTAGCTCCAGTCGTCGCCGTGCGCCAGATGCTGGGCCGCGTCGGGCACCTTCACGGTGGACTCGCAGTGGCCGGGACGCTCGCACTCGACCGACTCAAGCGCGGGACGGCCCTCGTCGCCCCCGGCCAGCTTCAGCGTCCAGCCCGCACAGGTGACCTTCCCCGCCCGGGAGGGTGCGGGCCTGCCGTCGGTCGAGGCGCCGTCGTCGGGACACTTGTCCGGTACGGCGTAGCGGATCGTGAACGACGTACGGGGGGTCTGCCAGGCCTGCGGGCCGGGACCCACGGCCGACCCCACCCCGGCCGAGGCGATCTGGTTGCTCTCACCGAGCGCGGAGTTCCACACCTGCCCCTGCTGCAGGGTGAAGGCGATGAGACCCACCGGGATCAGGCCCGCGACCGTGGTCAGGAGCACCCCCCGGACGCGGCGGCGGCGCAGCGCCCGCACGGACCTGACGGCGAGGTCGGGGACCGACGCCTCGGCCGCCGTGGCGGCCAGCCTGGTGGTCAGCCGCTTGGCGTCGCCCTTGGCCAGGGTGGTCACCGCCTCGGAGACCTCCGTCTCCACGGCCTCCCGGGACAGGCCCAGGGCGGTGGCCACCTCCTCGGGGGTCCTGCCGTCGTGCAGGCACGCCACGGCGATCACCCGCCGGACCGGCGGGAGCCGCAGCAGGGCCGTGGCCCTCGTCGTGACGGGCCGCCGCAGATAGCGGCGGTACATCGTGATCTGGGCGTGAACGGTGGGGTTCTCCCAGAGGGTCGGGGGCCAGCTCAGCCCGACGGAGCGCAGGGACCACAGGACGAGCCGCAAGGCCTGGTCGTGGCTACCGGTCAGGAGCAGGGCCGTACCGACCAGGAGACGCTGATCGCGCTGGATGAAGTCGCGATAACCCGTGTATCGGCGCATCAAGGATTGGCTCCGCTTTGACTGAAGGAACGGTCAACGGTAGCGATCTAAGCGCGTGCCGCGCCATCTTGGGGTGGTTTGTCGGTAATCGGGCAGGTCGGCGTGTCCAGATGACCCGCCACAGACCGTACAAGACG
Organism: Streptosporangium sp. NPDC020145; assembly: GCF_040631275.1. Lineage (NCBI taxonomy): Bacteria > Bacillati > Actinomycetota > Actinomycetes > Streptosporangiales > Streptosporangiaceae > Streptosporangium > Streptosporangium sp. NPDC020145. The sequence continues at coordinate 369,372 of NZ_JBEXZT010000002.1, read as the reverse complement.
GAGATGGGGGCGCGGGGTCGTAAAGTTTGGCTGGTCGGGGAGTCACCGGATCGTGAGGACGATGATGCCGCAGATCGCGCCGCTGGGGGCGGGGGAACCGCACCAGCTTGGGCAGTTCCGCATTGTCGGCCGGATCGGGGAGGGCGGCCAGGGGATCGTCTACCTGGGCGAGACCCCCGAGGGGGAACGGGCGGCGATCAAGCTGCTGCACGTGAAGTTCTCCGGCGACACGATCGCCAGGTCCCGCTTCGCCAGGGAGGCGCGAGCCGCCCGCCGGGTCGCCTCCTTCTGCACGGCGGGCGTGATCGACGTCGACCTGGACGGCGACACCCCCTACATCGCCAGCGAGTACATCGAGGGCAGGTCGCTGCGGGAGGTCGTCGAGGCCGAGGGGCCGCTGCGCGGCACCGCGCTGCAGCGCCTGGCCGTCGGCACCGCGACCGCCCTGACCGCCATCCACCAGGCCGCGATCGTGCACCGCGACTTCAAGCCGGACAACGTGCTCATCGCCGCCGACGGGCCCAGGGTCGTCGACTTCGGCATCGCCCGCGTCATCGACTCGACCGGCACGATCACCAGCAGGGCCATCGGCACCCCCGCCTACATGGCCCCGGAGCAGGTCTCCGGGGGCGACGTCGGGCCGCACACGGACGTCTTCGCGTGGGGGGCGACCATCGCCTTCGCCGCGACGGGCGAGACGGCGTTCGCGGGCGGTTCGATCGCGGTGGTGCTCAACCGCATCCTCAACCACGAGGTCGACCTCGGCGACCTGCCCGAGCCGCTGCGCGGCGTGGCCGCGGCGGCGCTGTCCAAGGCGCCCGGCGAGCGCCCCTCCGCCGACCAGATCCTGCTGCGCCTGCTCGGCCACCCGGAGACCGTCAACGCCTCGCCCGCGGTGCTCAACGAGGGGGCGCAGGTCGCGGGCCCCGAGGACGCCACCAACCCCATCAGGATGCCCGTCTCCGAGTCGCCGCCGACCGTGCAGATCCCGCGCCCCCCGCAGCCCTCGCTCTCCCAGATCTCCCGCCCGCGGATCCCGTCGGCCGAGCACCCCCAGGCTGAGCGCCCCCAGCCCGAACGCCCCCAGACCGAGTGGTCCCAGACTGAGCGCCCCCAGGCCGAGCGGTCCCAGCCTGAGTGGTCCCAGGCCGAGCGGTTCCCGGTGTACGGCGAGCGGCCGGCCCAGCATCAGACAGGGCCGGCGCAGCCCGCCTACGGCCCGTCCGGGGGGTACGCCGAGCAGCCGCCGAACTGGCAGGCGACGGTCGCGAACCAGGCCTCCTCCCCGGAGCCCCGGCGGCGTTCGCGGGGACGCTGGATCGCGGCGGCGGTGGCCGTCCTGCTGGTCGCGGGAGCGGGCGCGGTCGCCTACTTCTCGGGCTGGCTGCCGGGGCTGGCCGGACGCGTCCAGCAGTCGACCCTGACCCCGGTCACGCCGAGCCCGAAGACCTTCTCCTCGGTCGTGGACAAGGCGGCGAGCACCCACCGGCTGACCATCGGCATGCGTGACTTCCTGCCCGGCGTCGCGCTGAACAACGAAGGCACCTGGCAGGGGTTCGAGGTTGATCTGGCGACCGCGATCGCCAAGAAGCTCGACGTGCCGGCGAGCGGGATCACCTTCAGGGGCACCTCCCGCGAGGAACGGCCGAAGCTGCTGGCCTCAGGGGACCTCGACCTGGTCATCTCGACCTACTCGATCAACAAGACGGACGCCGTCACCTTCGCCGGTCCGTACTACGTGGCGCACGTGGACGTGCTCGTCAAGGGAGGTTCGGCGATCTCCTCCGTGGCGGACCTCGAAGGCCGCAAGCTCTGCCAGCCGGGGGCGAGCGCCTCGGTCGGTGCCCTGCAGGACGTGGTCAAGCGCCTGGACCTGGTCGCCGCGAGCACCTACACCGAGTGCATGAACATGCTGCTGGCCGGGGACGTGGACGCGATCCCCGGCGACGACCTGGTGCTGGCGGGCTTCGCCGACCGCGAGAGCATCCGCTACAAGGTGGTCGGGCTCAAACTCACCGACGAGCGCTACGCGGTGGCCCTGCGCAAGGGCGACCAGCGCACCTGCAAGGCGGTCCAGGGCGCGATCGTGAGCCTCTACCGCGACGGCACCATCAGCAGGCTGCTCGACCGTCACTTCTCCAAGGTGGACTTCTCCACCAGGGAGGACACCCTTCCCGCGATGGCCGGGTGCGGCTGAGGTCAGCCCTGTCCGGCCGACTTCTCGATCTCGGCCGCGGTCTCCTCGGCCCAGTCGTGCAGCAGACGGGTCTGCCGGATGCCCAGATCAAGGGCGTACCGTCCGAAACCGGGCTTGCGCCAGACGGAGGCCTTGGCGCGGATGGCCTCAAGCTCGGCCATTTTGGCGGCGAGCACCTCGGCCTGCCCGCGCAGCAGCGCGACGGCCTCGTGCGGTTCGATCGTGGGCAGCAGGAAGGCGCGCAGCGCCGTCTCACTGCGGTGCATGCGTGAGGGCTGTTCGTCCAGCATCCACGCGCGCAGCTCCGCCGAGCCCTCCTTGGTGATCGCGTAGCTCTTCCTGCCGCGCGGTCCGGCCTCCTCGACCGTGACCAGTCCCTCGGCGGCCATCTTGTTCAGCTCGGGATAGATCTGGCTGTGCCGGGCCTGCCAGGCGTTGCTGATCGAACTCTCGAAGAGCTTGGTCAGGTCGTAGCCGCTTGAGGGTCCCGCGGCGGTCAACAGGCCCAGGAGCGCGATCCGGAGAGACATGCCCTCATCATAGCTACGCATTGACATGTCAGGACTGACACGTCACTATCAACATGTGTCTACCGACGTATTGAATCCTCCCGTGGAGACCCGGCCCGCGAAGAACGGGCTGTTGCTGCTCGCCGTACTCGGCGGCATGTTCCTGGCCATGCTCGACCAGACGATCGTGGGAACGGCGCTACCCCGGATCGTCCAGGAACTCGGCGGCGCAGGCCTGTACACCTGGGTCGTGACCGCCTACCTGCTGACCTCGACGATCACCGTCCCCCTGTACGGCAGGCTGTCGGACACCTACGGCCGCAAGCCCCTGCTGCTGACCGGGGTCACGCTCTTCCTGGTCGGTTCCGCGCTGTGCGGCGCGGCGCAGGACATGGGTCAGCTCATCGCCTTCCGCGCCCTGCAGGGACTGGGGGCCGGGGCGCTGCTGCCGCTGTCCCTCGCGCTGGTCGCCGACCTGTTCCCGCCCGGCAGGAGCGGCCGGGTGCAGGGCGCCCTGGGCGGGGTGATGGCGTTGAGCTACATCGCCGGGCCCTTCCTCGGCGGACTGTTCACCGACCAGGCGAGCTGGCGCTGGGCCTTCCTGGTCAACCTGCCCATCGGCGTCGCCCTCATCGCGATCATCGTCGCCAGGCTGCCGCACACCGCCGGGCAGGGACGGGGCACCCGTCCCGACTACCTCGGCATCGCCGTCTTCAGCGTGGCGATCAGCGTGCTGCTCATCGGCCTGACCGAGAAGGGGATCGACGGGCACACCTGGACCAGCGCTCCCGTGCTGTGGCCCGTCCTGGGCTCCGTCGCGCTGCTGGCGCTGTTCGTCCTCGTCGAGAGCCGGGCCCAGGCGCCGATCATCCCGCTCGAACTGTTCCGCGTCCGCACCTACGCCCTGGCCAACGTCGCCTCCTTCTTCACCGCGTTCTGCCTGTACGCCGGGGTGGTCTTCCTGCCGCGCTACTTCCAGGAGTCCGTCGGCCTGAGCGCGACCGAGTCAGGCCTGCGCATCTACCCGCTCATGCTCGGGATGGTCGTGGGCAGCGCGGGCACCGGCCTGCTCATCACCAGGAGCATGCGTTACCGGCCGTGGCTGATCTGCGGGGCGTTCCTCATCGCGGCCGGGGCCCTGCTGTGCTCCGGGATCACCGCCGGGACCTCGGGTGTCCTGCTCGCCGGATGGATGGCGCTGCTCGGCCTCGGCATGGGGCCGATGTTGTCCGGCCTGACCGTCGCGGTGCAGTTCGCGGTTCCGCCCAGGTTCATCGGCACCGCGAGCGCCAACCTGACCTTCTTCCGGCAGATCGGCGGCTCGGTCGCCCTGGCCCTGGCCGGAACGCTCTACGCCTCCGTCGTCAGGCAGGAGGCGCCCCTGCGCGGACTGAGCGCGGCGCACGCGGCGGCGACCGCGAACGTCGTCCCCTGGCTCGCCGTCAGCGGGGCCGTCGTGGCGCTGATCGCCCTGATCGCGCTGCCCTCCGGCCGGATCAAGGTACTCGCCGCGAGGTCGGCGACCGTCGACGGGTAACATCCGAACGTCGCAATTCATCCTACGAGTGGGGGAAGGTCATGGCCCAGACTCCCGTAAAGGTCACCGTCACCGGCGCCGCCGGTCAGATCGGCTACGCGCTGCTGTTCCGCATCGCGTCGGGCCAGTTGCTGGGCGCCGACGTCCCGGTCAAGCTGAGCCTGCTGGAGATCCCGCAGGCGGTCAAGGCCGCCGAGGGCACCGCGATGGAGCTCGACGACTGCGCCTTCCCGCTGCTGAGCGGCATCGAGGTCACCGACGACGCCAACAAGGCCTTCGACGGCGCCAGCGTCGCCCTGCTGGTCGGCGCCCGCCCCCGTACGGCGGGCATGGAGCGCGGCGACCTGCTGCAGGCCAACGGCGGCATCTTCGGCCCGCAGGGCAAGGCCATCAACGACAACGCGGCCGACGACATCCGTGTCCTGGTCGTGGGCAACCCGGCCAACACCAACGCCCTCATCGCCCAGCAGCACGCCCCCGACGTCCCGGCCGAGCGCTTCACCGCGATGACCCGCCTCGACCACAACCGCGCGCTGTCCCAGCTCGCCGCCAAGCTCCAGGTCCCGGTCACCGAGATCAAGAAGATGACCATCTGGGGCAACCACTCCGCCACGCAGTACCCCGACCTCTACCACGCCGAGGTCGGTGGCAAGATCGCCGCCGAGCAGGTGGACGAGGCCTGGCTGCGCGACACCTTCATCCCGACCGTCGCCAAGCGCGGCGCCGCGATCATCGAGGCCCGGGGCGCCTCCTCGGCGGCCTCCGCCGCCAACGCCGCGATCGACCACGTCTACGACTGGGTCAACGGCTCCGAGTGGACCTCCGCCGCCATCCCCTCCGACGGCTCCTACGGCGTGCCCGAGGGCCTCATCTCCTCCTTCCCCGTCATCTCCCGTGACGGCAGGTGGGAGATCGTCCAGGGTCTGGAGATCGACGCCTTCTCCCGCGAGCGCATCGACGCCTCGGTGCGCGAGCTTGAGGAGGAGCGCGCCGCCGTACGCGAGCTCGGTCTCATCTGATCCGAGCGGTCGCGTTCCGCACGCGAGAGGGGGTCCCGGTCCGCCGGGGCCCCCTCTCGCGTCTCCCCGGGTGAACCGGTTCAGGTCTCCAGAGCGTCGGCGGGCGGCGTGTCAGCATGCCCCGGGAGGGTGTCTCGCGTTGAATGACCACTGACGTTCGGGGGATCGGTGTTCACAGCGTATGGTGCGGGGCGTTTTGTCGCCGCAGTTGTAGGTTTTGCCCTTTTCGCGGCTTTCGTAATGCCGGGGGCGGCTCAGGCGGAGAACAGGGGAGAAAGACCCGGTGGAGCGGACCTTTCGGTACGGATCCACGCCCTACCGGGAGTGGCGCAACCAGGGCAACCACTGTCCTACCGGGTGGAGGTGCACAACGCGGGCCCGGAGGACGCGGTGCTTCCCCTCCTCGTCGTACGGCTACCGCACGGCGTGGACGTCCTCAGCGTCAACGTCGCCGAATGCGTGCCGGGCAGGACGACCAACGAGGTGATCTGCCCCTCCCAGCAGGACGTCCTGGCCGGGACCGACGGCGGGGTGACCATCAGCGGCATCGTCAGGACCGGCGCGCACGGCCCGCTGACCGCCACCGCCGCCCTCACCTCCGAGGTGATCGACGCCGACGAGACGAACAACTCGGCCCGGCTCACCACCCAGGTCGACGAGGGCGCCGACCTGGCCGTACGGCTGGCGCGCAAGACCCGGCAGGGCCGCCTGGTGACGATGGACGCCGTGGTCCACAACCGGGGTCCCAGAACCGTCAGGGACGCCTCCGTCTTCCTGCGCACCGTCAAGGCGCGCTTCCTGTCGGCCGAGGGGGCGCGCTGCCACGCGTACGCGGGCTACGTCGGCTGCGCGCTGGGCGCGGTCGGCTCGGGCAGCCGGATCAACCTCAGACTCGCCTTCCGCGCCAGAAGAACGGCCCCCAAGGCCAGGGCGACGGTCTACTCCTCCCACGTGGGAGACCGCCGCCCGGCGAACAACATGGCGCGCATCAGGTTGTGACTCTTTGCTCCGCCTGGCGGCGTCGCGGGCTGTGTCTCTTTGCTCCGCCTGGCGGCGTCGCGGGGCTTGGGCGCTTCGGGTCGGTGTCTTCCCTCGTCACTCCGTCGCTGCGCTCCTGCGTTCCTCAGTCCAGACACCGACGCGCCCAAGCCGGGCCTCTTTGCGACGCCTGGCGGCGTCGCGGGCTTGGGCGCCCTGAGTCGGTGCTTTCCCTCGTCGTTCGTCCGCTTCGCTCCCTCACTCCTCAGTCCAAGCACCGACGCGCCCAAGCCGACACCCCTCACACACGGCACCGGTAAGGCCAAGATCAAACCCCTCGCACCCGGTGCGGGGGAGGAGCTGTGGTCAGGGGGTCTGTAGGGCGGTCCAGGCGTCGGTGACTATTTCCTTGAGGGTCGGGTGCTCGGGCTTCCAGCCGAGGTCGCGTTGGATCTTCTCGGAGGAGGCGACGAGTACGGCCGGGTCACCTGGCCTGCGGTCGAGTTCGACGGCGGGGATCGGGTGGCCGGTGACCTCGCGGCAGACCGACAGCACCTCGCGGACGGAGAAGCCGGTGCCGCTGCCCAGGTTGTAGATCCTGTGCTCGCCGGGGGAGCAGGCGTTCAGCGCCAGCAGGTGCGCCCTGGCCAGGTCGGCGACGTGGACGTAGTCGCGCACGCATGTCCCGTCGGGCGTGGGGTAGTCCGTGCCGAACAGGCTGACCGTCTCGCGCCCGCCGAGCGCGACGGCGAGGACGTTAGGGATCAGGTGGGTCTCCACGGTGTGCCGTTCGCGGTAGGTTCGCCCGTCCGGCGCGGTGTAGGCGCCGCCCACGTTGAAGTAGCGCAGGCTCACCGCGGCCAGGCCGTACAGGCCGGCGAAGGCGGTCAGGGCCGTGTCGACCGCGAGCTTGGAGGCGCCGTAGGGGTTGGTCGGCCGGGTCGGGTCGGTCTCCAGGATGGGGGAGCGCTCCGGCTCGCCGTACGTCGCGGCGGTGGAGGAGAAGACGATCCGGCCGACTCCGGCGGCCCGCATGGCGTCGAGCAGGGCGAGGGTGCCGCCGAGGTTGTGCCCCCAGTACAGGCCGGGCTTGTCGACGGACTCGCCGACCAGGGACCTGGCCGCGAAGTGCAGGACACCGTCCACGCCGGTCAGCACGCCGGAGGCGTCGGTGATCGACCCCTGGACGAACCGCGCGCCGGAGGGGACCGCGTCGGCGTGACCGGTGGAGAGGTCGTCGAGCACGACGACCTCGTGGCCCGCCTCGACGAGCTGCGCCGCCACGACGCTCCCGATATATCCGGCACCACCGGTGACCAGCAGCTTCACAAGACCTCCTGTTTGATGATGTGGGTATGTGTTTATTTTTGTGAGGACGGTGCCAGCATATGCTTGCACCTCAAATATCGGCCACAGTCGGAACGGGCGGCGGCCATGACGGAGACAATCTCGTGAACAACGTCCTGGCGAACGCGGCCCTGGTCCTGGTCTTCATCCTGGTCGGGGGTTTCTTCGCGGCGGCGGAGATGGCGATGGTCTCCCTCAGGGAGAGCCAGGTTCGCAGGCTGGAGACCCGGGGGCGCAGGGGCGCCAGGGCCGCCAGACTCGCCCACGACCCGAACCGCTTCCTGTCCGCGGTCCAGATCGGCGTGACCGTGGCGACCATGCTCTCGGCGGCCTTCGGCGCCGACACCCTCGCCAGGGAGTTCCAGCCGGTCGTGGCCGGCTGGGGGGTGCCCACGGCGGTCGCGGCCCCGCTGGCCCTGGTGCTGGTGACGCTGGCGATCTCCTACTTCTCGCTGGTGCTCGGCGAACTGGTGCCCAAGCGGATCGCCAGACAGCGGGCCGAGGGCATCTCGCTGCTGGTCGCGCCCTTCCTCGACCGGGTCGCCGCGCTGTCGCGCCCGGTCATCTGGGCGCTGTCCACCTCGACCGACGTCGTGGTCAGGACGCTGGGCGGCGACCCGGAGGCCGACCGCGAGGAGATCACGACCGAGGAACTGCGCGACATGGTCGTCGGCCACCACGAGCTGACCCAGGACGAGCGCGACCTGATCGCGGAGGTCTTCGCCGCGGCCAAGCGCCAGCTCCGCGAGGTGATGCTGCCGCGCACCGAGGTCGAGTTCATGGCGGTCGACACCCCGCTGGCCGAGGCCGCGGTGCTGGCCGCGGCGATGCCGCACTCCCGCTTCCCCGTCTACCGCGACTCCTACGACGACGTCGTGGGGTTCGTGCACATCAGGGACCTGCTCGACCCGGTGCTGACCGGGTCCATCGAGCCGATCAGCGAACTGGTGCCGATCCGCCCGGTCAAGCTCGTCCCCACCAGCAAACGTGTCCTGACCACGCTGTCGGAGATGCGCGGGGAGGGGCACCACCTGGCGATCGTGATCGACGAGTACGGTGGGACGGCGGGCATCGTCACGCTTGAGGACCTGGTCGAGGAACTGGTCGGCGACATCCGTGACGAGCACGACGTCCAGCACAAGCGGGTGGCGCTGCCCGCGGGGGAGGTCGAGCTGGACGGCCTGGCCAACCTCGACATGGTCGAGGCGGAGACCGGCATCAGGCTCCCCGACGGGCCGTACGAGACACTCGCCGGGTTCGTCATGGCCGCCCTGGGACACCTGCCCTCGACGGGAGAGCGAGTCGAGATCCCCGGGTTCGAGCTGTCGGTCACCGGAATGGACGGCCGCAGAGCGTCAAGAATCCGGATAAAGCGTCGAGCGCCCGCGTCCGGCGCACCGAACACTCCCGACAGCTGACACAATTACCAGCTATGGCCAGTCCCCGTGTCCTCTCCGGAATCCAGCCCACCGCAGACTCCTTCCACCTGGGCAACTACCTCGGCGCGGTGCGTCAGTACGTCGCCATGCAGGAGGGGTTCGACGCCTTCTACTGCGTCGTCGACCTGCACGCGATCACGGTGGACTACCAGCCCGAGGACCTGCGCAGGCGCAGCAGGATCGCCGCCGCCCAGCTGTTCGCTGCGGGTCTCGACCCCGAGCGCTCGACGGTCTTCGTGCAGAGCCACGTCCGTGAGCACACCGAGCTGGCCTGGGTGCTGATCTGCCTCACCGGCATGGGTGAGGCGGCCAGGATGACCCAGTTCAAGGACAAGTCCGCCCGCTACGGCGAGGGCTCGGCCAGCGTCGGCCTGTTCACCTACCCCATCCTGCAGGCGGCCGACATCCTGCTCTACCAGGCCGACCAGGTCCCGGTCGGAGCCGACCAGAAGCAGCACCTCGAACTCACCCGCGACCTGGCCCAGCGCTTCAACCACCGCTTCGGCGAGACCTTCACGCTGCCCAAGCCGCACATCGTCAAGGACGTCGAGAAGATCACCGACCTGCAGGACCCGACGGCGAAGATGTCCAAGTCGTCCTCCTCGCCCGGCGGCATCCTCGACCTGCTCGAACAGCCGGGGCCGCTGCGCAAGAAGGTCATGCGCGCCGTCACCGACACCGGTTCCGAGGTCCTGGCCGACGACGAGAACAAGCCCGGCGTCACCAACCTGCTGCGCATCCAGTCGGCCCTGACCGGCACGCCGATCCCCGAGCTTGAGGCCCGCTACGCCGGGCAGGGCTACGGCACGTTCAAGAAGGACGTCGCCGAGGCCGTGGTCGACACCTTCACCCCGATCAGGGAGCGCACCGAGAAGCTGCTCGCCGACGAGGCCGAGCTCGACCGGATGCTCGCCGTCGGCGCCGCACGGGCCCGCGCGGTCGCCGCGGAGACCATGGCCAAGGTCCGCGACCGGGTGGGGTTCCTGCCCACCGTCTGACGCCTCCCGCCCCGGGCCGTACGTTCCACGTAGTCATACGTACGGCCCGGCGGTATTTGGGTAGGTGACGCGCGTGACAAGCGTGCGAGAGCGGATCGTCGCGATCCGTGAGCGGGGCAGGGCGACGATCGCCTCGGAGCGGATCAGGCGTCCCTGGTTCGACCATCTGATCAGAACCGTGCAGCGTTACCAGCTCCAGTCGGGTGACCGGCTGGCCGGAGCGGTGACCTACTTCGCCTTCCTGTCGTTCTTCCCGATCATCGCGCTGGCCTTCGCGGTCTTCGGCTACTTCCTCTCCGTACGGCCGGACGCCATCGCGACGTTGCAGCAGGCCATCGACCAGTACCTCCCCGGGCTGGCCGACCAGCTGCCGATCAAGCAGATCGCCGACTCCCGCGGCAGCGCCGGGGTCATCGGCCTGTTCGGTCTGCTCTACGCGGGGCTCGGCGCGATCGACGCGCTGCGCGGCGCGCTCCGCGAGATGTCGATGACCGCCGAACCCCCGCTCAACTTCCTCCTGGCCAAGCTCAGGGACCTGGCCGCCTTCGTCCTGGTCGGCGTCACGATGATCGCCTCCGTGCTGGTCGGCGGAGTCGCCACCCAGGCGGGCGGGTTCGTCGCGGAGAAGCTGGGCCTGTCCGCCTCGATCGCGGGGAGCTGGTCACTGTGGCTGCTCGGCGTGGCGGTCGGCCTGCTCGCCGACACCGTTCTCTTCGTGATCGTCCTGCGCTGGATGGGCCGGTCGCGGCAGCCGTTCGGGGTGGTCGTGCGGGGCGCGCTGCTGGGCGCGGTCGGCTTCGGCATCCTGAAGCAGCTGGCCGCGCTGATCCTGTCGCGGACCCTCAACAACCCCATCTACGGGGTGTTCGCGGTGATGGTCGGCCTGCTGATCTGGATCAACCTCTCCGCCAGGGTGATCCTCTACGCGGCCGCCTGGACGGAGACCGCGAGGCTCGGCCCGCCGCCGGACCCGACCCCCATCCCCGACGCGGGCGCGCTGGGCGGGGAGCCGGCCTGAGGGCTCAGCCCGCCTCCGCCTCCGCGTCCGGGGACCGGCAGACCGTCCGCTCCGAGGTGAGCGGGCACGGTATGGTCCCCGAACGGGTCACGACCACGACCTTGACGCCCGGCGGGACGGCGAGGGTGTAGTCGGCCCGGCAGGGCGGGGAGGGCGCCCACGGCGGGCCGTAGCCGGGGCAGTCGAGGTCGACCCGCAGCGTCTTGCCCTTCTCCCACACCTCCCGCATCGTGCGGGAGACCTGGGTCGAGGTGAGCTTCTGCCGCACCGTGAGCCTGCCCGCCGTACCGGGGGTGACGCTGACGCCAACCGGGCCGGTGGCGTCCACGATGACCCAGGGGGCGGCCAGCGAGTAGACCTTCGTGCTCTCGCCGTCCGAGGTCCCCCGGCTTTCGATGAGGGAGGAGCCGAAGGATCCGGGGTAGACGAAGTCGTAGGCGCGGGGCAGCTCGATCTGGCCCCAGGTCGTGACGGCGAGCCCGAGTACGAGGGCGACGCTGAGCGCCCCGCCGACGACGATCCAGGCGGCCCTGACACCGGTTCGCATGCCTGTCCTTCCTCAGATCTTCAGAAATCGCAGTACGGCGAGCACCCGTCGGTGGTCCTTGTCCGCACCGGAGAGGTCGAGCTTGGTGAAGATGTTGTTGATGTGCTTGCCGACGGCGCTCTCGGAGACGACGAGGGCCTCGGCGATCCCGGCGTTCGAACGCCCCTCGGCGATCAGCGCGAGTACCTCGTACTCCCTGCGGGTCAGCCGGTCCAGCGGGTCGCTGCGCCCGCGCAGCAGGAGCTGGGCGACCACCTCGGGGTCGAGCGCGGTGCCGCCCTCGGCGACCCGGCGCAGCGCGTCCACGAACTCGGCGACGTCGGCGACCCGGTCCTTCAGCAGGTAACCGACGCCGCTGGTCGCGGTGGACAGCAACTGGGTGGCGTAACGCTCCTCGACGTACTGCGACAGCACGAGGATCGGCAGCCCGGGATGCTGCCTGCGCAGCACCAGCGCCGCGCGCAGTCCCTCGTCGGTGTGCGAGGGCGGCATGCGCACGTCGGTGACGACGAGGTCGGGGGTGTGCTCGTCCACCGCGCGCAGCAGCGCGGCGGCGTCGGCGACCGCCGCGACGACCTCGATGCCGACACCGGCGAGCAGGCGGACGAGCCCCTCCCTGAGCAGCACCGAATCCTCGGCCAGGATCACTCGCATGGCAACTCCACCGTGATGGTCGTGGGCCCGCCGTCCGGGCTGTGGATGCTCAGTCTCCCGTCCACGGAGCCGACCCGCTGGGCCAGGCCGCGCAGACCGGTGCCACCGTCCTGGCGGGCACCGCCCCGGCCGTCGTCGTGGACGCTCACGTGCAACAGCCGGTCGCGGCGCAGCACCCTGACCTCCGCCCTGGAGGCCCGCGCGTGCTTGGCGATGTTGGTGAGCGCCTCGGAGACCACGAAGAAGGCCACCGCCTCGATGGTCGGGGAGACCCGTTCCTCCACCTCGACCTGCAGCTTGACCGGGACCGGGGCGCGGGCGGCGACCCCGGAGAGCGCCGCGTCGAGCCCCTGGTCGTTGAGCACCGCGGGATGCAGGCCGCGCACCAGGTCGCGCAGCTCCTTGAGCGCCTGCTTGGCCTCCTCGTGCGCCTGGACGATCACCTCGTGGGCGGGGGCGGGCAGGTCGGTGAGGGTGGTGCGGGCTATGCCCAGGTTCATCGCCAGCGACACCAGTCGCTGCTGCGCGCCGTCGTGCAGGTCCCTCTCCAGACGGCGGCGTTCGGCGTCCGCCGCGTCGACCACCTCGGCACGGCTCTCCCGCAGGCTCTCCACCCGCTGGGCCAGCAGGTCGCTCCTGCTCGGGCCGAGCAGCGCCTCGGCGGCGATCAGGTCGAGGGCCGTGATCCCGCGCGCCACCCACGGCACGGTGACGAAGAGCGCCAGCGCGATCACGATGGGCGGCATCATGTACCACTCACCGCCCGCCCGCCAGATCTGGACGGTCGTGGGGAGCGCGACCAGGCAGGCGGCCCAGCCGCAGACGACCCCGAGGAAGCCGACCAGGCCGATCAGCGGCGCCAGCAGGTGGTAGCCGAGTTGCCGCCACGTGCCGCCGTCCCTGGCCGCGCGCACCAGCAGCTTCAACGGGTTGCGGGTGCCGAAGCGGCGGTGCGTCCTGGGGATGTCCACGCCGAGGAACGCCTGGAAACGGGCCCGTTGCAGGTGGGTGAGCAGCGGTACGGCCCAGACGAGCAGCAGCAACGCCGCGATCGGGACCACCACGGTCCACACCAGCACGATCGAGGCCACGACCAGGCCGATGACCACGCCGGAGGACAGCAGGGCGATCGGCAGTCCCGTCACCACGTGGATGGTGCGCAGCCAGGTGAGTGCCGACCAGTGGGCGCGGGCCCAGGCCCGAACCCGGTCCCAGGGGGTGAGCACCTCGTTCATGGCATCAAAGGTATGGACTGGCCGTGCTTGTGTGACATGGGCGAGGTATCCCGGAAAAAGGTGAGGGTAACTCCACCCCGGCGAGGCTCAGGAGGACCTGCTCCGGGAACGTCTGCGCAGGCCGTACACCAGCAGGACGCCGCCGCCGAGCAGACCCGCGCCGAGCCCGTAGACGGCGGGGGAGAGGCCGCCGTTCCCGGCCGGTGCGGCGTCGGCCCTCGGGGCGGTCGAGCGTGCCACCTGGGGCGTCCTCGGTACGGCCTGGCCGGTCGGCGTCGGGGCGGCCTCGGGGAGCGGGTCGACGAGCGTGCCGACCGGCGTGACCCTGCTCCTGGCGGCGAACCCCCAGTCGAGCAGGTCGGCCACCTCGTTCCAGAAGTAGCCGTCGTGCCGCATGATCGTCACGATGATCGTGTGGCCGTCACGCCTGGCCGCGCCGACGAAGCTGCCCAGGGCCTTGGACGTCCAGCCGTTCTTGACGCCGATCATGCCCTTGTAGCGCCACAGCAGCTTGTTGTGGTTGCCGATCTCGTAGTAGCCCTTGGGGGCGGGGAACCTCCCGGTCTTCGTGCTGGTGTAGCGCTGGAAGTCGCGGTTGGCCAGCCCGGCGCGGGCGATCAGCGCCAGGTCGTACGCCGAACTGCTCTGCCCGGGTTTGTCGAGGCCGCTCGGCGTCTTGGCCACGGTGTCGTAGGCCTGCAGGCGCCTGGCCTCGGCGTTCATCTCCCTGAGGGTCTTGGCGAGGCCGCCGTTGGTCTCGGCGAGCGCCATCGCGCAGTCGTTGCCCGAGACCAGCAGCAACGCCTTGAAGAGGTCGTCCACGGTGTACAGGGGTTTGGAGACAAGGCCGACGGCGCTGCCCTCCTCGTTCACCGCGCGGCTGCTCGGCTTGACCTTCATGTTCTTGTCGAGCTTGGGGATCAGGGTGAGCGCCGTCAGCGTCTTGAGCGTGCTCGCCGGGAGGTAGCGTCCGTGCGGGTCCTTGGCGGCGAGCACCTCCCCGGTCTCCGCGTCGGCGACCACGTAGGACTTCGCGGCGGTCTTCGGCGGCGCCTTCACCCCGGAGGGGGCGACGATGCCCCGGGTGCCGAGCGCGGCGCCGCCGACGGGCGCCCTGCCGGCGGAGTGCGTGGTGCCGCCGACCGGCTCGTTGTCGGCGTGTGCGGGAAGCCCGAGCAGAGCGTTCGCCGCCAGCAGCACCCCGACGGGCGCGACGTGTCTCATCCCCATAGTGATCACAGGGTAGCTTCGTACTGATTCGCATCATGTACACGACGCCCTGATCAGGGGCGCAATGGTGCGACGGAGTACTGAACGCATGCAAATGTCGCGAAAGATCGCCGGTTTCTTGGTAGCCGTCGCGGTTTTCATGATCTTCGAGTGGATAAATCTCGGTTTCAACCTCGCCGACGGCCACCCAACGGCCTTCTACGTCGTGCACGGCGTCCTGATCGGGGTCAACATCCTCCTGGGAATCGCCCTCGGGGTGATCGGGCTACGCGGGCTCGCAAAGCGCCCGTAGGGTCCTGTCGTGCAGGTCGGCGGCCTCCTGCGGGGAGTCCCCGATGCTGGTGAAGCCGAGCTTGCCGTACCTGTGGATCGCGCCGAGCAGGTGCAACACGTTCCCGGTACGGCTGTCGCGGTCGAAGCCGAGCCCGCTGTCGTTGACGAACTTGACGACATCGGCGGGCGTACGGCCGAGCAGGCCGTCCGAGGCACAGTTGTCCGTGGCCACGTAGTACTTGGGGCGGTCGCCGCTCACCAGCCCGGTCTGCCCGCCGGAGGAGGCGCCGGTGGTCAGCAGCGCGGCCCCGAACGGGTGGGTGGTGCCGCCGAGACGCAGGTTGATCTCACACAGCAGCGCGCGGTACCCGGCGTCGGTCTTGATGGCGAAGAAGTCGACACCGAACAGCCCGACCACACCGCGTCCGGCGAGCGCCCTGGCGATCCGGTCCGCGCACTCCTGGACCTCGGCGCGGTAGTCGGCCGCGGCGGGGAAGACGCAGCCCTTGTAGACGTCGCCGTTCTGGCCGCCCAGGATCTGCTCGTGCGTGGCGACCACGTGGCAGGAACCGCCCGGGGTGATCATGGCCAGGGCGCTCGGGGAGCGCAGCGGGCGCTCCTCGATGAACTCCTCAAGCACCGCGCCCCGCTCGGCGATCTTCTCGGCGAAGGTCACCCATGTCTCGTCGGGGGCGGAGAAGCTCGTCGGGCTCGCGCTGAGCGGCCCGTCCCCCCTGGTCACGACGGCGTTGCCCAGCCCCGAGTAGCTGTTGTTGAGCTTGACCATCAGCCGGGCCGCGGGATTCAGCGCGCGGGCCGCGTGCTCGACCTCGCTCAGCGAGCGCAGGTCGGAGAATCCCCGTGCCACCGGCACCCCGGCCGCCTCGGCGAGCGTACGGCTCCCGCTCTTCGACCCGAAGGAGGCCAGTCTGCTCGCGGGCCCGTAGATGGGCAGGTTCAACAGCGCCGAGAGCCGCTCCTCGTGCTCGCTGACGATGAACGGCACCATCCAGGCGTCGGCCGTACGGTCGAGGGCCGTGCGGATCCTCGCCAGCAGGTCGGGGCGGCGCAACAGGGACTCGGTGAGTTGGGTCGCTCCCGTATCACCCAAATTGATCATATGTAACCGCGAACGAGCCTCAGCGGGGTCGTCAAGGAAGCTCAGGTAGTAGTCAACCGTTGCGGCGTCCACCGGCGCCGAGGAGAGGTAGACGACCTCGACACCCGGGCGCCGGAGTGTGAGCAGGAAGAACAACATGCGTTCCTCGTAGCAGTAGGCGCCCGTGATCCTGCGGAGTTCGTCCTGGGGAAGCGACAGTGAAGGGACGATCACTATGGTCCCTTCGTCCGGTTCAAAGATGCTCAATCCGGAATGCT
The DNA here is from genome assembly GCF_040631275.1 of Streptosporangium sp. NPDC020145. Taxonomy (NCBI): domain Bacteria; kingdom Bacillati; phylum Actinomycetota; class Actinomycetes; order Streptosporangiales; family Streptosporangiaceae; genus Streptosporangium; species Streptosporangium sp. NPDC020145. The sequence goes on along the minus strand of NZ_JBEXZT010000002.1, from coordinate 353,014 downwards.
TCTCCCCGAACGGGATGCAAGTGATCATAGGCGGAGTTAAACATGCATTCCTCCCCTTTGCATCACTCCGTCGGGTTCTATGACTGGTACCTGAGGACACGGAAATTGGCAGCCCTTCGACGTTTCAAACCCCCACAAACCTGCCACTACCCCCAGAACAGTCGCCCTCCCCACTCCCCACCCCAAACATCGCCACCCACGACGGCTGGAAGCCCCCGATCGAGAACACCCCGGGAGGTCCCCTCGCCGATGCGACCCTCGCCCCGTGAGCGCCGACGAGGTCCGCCCCGCCCCTTCACGCACAGGGTTTGATCTTGGCTTTCTCGATGCCAGGTGTGAGGAGTGTCGGCTTGGGCGCGTCGGCGCTTGGACTGAGGAACGCAGGAGCGCAGCGACGGAGTGACGAGGGAAAGCGCCGACCCGGAGCGCCCAAGCCCGCGACGCCGCAGGCGGCGCAAGGAGACACAGCCCGCGACGCCGAAGGCGGCGCCAAACGTCTAGTCAATCCGGGCCATCATCCCTGGTCCAAGTGGGTCAGGAGATGTGAATGGAGAGCATGGGGCGGCAAAACATTTGGCCGAGATGACGGCGAGGTGTGTCCGAGGGGAGATAAAGTCGAAGTCATCGTCAACACGCCGGTGGACTCTGACCGGCCTGCCGCTTTCGTGCTGGCGGTCCATCGGTCCGCGCCGGAACGGCTCTGGGCACCCCCTCAGGCTTGTCGGTGCGGTGATCGTTTTGTCGACTGCCCCATGATTCACGTGATTGAGGGCAGTGGCACGGTGCGTCGGGACCCAGAGCTGGCAGGCGCGGATAGGACGGTGACCAATGCGGGGGCATAATCTGCGGGGGGAACTGGACGTGTTCCTCGCCGAGACCGGGCAGGAGCTGATCGGTTTCCGGCGTGACCTGCACATGCATCCCGAACTGGCGTTCGCCGAGTACCGGACGACCCAGCGCGTCGCCGACCGGCTGATCGCGGCCGGTCTCACGCCCTCGGTGCTGCCGCGCGGTACCGGTCTGATCTGCGAGGTCGGCAGCGGCGACGGGCCGACCGTCGCGTTGCGGGCCGACATCGACGCGCTTCCCGTGCCGGATGAGAAGGACGTTCCCTACAGTTCGACGGTTCCCGGGGTGTGCCACGCCTGTGGGCACGACGTGCACACCACGGTTCTGCTCGGCACCTCCCTCTTCCTGGCCAGGCAGGCCGAGGCGGGTCTGCTGCCCGGCAGGGTCCGGCTGATCTTCCAGCCCGCGGAGGAGCTTCCCGGCGGCGCGCTTGAGGTCATGGCGGCGGGCGGCATCAGCGGTGTGGACCGCATCTTCGGCCTGCACTGCGACCCCCGGGTCGACGTCGGCAAGGTCGGTCTGAAGACGGGGCCGATCACCTCCGCCTGCGACAAGGTCTTCATCAGGGTCAGCGGTCCCGGCGGGCACACGGCCAGGCCGCATCTGACCGCCGACCTGGTCTTCGCCCTGGCCAAGATCCTGACCGAGCTGCCCGCGGCGCTATCGCGCAGGATCGACCCGCGTTCCTCGCTGAGCCTGGTCTGGGGCCGGGTCGAGGCGGGTTCCGTGGCCAACGCCATTCCCGACGAGGGGCTGGCCGAGGGCACCGTGCGCTGCCTGGACGAGCAGGCGTGGCACGCGGCCCCCGACATGATCAAGGCCCTGCTGGAGTCCGTCGCGGGCGCCTACGGTGTCGAGGCCCGGATGGACTACGTCAGAGGTGTGCCGCCGGTCGTCAACGACGAGGTCAGCGTGCAGATGCTGGCCGAGGCGGCGGGGGGCGTGCTGGGCGAGGGTTCGGCCGAGCCGACGCAGCAGAGCCTGGGGGGCGAGGACTTCGGCTGGTACCTCGAGTCGATCCCCGGGGCCTTCGCCAGGCTGGGCACCCGTACGCCGGGGACGCCGCATCCGGGTGACATCCACCAGGGCACCTTCGACGTCGACGAGTCCTGCATCGCGGCCGGGGTGCGTTTCCTCGCGGCCACGGCGCTGACCGCCCTGTGGGAGGGGCAGCGGCCCAGCGCGAGCGAGCACGTGGCGGGGGCCATCGCCTGAGGCGTCGTCGCCCGAAGCGCCGCCGTATGAGTGCCTTCGCCTGAAGTGACGTCCCCTGAAGCGCCGTCCCGGGCGCCGGTCACCGGCGTCTGGGTGGCCGCCGGTGACCGGAGTAGGTGAAACCCGGACGGATCACCCGTGGGCCTCCGCATGGAAGACGGTGCCCTACCGTGACGCTACCGTGACGACACCCGAAGCTACCGTTCGGTAGGATCGGCCGTCCCTGTGGGTCACGAGGTGGCGTGAGCTGCATAACAGACCTGTTGCGGACTGGTGTGCTGGTTTGGTCAACCCTGGTCAACCAACTATCTTCCGTGCAGGGTTGCCGTGCGTCTCCTCGCGCGTGCACTGAACGCGAAGGGGGTCCATCTTGCTTCGGAACCGGTTCGGCAGGCTGACCGCGGCGGTGGTCGCGGGAGGCATGCTCATGGGGGCTGCCGCGTGCGGGGGAAGCGAGGAGCCGGCGACGTCGGCCAAGCCCGACGCCAGCGCGAGTGGCGCTCCGCAGGAGAAGGGACCGAAGGTCGGCCTGGCGTACGACATCGGCGGTCGCGGTGACCAGTCCTTCAACGACGCCGCGGCCGCGGGCCTCGACAAGGCCAAGACCGAACTGAGCCTGGCCGACACCAAGGAGCTCGAAGCGGGCAGCGGCGAGACCGAGGCGGCCAAGGAGGAGCGGCTCAGGCTGCTCGCCCAGGGCGGTTACAACCCCGTCATCGCCATCGGTTTCGCCTACTCGGCCTCGCTGAAGAAGGTCGCCGCCGAGTTCCCCAACGTGCAGTTCGCGATCGTCGACGACGCCGCGGCCACCGGCCCCAACATCTCCAACCTGCTCTTCGCCGAGCAGGAGGGCTCCTACCTCGTCGGTGCCGCCGCGGCGCTGAAGTCGAAGAAGGAGCACATCGGTTTCGTCGGCGGTGTCCAGGTGCCGCTGATCCAGAAGTTCCAGGCCGGTTTCTACGCCGGGGCGAAGAAGATCAAGCCTGACGTCCAGATCGACGTCAAGTACCTCACCCAGCCGCCGGACTTCACCGGCTTCAACGACCCGGCCAAGGGCAAGACCGCCGCGCAGGGCATGTTCGACGCGGGCGCCGACGTGGTCTACCACGCCGCGGGCGGTTCCGGTGGCGGCGTGTTCGAGGCGGCCAAGTCCGCCAAGGGGCTGGCCATCGGCGTCGACTCCGACCAGGCGAAGACCGCCGCGCCCGAGGTGCAGGGCGTGATCATGACCTCCATGATCAAGAAGGTCGACGTCGCCGTCTTCGACTTCCTCAAGGGCTTCACCTCCAACTCGCTGAAGCCGGGCACCACGGTCTACGACCTCAAGGCGGGCGGTGTCGACTACTCGACCACCGGCGGCCAGGTCGACGACATCAAGGCCCAGCTCGACGAGCTCAAGCAGAAGATCGTCTCCGGCGAGATCGTCGTCCCCGACAAGACCTCCTGATCCACGACCTCGAAGGGCCCGGCGGATTCCTCCCCGGGCCCTTTGGGTAACGTCCAGCGTTGCGCTTTCACCACCGTGGCCATCCGTACGGAGGGGGCCGTCATCAGCACCTCGACACCGGCCGTCGAGCTTGAGGGGATCACCAAACGGTTCCCCGGCGTCGTGGCCAACCGCGACATCTCCCTGTCCGTCCAGCAAGGCCACGTGCACGCCGTCGTCGGCGAGAACGGCGCGGGCAAGTCCACCCTCATGAAGATCCTGTACGGCATGCAGCGTCCGGACGAGGGTGAGATCCGGGTCAACGGCACGGGCGTGACCTTCAAATCTCCCTCCGACGCCATCGCCGTGGGCATCGGCATGGTCCACCAGCACTTCATGCTCGCCGACAACCTGACCGTTCTGGAGAACGTGATCCTCGGCAGCGAGCCCCGCGTCGGCGGGATCGCCATCGACTTCGGCGCCGCGCGCCGCAGGATCAGGCAGATCTCCGACTCCTACGGCCTGGGCGTCGATCCGGACGCCATGATCGAGGACCTGGGCGTCGGCGCGCGGCAGCGCGTGGAGATCCTCAAGGTCCTCTACCGGGGAGCCCGCATCCTCATCCTCGACGAGCCGACCGCGGTGCTCGTGCCGCAGGAGGTGGACGAGCTCTTCGAGAATCTGCGCGACCTGGTCCGTGAGGGCCTGACGATCATCTTCATCTCCCACAAGCTGGACGAGGTGCTCTCGGTCGCCGACGCCGTCACCGTCATCAGGCGCGGCACGACCGTCGCCGAGGTGAACCCCGCGGACGTCACCGCCAGGCAGCTGGCCGAGCTGATGGTCGGCAGCGAGCTGCCCAGCCCGGAGACGCGCGAGTCGACCGTCACCGACGAGGTCGCGCTCTCGGTGCGGGACCTGACGGTCCGCACGCCCGACGGCAGGGTCCTCATCGAGGGGATCGGCTTCGACATCCACAAGGGCGAGGTGCTCGGCATCGCGGGCGTCGAGGGCAACGGCCAGGCGGAGCTGGTCGAGGCCGTCATGGGGATGCGCCAGGCGGAGGGGGAGATCCTCCTCGGTGGCCAGGACATCTCCGCCTGGACGACGCTGCGCCGCCGTGAGGCGGGCATCGGCTACATCCCCGAGGACCGGCACCGGCACGGCCTGCTGCTTGAGGCGCCGCTCTGGGAGAACAGGATCCTCGGCCACCAGACACGGCGGCCGAACGCCAGGGGACCCTGGATCGACCGCGCGGGCGCCCGCGAGGACACCCGGCGCATCGTCGAGCAGTACGACGTCCGTACGCCGGGGATCGACGTGGAGGCCGCGTCCCTCTCCGGAGGCAACCAGCAGAAGCTGATCGTCGGCAGGGAGATGAGCGGGGAGCCGGTCTTCCTGATCGCCTCCCACCCGACGCGGGGGGTGGACGTCGGGGCGCAGGCCGCGATCTGGGACCACCTGCGGGCCGCCCGCGCGGCCGGGCTGGCCGTACTGCTGATCTCGGCGGACCTGGACGAGCTGATCGGCCTGTCCGACACGCTGAAGGTGATCCTGCGCGGGCGGCTGGTCGCCGACGTCGATCCGGCGACGGTCACGCCCGAGCTGCTGGGATCGGCCATGACGGGCGCGGGGGAGGCGGCATGAGCGACGGTACGGCCGGCGGCCGGGAGGCGGGGTCCACCTTCGCCGACAGGCTGATGGGCCGGGTCAAGCTGGGTGGTCTGCTCTCGCTGGCCGCGCCGGTCCTGGCCATCGTGTTCGCGGGCCTGATCACCTCGGTCATCCTGCTGGTCACCGGAGCCCCGCCGATCGAGACGATGGGCACGATGGTCGACTACGGCCTGCAGCCCAGGCCGCTGACGCTGGCGTTGAACCTCGCCTCCGGCTACTACCTGTCCGCGCTGGCCGTGGCGATCGGGTTCAGGATGAACCTGTTCAACATCGGCGTCGACGGACAGTACCGGCTGGCGGCGCTCATCGCGGCGGCCGTCGGCGGCGCGATCACCCTGCCCGCCCCGCTGCACGTCGCCGCGATCCTGCTGGTGGCCGTGCTGGTCGGCGCGGGCTGGGCGTCGATCGCCGCGGTGCTCAAGGTCAGGCGCGGCGTCAGCGAGGTCATCTCCACGATCATGCTGAACGCCATCGCGACCGCCCTGGGCTCCTGGCTGCTCAACAAGGACCGGCTCGCGGTCGAGGTCGCGGGCAGCAACAACATCGGCACCCAGCCGCTCGGCCCCTCCGCCCAGGTCCCCGGCATCCCGCTCATCCCGGGGAGCCCGCTGAAGGTGGACGGCCTGATCATCCTGGCGGCCGTCATGGGCCTGCTCTACTACGTGGTGCTCAACCGGACCCGGTTCGGCTTCGACCTGCGCGCCACCGGGCGCTCGGAGCCGGCGGCCGTGGCCAGCGGCGTCAACGTCAAGCGGATGATCTTCACCACGATGATCATTTCCGGCGCGGTCGCGGGCCTGGCGGGCATGCCGAACCTGCTCGGCGAGTCCTACAGCTACAGCCTGAACTTCCCGCCGGGGCTTGGGTTCACCGGCATCGCCATCGCGCTGCTCGGCCGCAACAACCCCGTGGGCATCGCCTTCGGCGCGGCGCTGTGGGCCTTCCTCGACACCTCGTCGAACATCCTGCAGATCCACGACATCTCCCCGGAGATCGTCGAGATCATGAAGGGCACGATCGTCCTGTCGGTGATCGTCGCCTACGAGCTGGTCCACCGCTACCGGATCTCGGCGGGACAGCGCAGGGTCAGCAAGGAGCTGTCCGGCGGACCCAAGGTCCAGGCCGAAGGAGCGTCGGCATGAGCGAAGGCGGTCTCACCCTGGCCAAGGCTCCCGTCGTGGAGCCGCCCAGGCCGCGCAGGTTCAGGGTCACCTGGCCGGTCCTGCTGTCCGCCTTCGGTGCCCTGGTCGTGCTGCTCTCGGTCACCAGGGCGGTCACCGGCGCCGCCGACCTCACCTCGGCGGGGGCGATCAACGCCGCCGTCGCGCTGGCGGTCCCGATCGGCCTGGCCGGTCTCGGCGGCCTGTGGTCGGAGCGGGCGGGCGTGGTCAACATCGGCCTTGAGGGCATGATGGTCATGGGCACCTGGTGCGGTGCCTGGGGGGCGCTCCACTTCGGCAACCCGTGGGCGGGTGTGCTCGCCGGGGCGATCGGCGGTGCCCTGGGCGGCCTGCTGCACGCGGTCGCGACCGTGACGTTCGGGGTCGACCACATCATCTCCGGTGTCGCGATCAACATCCTGGGTGTGGGCGTCACCGAGTTCCTCTCCAAGATCACTTTCGCGGAGATGCCGGGTGGCGGCGACTCCCAGTCGCCCCCCGTGCCCAAGCCCGGCATCGTGAGCGTGCCCGGGATCGGGGACGGCCTGGCCGCCCTTGAGTCCGGCCACTGGTTCCTGGTCTCCGACCTGGCGGGCATCGTGCGGGGCCTGCTGACGAACGTCTCGTTGTTCACGGTCCTGGCGATCGCGCTGGTCCCGCTGAGCTACTACGTGCTGTGGCGTACGGCCTTCGGCCTGCGGCTGCGTTCCTGCGGTGAGCGCCCGGTCGCGGCGGAGTCGCTGGGCGTCAACGTCTACTTCCACAAGTACGCCGCGGTGCTCGTCTCCGGCGCCCTGGCCGGTCTCGGCGGGGCCTTCCTCTCGCTGGTGGCCGCGACCGCCTACCGGGAGGGGCAGACCGGAGGCCGGGGCTTCATCGGCCTGGCCGCGATGATCTTCGGTAACTGGCGTCCCGGCGGCCTGGCCGCGGGCGCGACGCTGTTCGGCTACACCGACGCGCTCCAGCTCCGCCGGGGTGGGGAGTCGGTGCACGCGCTGCTGCTCGTGGTGGCGATCCTCGTCGCCGCCGCGGCCGTCTACCAGCTCGTCGCCCAGCGGCGCACCCGGGCCGCGGTGATCAGCGGGATCGCGGCGGTCGCGGTCTTCGTGGTGTTCGCGCTGACCAGCACCATCCCCTCGGAGTTCACCTCGGTCGCACCGCACGTCACCACGCTGCTGGTGCTCTCGCTGGCCGCCCAGCGGTTGCGCCCGCCCGCCGCCGACGGCGTGCCGTACCGCAGGGGGCAGGCGAAGTGAGCGGGGAGAACGTGGACTGGCCGTCCCTCAGGCGGGAGGCCGTACGGGTGATGGCCCACGCCTACGCCCCCTACTCGAAGTTCCCCGTCGGCGCCGCGGCCCTGGTCGACGACGGGAGGGTCGTCTCCGGCTGCAACGTGGAGAACGCCTCCTACGGCCTGGGCCTGTGCGCCGAGTGCGGCCTGGTCAGCGCCCTCCAGGCGAGCGGGGGTGGCAGGCTGGTCGCCTTCACCTGCGTGGACGGCCGTGGGGAGCTGCTCATGCCGTGCGGCAGGTGCAGGCAGCTGCTGCTGGAGTTCGGCGGCCCCGGCCTGCTCGTGGAGACCGTGGACGGTCCCAGAACGCTGGCCGAGATCCTGCCGTACGCGTTCGGGCCGGACGACCTGGACCGGGGAGACTGAGGAATGGACGCCGTCGACGTCATCGTCACCAAGCGGGACGGCCGTGAGCTGTCGACCGGGCAGATCGACTGGGTGCTTGACGCCTACACCCGGGGCGTGGTCGCCGACGAGCAGATGTCCGCGCTGGCGATGGCCATCCTGCTCAACGGCATGAACCGGCGGGAGATCGCCGACTGGACCCAGGCCATGATCCGCTCCGGCTCCAGGATGGACTGGTCGGGGCTGCCGGGCCGTACGACGGACAAGCACTCGACCGGCGGCGTCGGAGACAAGATCACGCTGCCGCTGGCGCCGCTGGTCGCCGCGTGCGGCGGCTACGTCCCCCAGCTCTCCGGGCGGGGGCTGGGGCACACCGGGGGCACGCTGGACAAGCTGGAGTCGATCCCCGGCTGGCGCGCCTCGCTGTCGGGCCGGGAGATGCTCGGGGTGCTCGGCGAGACCGGCGCGGTCGTCTGCGCGGCGGGGGAGGGGCTCGCCCCGGCGGACAGGAAGCTGTACGCGCTGCGCGACGTGACCGGCACCGTGGAGTCGATCCCGCTGATCGCCTCCTCGATCATGTCGAAGAAGATCGCGGAGGGCACCGGGGCGCTGGTGCTGGACGTGAAGGTCGGCTCGGGCGCCTTCATGAAGACCGTGGAGCGGGCCCGCGAGCTGGCCACGACCATGGTCGAGCTGGGCACGGACGCCGGGGTGCGCACCGTGGCGCTGCTCACCGCGATGGACCGGCCGCTGGGCAGGACCGTGGGCAACGCGCTTGAGGTGGCCGAGTCCGTGGAGGTGCTCGCGGGCGGCGGCCCGGCGGACGTGGTGGAGCTGACGCTGCGGCTGGCCCACGAGATGCTCCAGGCGGCGGGGATCGACGGCGACCCGGAGCGGGCGCTGCGGGACGGCTCCGCGATGGACGTCTGGCGCCGCATGATCGCCGCCCAGGGCGGCGACCCCGACGCCCCGCTGCCCAGGGCCGCGGAGACCCTTGAGGTGACCGCCCCCGAATCCGGCGTGCTGACCGGCCTCGACGCCTACGGTGTCGGCCTGGCCGCCTGGCGGCTCGGCGCGGGCAGGGAGCGCAAGGAGGACCCGGTCTCCTTCGGCGCGGGCGTCGTGCTGCACGCGGGCCTGGGTGAGACCGTACGGCGGGGGCAGCCGCTGATGACGCTGCACGCCGACGACGCCTCCCGTTTCGAGCGGGCGCTGGCCGCGCTCGACGGCGCCTACGTCATCGCCGAAGGGGGAGCCGCCGAGGCGCTGCCCCTGGTGATCGACCGGATCACGGCCTGAGCGCAGGTCTCAGCCGCCCAGCCTGAGGAGCCTGTCGACCAGGGAACGGGCGTGGTCGGGGCCGACCGGACGGTTGAAGAACATCGCGTGGTAGTACAGGGGCGCGATGATGACCTCCATCAGTTCGAGCAGTGTGGGAGGGCGCTCCCCGCGCTCGGCGGCCCTGTCGAGCATGCCCTCAAGCTGCACCGCCCGGTCGACCAGGTAGGTCGCGCCCTCGGGGCCGCGTGAGCCGATCATGGCCGCGCGCAGGTAGAGGTTGCCCAGCGGCCCCGCGACGTCCTCGGCCACCTGGAGCGCGTAGGCCTCCAGATCGCCGCGGAGCGTGCCCGTGTCGGGCACCGGGGACCCCTGGGACAGGCGTTCGACCACCACGTCGTCCACCAGCGCGTTGAGCGTGCCCCAGCGCCGGTAGATCGTGGCCTGGTGCACGCCGGACCGTTCGGCCACCACGGCGATGCTCAGGTCGTCCCAGCGGTCCTCGCGCAGCAGGTCGAGCACCGCCTCGTGCACGGCCGTCCTGACCTTCGCGGTGCGCCCTCCCGGTCGCTGTACAGGTTGCATGAGAACAGCCTAATGCGAACCGTCTTGCTTTAGCGTCGAGCGCGCGCTACTTTGAAGCGAAATTACTCGCATTAAGGAGTTCGGGGTGCGTCCTCTCGTCTTCACGGAAGACACCACGTTCTGGTACGAGACACTGCGCATGTTCGGCCACATCGCCTACGGCGGCGCCGACTTCGGCGAGGTCGTCACGACCTCCCAGCGCATCACCGAGAGCGACTACGACAGCTGGCACGACGAGTGGCTGGCCACGGCGGACCGGGTGGCCGCGGAGGCGGAGCGCTCGCTGGCCGCTGGGCACCGGATCAGCGCCGCCGACGGCTTCCTGCGCGCGTCCAACTACTACCGCGCGGCCGAGTTCTTCCTGCACGGCGACCCGTCGGACCCGCGCCTCGCGGTCGCCTACGCACGGCAGGTGGCGGCCTTCAGGGAGTTCGCCGCGGTCCATGACATCGAGCCGGTCGAGATCCCCTACGAGGGGACCACGCTGCCCGGCTACTTCTATCGTGGCAGCGGGGGCGCCACGGTCGTCATGCACAACGGCTTCGACGGCAGCGTGGAGGAGATGCACTTCTTCGGGGCGGCGGCGCTGCGGGAACGCGGCTTCAACGTGCTGACCTTCGACGGCCCCGGGCAGCCGGGCGCCATCAGGAAGGGCCTGGTCTTCCGGCCCGACTGGGAGAACGTGGTCGGCCCGGTGCTCGACTGGCTTGAGGCCAGGCCGTACGTGGACGGGGAGCGGGTCGCGCTGCTCGGGGCGAGCATGGGGGGCCTGCTGGCGCCGCGCGCGGCGGCGTTCGAGCCCAGGGTCAGGGCGCTCGTCGCCTTCGACGGCGTCTACGACATGGGCGTCGTCATCGCCGAGAGGTTCGGCGGCGACAGGGAGGCGGCCAGGCGGGCCCTCGACGACCCGGAGGCCGACACGTTCATGCGCGGGCTGATGGAGCGGGACGCGGTCACGCGCTGGGCCGTCGGCCACGGCACCTGGGTGACGGGCACCTCGCCGAGCGGCTACGCCAGGGCGATGCTCGACGACTACCACCTGGGCGACGGCGTCGCCAAGCGGATCGCCTGCCCGACGCTCGTCTGCTCCGCCCCCGACGACTTCGCGTTCAGGGGGCAGCCCGAGACGCTGTACGCCCACCTGACCTGCGACAAGACGCTCATCGAGTTCCACGAGGCCGAGGGGGCCGACGCGCACTGCCAGTCGGGCGCCCAGCGCCTGGCGATGGCCCGCATCGGCGACTGGCTGGAGAGGACGTTCCGATGAGGAAGATGCTGCCGGTTCTGCTGTGGGACGTGCTTCCCGCGATCGCCGCCTACTACGCGCTGCGCCTGCTGGGCCTGAGCGAGTACGCCGCGCTGCTGGCCGCCACCTGTGTGGGCGCGCTGCGCGTGGTCTACGTGGGTGTCAGGGAACGCAGGCTGGACGGCTTCGCCGCGTGCACGGGCCTGGTGTTCGCGCTCGGTCTCGGCCTCTCCTTCCTCACCGGGGACGAGCGGTTCATGCTGGTCGTCAAGTCGGTGACCACGACGGTCCTCGGACTCGTCCTGATCGGCACCTGCCTGGCCGGGCGTCCGGCGGCCTTCGGGATCGCCAAGCGCCTCGGCGCGGAGGACGAGGCGACCGCCGCCCGCTGGGACAGGCTCTACACCGATCTGGCGGCCTTCCGGCGGATCTACTTCGTGATGACGCTGACCTGGGCGTTCGCCCTGCTGGTCGAGTCGGCCGTGCGGATCCCGCTGGTCTACCTGCTACCGGTGGACGTCATGGCGGGTCTGTCCACGCTGCTGCTGGTCGGCACGCTACTGCTGCTCGGCGTGTGGTCCGCCTGGTACGGCGGTCGCGCGGAACGGGTGATCACCTCCTCCCGTTCCTGAACACCACGAGAGCGCGGCCCGTGACCACGGACCGCGCTTCTCCGGACGTAGGAGATCAGACCTCCGCGGGGCGTGACTCCGCGGTCAGGGCGCGCATCAGCACGGCCCGGTGGGTCGGCAGGGCCTCCTTGTGGCGCGCGCGGCCCTCGTCGGTGATGCGGACGAACACCCCGCGCCGGTCGGCCTCGCACATGTTCCTGCAGACCAGGCCCGCCTTCTCCAGTCGCGCGATCAGCCGCGAACACGCGCTCTGGCTCAGGTGGACGGCGTCGGCGACCTCCTGGACGCGGTATTTGTCACGGCCGCCCTCGACCATGCGCTCCAGGACCTCGAACTCGCTCATCCCGAGCCGGTGGCGCTCGGAGAGCTCACGTTCCAGCGCGCACGAGGCCGCGGCGTGCCTGGCCAGCACATCTCGCCACAGGTGCACGACGGAGTCCTCGTTCATGTCGCGGAGCATACCATCCTCAGTCAACTAATGCACGCGAATTAAGTTTGCTTGCATTAGATGCGTCTGCATGTATGGTTGTCCGCATGATCTCCTCCACGGAAGAGCGCTGGGACGCGCGCCTCTGGGCAGCGCTCGCGGTGCTCTGCGCCGTCATCTTCCTCGACGCCCTCGACGTCTCGATGGTGGGAGTCGCGCTGCCGTCCATCCAGGCCGACCTGGGTCTTTCCACCTCCGCCCTGCAGTGGGTGGTCAGCGGCTACGTGCTCGGATACGGCGGGCTGCTGCTCCTCGGCGGCCGCACCGCCGACCTCCTCGGCAGGCGCAAGGTCTTCCTGGCCGCGCTCGCCGTCTTCGTGTTCGCCTCCCTCCTCGGCGGCCTGGTCAACGACGGCACGATGCTGATCGCCGCCCGGTTCGTCAAGGGCGTCAGCGCCGCCTTCACCGCCCCCGCCGCGCTGTCCATCATCACCACGACCTTCGCCGAGGGCCCCGCCCGCAACCGGGCCCTGAGCGTCTTCACGGCCTCCGGCGCCAGCGGATTCTCGCTGGGCCTGGTCATCTCCGGCTTCCTGACCGAACTCGGCTGGCGCTGGACGTTCCTCATGCCGGTCCCCGTCGCGATCATCGCGCTGTTCGCGGCCATGAAGGTCCTGCCCAAGCGGCGTGAGGAGAGGGCGGAGAGCGGTCACGACCTCATCGGCGCGGTGACGATCACCGCCTCGATGCTGCTGCTCGTCTTCACCGTCGTCGAGGCGCCCGCCGCGGGCTGGTTCTCCCTGCGCACCATCGGCTCCCTGGTCGGCTCCGCCGTACTGCTCGGCCTGTTCGTGCTGACCGAGTCGAAGGTCAAGCACCCTCTGGTACGGCTCGGCATCCTGCGCTCCGGGCCCATCGTCCGGGCCAACCTCGGACTGGTGATCCTGTTCGGCTCCTACGTCGGCTTCCAGTTCGTGGCCATGCAGTACTTCCAGAACTTCCTGCACTGGTCGGCCCTGGAGACCGCGCTGGCCTTCCTGCCCGCCGGAGTCCTGGTGGCCGTGACGTCGACCAGGATGGGCAGCCTGGCCGACCGGTTCGGCACCGGCAAGCTGATCGCGGTCGGCTCGGCCTCGCTTGCGGGCGCCTTCGCCCTGTTCCTGCGGGTCAACGCCGATCCCAGCCTGGCCACGCTGATCATCCCCGGCATGGTCCTGCTGGGCATCGCCTTCGCCCTGTCCTTCCCCTCGCTGAACATCCAGGCGACCAACGGCGTCGCCGACGACGAGCAGGGCCTGGCCTCCGGCCTGCTCAACACCTCGGGGCAGGTCGGAGGGGCGATCGTGCTGGCCGTCGTGACGGCCGTGCTCACCTCGAACACCGGTGCCGACCCGCTGGACGCCTTCCGCGCCGCGATCACGGTCTCCGCGATCCTCGCCGTGGTCGGCCTGCTGGTCGCCCTCACCGGGCTGCGCCGCCCCCGTTCGGAGTCCGCGGCTGTGGACGCCGGGGACGCCGGAGAGGGCAGGGTGCTGGAGACCGTCTGAGACGCGCGGGCCGTACGGCCCGCGGAACCCGGTCCTCAGGGCCGCCGACGCAGGAACCGGGGCGCGTCGGCGGCCCTGAGGCCGTGTGCCGGGTGTGGATCTTCGCAGGTGGTGAACCCGGACCGGCCTCTGGGCATCTAACCGGACAGGAGGCCATAATGAAGCGCACCCGCGTCGCACTCGCCCTTGCCCCGTTCGTCCTGCTGACCGGTTGCGGCCTGTCCGGCGGCCCGCCCTCGGCCGCTCCGGGGACGACCACCCCGACCACCCCGACCGTCACGGCCACCGTCACCGTCTCACCCTCCGTCTCCTCCGCCGCCCCGGCCTCCCCCGACTTCCCCGGGGAGACCCGGCTCGGGCCCCCGACGAGCACGCGGGAGGTCACGGTCAGGCGGACCACGGACAACCCGCCCCTCGTGCTCGGGGCGCGCTTCGCCAAACACGACGGGTTCGACCGGGTGGTGATCGACCTGAACGGCGGGCAGCCCGGCTACAGCGTGCAGTGGGTGCCCAGGCTGGTCCAGGACGGCTCGGGCGACCCGATCGACGCCCCGGGAGGGGCCTACCTCCAGGTGACCATCACCCCCGCCAACGCGCACGGTGAGACCGGCTCCCCGACCTGGGTCGGCGGCCCGGTCTTCCACGCCGGGCTGGGCAACGTGCGCAGCGTGGTCAAGACCGGAGACTTCGAGGCCGTGGTCGGCGTGGGCATCGTCCTCGACCACCGGGCCCCCTTCCGGGTCCTGGAGCAGCGCGCCCCGCAGCGCCTGGTCATCGACGTCGCGCACTGACCGCGCACACGGGCCGACCGTACGAAGGTCCGCGTGGGGTTCGCCGGCGTGACGGCACCGACCGCGCACACGGGCCGGCCGTACACCGGCGGACCGGCGTGATCTCCGGGGACGTCCCCCGGCGGCGCGGCCGGCCCGCGCGCTGGCAGACTGGCCCGATGGTACGCAGAATCGACAACGCCACCCGCATCCCCGTCCCCGGCGGCAAGACCATCGACGAGTACGTCGGCCGGGTCAACAGCGGCGACACCCAGATCTCGATCGCCCACATGACGGCTCCTCCCGGGTGGGACGAACCCGCCCAGACGCCGGAGTTCGCCGAGTACACCCTCGTGCTCAGAGGCACGGTCGTCGTCGAGCACGACGGGGGCGTCACCGAGGTCGGCGCGGGCCAGGCGTTCGTGAGCGAGCCGGGGGAGAGGATCCGGTACAGCTCCGGCCCCGAGGGCGCCGAGTACGTCGCGGTGTGCCTGCCCGCCTTCTCCCCGGAGAGCGCCAACCGCTCAGAATGACGACCGGAGGGCTCCGGGCTTGACCTGGAGTGCACTCCACATCCCAGACTCCTTTCCCGGGGCCCGCGAACGCCGGGCCGTACCGGAAGGACACCATGAAGTACCGCACCATCGGCACCGACCCGAAGACCCGCCGCGAGGTGAGCGTGATCGCCCTGGGCGCCATGCTCTTCGGGTCGGCGACCGACGAGAGCACCTCCTACGCGATCCTCGACCGCTACGTCGAGGCGGGCGGGACGTTCGTCGACACCTCGAACAACTACGCCTACTGGGTCGACGGAGGCCTGGGCGGGCGGAGCGAGGAACTGCTCGGGCGGTGGCGGCGCAGCCGCGGCGTCGGGGACGAGATCGTCATCGCCACCAAGCTGGGCGCCCGCCCGCTCGTGCCCGGCACCGGCTACGCCGACGGCGCCGACGGGCTGTCCGCGAAGGCGATCAGGGAGTCCGCCGAGGCCAGCAGGCAGCGGCTCGGGGTGGACAGGCTCGACATGCTCTACGCGCACATCGAGGACAGGAGCGTCTCGGCGCGGGAGACCGTCGAGGGCTTCGCCGAGCTGGTCACCGAGGGAACCGTCGGGCTGCTCGGGGTGAGCAACCACGCGGTCTGGCGGGTCGAGCGGGCCCGTGCCATCGCCGCCGAGGCCGGGCTGCCCGGCTACGAGGTCCTGCAGTACCAGCACAGCCTGCTGCGCCCGCGCTACGACATGCCCTACGGCATCTTCCCCGAGGGCAGTCTCGGTCACGCAGGGGCCGAACTGCTGAGCTACCTGAAGGAGGAGCGCGACCTCACCCTGGTCGCCTACTCCCCGCTGATGGGCGGCGTCTACGCCCGGCAGGACAAGCAGCTGCCGCCGGACTACGACCACCCGGGAACGCCCGTCAGGCTCGCGGCGCTGCGCGAGGTCGCCGCGGAGACCGGGGCGACGGTCAACCAGGTGGTGCTTGCCTGGCAGCTCGGCGGGCCGTACCCGATCATCCCGCTGGTCGGCGCCTCCTCCGTCGCGCAGCTTGAGGAGAGCCTGGCCGCCGTTGACCTGGAGCTGACGGAGGACCAGCGAGCCCGCCTGGACGTGTTCTGACGGCCGTCAGGCCGTCTCCCCACGCCCGAAGGCGCCAGGGCCCGCGTGGAAGAGGCCGATGAGCAGGACGCTCACGCCGATGGAGGCGAAGGCCGGTCCGGGGTGCCGGTCGATGTGCGCCCACCACAGCAGCGCGCCGCCGAGGACGAGGCCCGCCCATCCCGCGACGAGGTTGGGGACGGGCCCGTTGCCCAGGGCGCTCGGGTAACGCCTTCTGGTGATGCCGCGGACGAAGTGCGGAAGTCCGTTACCGGCGACGAGGCCGCCGAGGAAACTGAGAACGATCGTCTGCCACATCGTGGAAGTCCTTATGGTCGGTCGAGCTGACGGCTGAGCATGGGAAGCAGCACCGCGTCCACGAGCGTGTGCAGGAAGTGGTCGTCGAGGGGTTCGCCGGTGACGAGGAGACGGGACAGCAGCGCGGCCGAGCCGATTTCGGCGAGGAGCGCGTGGTCGACCGTCTCGGGAACCTCCCCCCTGGCGGCGGCCCTGGCCAGGACGGCCGCGAACACGTCGCGTTTGTGGTCGAGGACGTGTCGCCGTACGGCGTGCGCGAGATCGGGGTCGCGACGCATCGCGACGAGGAGCCCGAGGATGAGCGCGCTGTCCTGACCGGTGAGGCCGGCTCGCAGCTCCAGCAGCACCGCCACCAGGTCGTCACGCAGGTTCGTGGTTTCGGGCGGGGCGGCCACCGGTGTTCCGGCATACCGCCGTACGGCCGTCCCCACCAGCTCGGCCTTGCCCGGCCATCGTCGGTAGATCGTGGCCTTGCTGGCGTGGGCCCGCTCCGCGACGGCCTCGATGGTCAACCGGTCGTAGCCGACCTCACCCAGCAGGCTCATGGCCGCGAGCAGGATGGCTTCCTCCCGGATCTCGCCGCGTCGGCGCGTCGGCATCCCGGCCTCCTGTCGAAACGGTGCCGTTCACATCAAGAAGTGTACGCATGCGTTTCGATTGTGCGGAAGGGATCCTCCCGGATCCGGGCGGGCCGGCCGGTCCGTTCCAGGGCGCCCGGAACGGTCGCGTGGCTGCCGCCGTCCGTTCCGGACCTCGCCCCTAGGATGAGGAGATGAGTCAGCCACTCGCCCTTGAGGAGATCCGTCAGGCTCCCAAGGTGTTGCTCCACGACCACCTCGACGGTGGCCTGCGGCCGGAGACGATCGCCGATCTGGCGCGTGATTCGGGATACGCCGGGCTGCCGACGACGGACCCGGACGCGCTGCGCGCCTGGTTCCGCGAGGCCTCCGACTCCGGGTCGCTCGAACGCTACCTTGAGACCTTCGACCACACGGTCGGCGTCATGCAGACCCGCGAGGCCCTGGTGCGGGTCGCCGCCGAGTGCGCGGAGGACCTGGCCGCCGACGGCGTGGTCTACGCCGAGGTGCGCTACGCGCCGGAACAGCACACCCAGGCGGGCCTCAGCCTCGAAGAGGTGATCGAGGCCGTGATCGAGGGGTTCGAGACCGGCTCGCGGGGCCGCGGCATCAAGGTGGGCACCCTGCTGACCGCGATGCGCCACCAGGCCAGGTCCATGGAGATCGCCGAGCTGGCCGTCCGCTACCGCGACGTGGGCGTCGCGGGCTTCGACATCGCCGGGGCCGAGGCGGGCTACCCGCCGACCCGTCATCTCGACGCCTTCGAGTATCTCCAGCGGGAGAACGCCCACTTCACCATCCACGCCGGTGAGGCCTTCGGCCTGCCGTCGATCTGGCAGGCGCTCCAGTGGTGCGGCGCGGACCGGCTCGGCCACGGGGTCCGCATCATCGACGACATCACGGTCTCCGAGGACGGACAGGCCAAACTGGGCAGGCTGGCGGCCTACGTCCGTGACAAGCGCGTCCCGCTGGAGATGTGCCCGACCTCCAACCTCCAGACCGGGGCCGCCCCCTCCATCGCCGAGCACCCGATCGGGCTGCTGCGGTCGCTGAACTTCCGGGTCACGGTCAACACCGACAACCGGCTGATGAGCGGCACCTCCCTGTCCGAGGAGTTCGCCAAGCTCTCGGAGACCTTCGGGTACGGCTGGGACGACCTGCAGTGGTTCACCATCAACGCGATGAAGTCGGCGTTCCTGCCGTTCGACGAACGGCTGGCGCTCATCAACGGCGTCATCAAGCCCGGGTTCGCACGACTCAAGTGGCGGGCGTGATTCCCCGCGGATGTGTTGAAGTCTCCCGCGATCGGGTTGGATGGAGGTTCGTGACGAGAGTGGGAGCTGTGTGATGAAACAGGCGTTCCGATCGACGGCCGTGCAGGTGCTCGGCTGGATCTGGATGGCCTTCGCCGCCTTCAACGCGGTCGATCTGATCGTCCGGTTCAGCGGGCGGCCCTCGATGATCGCCGCCGCGGTGCTGACCGTGCTGACCGCGGTGGTCCTCATCACCTGCCTGCGCCCGGTGACCAAGTTCGTCGAGGACGGTGTGCTGGTCCGCAACCCCCTCAGGAACTTCTTCGTGCCGTGGCTGCTCGTGGACGACGTCAGCGTCTCCCATTCGATCATGATCACCTCGGGAGGCAGGAAGATCCGCTGCTGGACGCCGCAGGCCTCGGGGCGTGAGCGGGTCTCCGCCATGCGCAGGGCCCTGCCGAGCAAGGGGGGCCGGCTCAGGACCGAGCCCGCGCGGTCGAAGGGCGAGCAGGCGGCGGTCGAGGCGCTGGCGGGCAAGACCCACGCCGACTGGGTCGCCGAGCAGCTGCTCGAACGAGCGCGCTCGGCCAAGCGGACGGCGTCGAAGGCCACCGGCACCGTGCCGGAGCCGGGGACGGTCAAGGTGACCTGGTCGCCGACCGCCCTGGCGGCCCTGGCCGTCTCGGTGGCCATGATCGTCGCCGCCCTCCTCTCCTGACGCCCGGCCCCAGGTGCCGGGCGTCGGAGAGCGCGTCAGAGGGTCAGAAGACAGGGTGGATGCCGAACACCGGGGCGCGGACCCCCGCCGGCAGCAGCACCACCCACTTGGGCAGCAGGCTGCGGTCCTCGATGAGGTTGCGGCCGATGTACTGGTCGGTGCCCGCCAGCCTGATCCTGGCCGTCCGGATCACCTCGCCGGGGCCGTCGGGGGTCAGGTCGGAGGTGGGGCCGGAGGCGAGGTCGTCCTCGATGGGAGTGGCCGCCTCGATGACGAAGACCGAGTGCGGGGGCACATGGCCGGGGCCGCTCACGCGCAGCTGGGTGAAGGGCTCGGTTTCGGGGACGTAGACCAGGCCGTGGGTGCGCTCGTCAAGGAACCGGACGCCGCCGCGGGCGGGCAGAAGGCGGAACCTGGTGGCCGGGGGTGAGGGCAGCAGGGCGGCGAAGACCCTGCCGTCGATGTTCACCACGTGCCCTCCGCCGATGGTGAGCGTCACCCTGGGTGGCAGGGGGGGCCGGGGCGGTCTCGGCGGAGGCGGCGGTGGACAGCCCGGGCACCAGCATGGTGGCCAGAACGGTGGTCAGGGCGGTGGCCAGCACGGCCAGGTGGGCGTGGATCGGACGCATACTCTCTGCCTTCCTTGTGGAGGGAGACCGGATGCGCGAACGCCCCGGCCTCGTCTGCATCAGAAAGCATGCATTCGATTACTCAGAGTAGCTGTAGCCGTGGAGTGAGGGCTGTCCTACCGCCCGGGGCCGACCGGCGGTTCGCCGGCCCGTACCGGCAGGTCGCATTTCCAAGACCGCAGGTCACGGATCCAGGACGACGGGCCGCCGGCCCGGCGTGGCGGGTCACAGGCCCAGGGCGGCGGAGAGGTCGGCGCGCAGGGCGCCGAGGTCGCGTACGGCCCGCTCCCTGGCCGCCGAGACCTCCCCCCCGACCGGCACCACGACCTCCAGATAGCACTTGAGCTTCGGTTCGGTACCCGAGGGGCGGACCACGACGCGGGCGCCCCCGGACAGGCGGTAACGCAGACCCTCGGTCGGCGGCAGCCCGTCCAGGCCCGCACCCAGGTCGTCGACCGCCTCGACCTTGCGCCCGCCGAGTTCGGCCGGGGGTACGGCGCGCAGCCCGGCCATCGCCTCGGTGATCAGCGACAGGTCGGCGACCCTGAAGGACAGCTGGGACGTGGCGTGCAGGCCGTACCTCCTGGCCTGGTCGTCAAGGAGGTCGAGCAGGGTGCGTCCCCGCTCCGCGGCCTCGGCGGCGAGCCCGGCGACGGTCAGTGCGGCGCCGATGCCGTCCTTGTCGTGGACGGGCAGGCCCGCGTCGGAGCCGACGCTGTAGCCCAGGGCCTCCTCGTAGCCGAAGACCAGCCCGGGCCCGGCCTTCATGATCCATTTGAA
Organism: Streptosporangium sp. NPDC020145; assembly: GCF_040631275.1. Lineage (NCBI taxonomy): Bacteria > Bacillati > Actinomycetota > Actinomycetes > Streptosporangiales > Streptosporangiaceae > Streptosporangium > Streptosporangium sp. NPDC020145. Next base: position 332,702 of record NZ_JBEXZT010000002.1, on the reverse strand, counting down.
GCCGGTGAGGGTCTCCGCGTGGCGGACGCCGTACTCGGCGGCGATCTTGCCGAGTAGTGAGGAGGAGACGATCGTGGTGGCGACCAGGCGGTCCTCGCCGGAGGTGTGCCTGATCACGTGCTCGCCGAGGAGCGCGCCGACCTCGTCGCCGGTGAGCATCCGGTGACCCCCGCCGGGCAGGCGCACCCCGACCGCGCACCGGTCGGCGTCGGGGTCGTTGGCCAGCACGATGTCGGCGTCGATCCGCCGGGCCAGCCCGAACGCGAGGTCCATCGCGCCGGGTTCCTCCGGGTTGGGGAAGGCGACGGTGGGGAAGTCCGGATCGGGGGCCGCCTGCTCCTCGACGACCACCGGGGCGTCGAACCCGGCCGCCAGGAAGGCACGTGCCGCCAGGTCGCCGCCGACGCCGTGCAGCGGGGTGTAGGCGACCCGCAGCCGCCTGGCCTCGCCGATGGGCAACGCCGTCACCGCCTCCAGATAGGCGGCCACGACGTCGTCGCCGAGTTCGGTCCACGACGAGCCGAGCGGCAGCTCGGAGACCGGCCCGACGGCGTCGATCGCGGTGGAGATCTCCGTGTCGACCGGCGGCACGATCTGCGAGCCGTCCCCCCAGTAGACCTTGTAGCCGTTGTCCCTCGGCGGGTTGTGGCTCGCGGTGACGGTCACCCCGGCGTCCGCCCCGAGACGCCGTACGGCGAAGGCCAGCACCGGGGTCGGCAGCGGGCCGCGGAAAACCGAGGCCCGCAGCCCGGCGCCGGTGAGCACGGCCGCGGTGTCACGGGCGAAGACGTCGGACTTGTGCCTGGCGTCGTAGCCGATCACGACGTGCGCCCCGGGGCCGAGGGCCCGGGCGAGTCCGGCGGCGGCGCGCATGACCGTGACCCGGTTCATCCGGTTGGGGCCCGCGCCCAGCTCACCGCGCAGCCCGGCCGTACCGAACTCAAGCCTGGTGTGGAAGCGCTCGCGCAGCGCCTCCAGGCTCTCCGGGAACCGGTCGAGCAGATCGGTCAGCTCGGCCCTGGTCTCGGGGTCGGGGTCCTGGGCGAGCCAGGCCCGCGCGCGCCGCAGGAGATCGTCGCTCATCGTGGCCTCCCGCTACAGCTTGCAGACGACCTGGGCGAGCAGGTCGCCCATGCGCGAGGCGGTGGCGCGGCCGACCGCCAGCACCTCCTCGTGGTTGAGCGGCTCGCCGACCAGGCCCGCGCCCGGGTTGGTGACCAGGGAGACGCCGAGCACGTCCGCCCCGCCCTCCCTGGCCGCGATGGCCTCAAGCACCGTGGACATCCCGACCATGTCGCCGCCGAGAATCCTGCACATGCGGACCTCGGCGGGCGTCTCGTAGGTCGGCCCGCGGAAGGCCACGTAGACGCCCTCGGTCATGGACGGCTCGACCTCCCGGACGAGGTCGCGCAGCCGGGGGGTGTAGACGTCGGTCAGGTCGACGAAGGTGGCGCCGGTGATCGGGCTGGTGCCGGTCAGGTTGATGTGGTCACTGATCAGTACGGCCTCGCCGACCCGCTGGGTCTCCGGGCGCAGCCCGCCCGCCGCGTTGGTCAGCACGATCGTCCCCGCGCCCGCCCTGATCGCGGTCCGCACCCCGTGCACGACCGGGTCGACGCCCCTGCCCTCGTAGAGGTGGGTGCGGCCGAGGAAGATCAACGCGTTCGTGCCGGACCCGGTGCGCACCGCGCGGATCCTGCCCGCGTGTCCCTCGACCGCGGGAGGGGCGAACCCGGGCAGGTCGGTCACCGGGATCTCGGCGATCGTCTCACCGATCGCGTCGGCGGCCGGGACCCAGCCCGAACCCATCACCAGGGCGACATCGAAGGAGCTCACGCCGACGGCCTTCCTCAGGGCGGCTGCGGCGTCCGTTGCGAGGGCATAAGGGTCGTTGGTCACGAACTGAGGGTACTCGTCCCGCCGTGGGAAACGGCGGGACGGAGCCGGTCAGCCTCCCGCGGACGTGCAGGGACGGCCCCGCAGCCGCCTGACGTAGTCGTCCGGCGCGCCCGCCTTCTCCGCGGCCTCGGCCAGGATGCCGAGATAGCGCGCGGACGGCAGGCCGCCCTCGTAACCGTCGATGACGTAGAACCAGGCGACGACCTCGCCGTCCAGGGTCTGCACTCGGAGCCTGACCTTGTGGTAGAGGCCGCGCGCGGCGCCCTCCCACTGGTCGAGGGAGGTCTCGTCCCACTCGGGCACGTCGTAGAGCACGACGAAGACCTCTTCGAAGGAGTCCTCCACGATGGTGGCGAGGGCGCCCTCCCAGCCGAGGTCGTTCCCGCCGAAGGTGAGGCGCCAGCCCTGAAGCCAGCCCGACCCCCTCATGGGGGAGTGAGGGGCCCGCAGGGCCATCTGCTTCGGGTCCATGTTGGTGCCGTAGGCGGCGTAGACAGGCACAGCGTCCAACACTAATCGAAGATCCGGCGGGTGCTCACGTGTGTCGGTGTGGTGTCGGTGTCTTTTGTCCCACGCCGGTGCCCACCGTACCCGGGTGTCCTTTGCCATAACCGGTCCTTCTGCGACAAGCGAAGGGGCCCCAGGGGGCGAATGCCGCAAAGGATGCGGGACAATGGGGTACGTGACGAGGATCGTGATCATCGGTGGCGGGCCCGGCGGATACGAGTCGGCTCTGGTGGCCGCGCAACTTGGGGCGCGGGTGACCGTGGTCGAACAGGAGGGCCCAGGAGGGGCCTGCGTCCTGACCGACTGCGTGCCCTCGAAGACCCTGATCGCGACCTCGGTCCGCAAGCAGGCCCTGCTCGACGCCAGCATGCTCGGGGTGCACTTCACCGGCGGCCCCGACGGGGAGGTCGGCGGTGTCATCGCCGACATGCCGCTGGTCAACAGCCGCGTCAAGCACCTCGCCCAGGCCCAGTCGGCCGACATCGCCGCGCGGCTCGCCGCCGAGGGGGTCGAGGTGATCAAGGCCGCCGGGCGGCTGGTCGACCCCCAGGTGGTCAGGGCGGGCGACCGGACGATCCGGGCCGACGTCGTGATCGTGGCGACCGGCGCGACCCCGCGCATCCTGCCCTCCGCCGAGCCGGACGGCGAGCGCATCCTCACCTGGCGGCAGATGTACGACCTGGAGGAGCTGCCCGAGCACCTCATCGTGGTCGGCTCCGGCGTCACCGGCGCGGAGTTCGCCGGCGCCTACCGCTCACTCGGCTCCGAGGTCACGCTCGTCTCCTCACGCGACCGGATGATGCCCAACGAGGACGCCGACGCCGCCGAGGTCCTGGAGGAGGTCTACCGGCGCCGTGGGATGAACGTCATGGGCCGCTCCCGCGCCGAGTCCGTCAAACGCACCGCCGACGGCGTGGTCGTCACGCTTGAGGACGGCAGGACGGCCGAGGGCACGCACTGCCTGATGACGGTCGGCATGATCCCCAACACCTCGGGCATCGGCCTTGAGGAGGCCGGGGTCACCCTCGACCGGGGCGGGTTCATTCAGGTGGACAAGGTCTCCCGCACCTCCGCCCCCGGTGTCTACGCGGCGGGCGACTGCACCGGCGTGCTGATGCTGGCCTCCGTCGCCGCCATGCAGGGCAGGATCGCCGTCTGGCACGCGCTGGGGGAGGCCGTGCAGCCGCTGCGCCTGGCCACCGTCGCCTCCAACATCTTCACCGACCCCGAGATCGCCGCCGTCGGCGTCACCCAGAAGGCCATCGAGGCCGGTGAGATCGTGGCCAACGTCGTCAAGCTGCCGCTGGCCACCAACGCCAGGGCCAAGATGCAGGGCTTCAACGACGGCTTCGTGAAGCTGTTCTGCCGCCCGAACACCGGCATCATCCTCGGCGGCGTCGTGGTCGCGCCCCGGGCCTCCGAGCTGATCCTGGCGGTCTCGGTGGCCGTCCAGCAGCGGCTCACCGTGGACCAGCTCGCCCACACCTTCGCGGTCTACCCCTCGCTTTCCGGGTCCGTCACCGAGGCGGCCCGCCGCCTGATGCAGCCGATGACCCCCAGCGGGATCTGACCTCGCCAACCGACGGGAGCGCCATGACACGTCTCGACGTCAACGGGATCGGGCTCAACGTCCAGGTCGAGGGGGAGGGGCCCGCCGTGCTGCTCGTGCACGGCTACCCCGACAGCCACACCTGCTGGCGCTACCAGGTGGCCGCGCTGAACGCCGCCGGATACCGTACGATCGCACCCGACCTGCGGGGATACGGCGACTCGGACAAACCGGCCGGGCTTGAGGCGTACGAGCCCCGGCTCTTCGTCGGCGACCTGCTCGCCGTCCTCGACACGCTCGGCGTCGAGCGGGCGCACGTGGTCGGACACGACTGGGGTTCGGCGCTCGCGCAGTTCCTCGCCGTGTTCGCCCCGGAACGGGTGGCCAGCCTCACCTGCCTGTCGGTCGGCCACCCCGCCGCGCTGGCCGCCGCCGGCTGGCGGCAGCGGGAGAAGTCGTGGTACATGCTGCTGTTCCAGTTCGCCGGTGTCGCCGAGCGATGGCTCAGCCAGAACGACTTCCGCAACGCCAGGGAGATGCTGGAGGGGCATCCCGACGCCGAAGAGGTCGTCGCGCGCATGCGCGATCCGGAGGCGCTCACCGCGGGCCTGGCGATCTACCGGACCGGCGTGCCCCCGGAGAGCCTGGTCGCCCCGCCCTCGGAGCCGCCCGCCCTGCGGGCCCCCACGCTCGGGGTGTGGAGCAGCCGCGACCGCTTCCTCACCGAGGAGTCGATGACCGGTACGGCCGCGCACGTCAGCGGCCCCTGGCGCTACGAACGTGTGGACGGGGCGGGCCACTGGCTGCAGCTGGAGGCATCCGACCGGGTCAACGAACTCCTGCTCACCCACCTGGCCCGCCACCCGGTCTGAGCCCGTCTCAGCGGGACGTCCTGGCGCGCAGCCTGTTCAGGGCGTTCCTGCCGTCCTGTACGGCCCGCGCGACGAAGTGCAGTTCCTCGTCCCGCCTGGCCATCACCAGCGCGTTCTTGGCCGCCTCGTAGGCGTCGAGGGCGTGCCGCCAGTCGGCGTCGGCGGTCATGCCGCCCCGCCCGCTGATCTGGAACTCGTAGTCGAGCTGGTCGATCTCCTCGCCCAGGCGGGTGATGTCCTCCTCGGCCCCGCGCCGCATGAGCGCGAACCTGGCGTTGCGCCTGTTGCGCCGCTGGGCGCTGACCCCCCAGGCCACCACGGTGACCGCCAGGCCGAGCGCGCTGAGCACGACCATGATGAGCCCGACGGACGTCCCTCCCCGTGAGGCCTGGGCGTCCGGGGTGGCCGTGCTCTCCGGCTCGTCGTCGCTCGCCTGCTCCTCGGCGGGCGTCGGCACGGAGAACGGCCCGTCGATGCCCTTGGGGGTTCCCCGGGCACCGGTCAGGTCGGCGTCGTCGGCCTGGGTGAAGGAGGCGTCGTCGACCAGGGCGCCGACGAAGGAGGCGCCGTCGAGCTCGGCCTGGTCGAACACGGCCTCGCGCAGGTCGGCGTCCTTGAAGACCGCGAAGCCCAGGTCGGACTGCCCCATCTTGGCCTCGTGCAGCTTGGCCCGGGTGAAGTCGGCCTTGCGTCCCTTGATCTGGCCGGGCCTGCTCTCGTTGAGGTCGGCGTCGACCAGCTTGGCGTTGACGAAGTTGACCTGGGTCAGCACGGCCCGGGTCAGCTTCGCCCCGGTCAGGTTGGCGTAGGGGAACTCGGCCTGCCCGGCCTCGGCGTCGACCAGGATCGCCCCGCGCAGGTCGGCGTGGTCGGCGTGCATCTGTCCGAGGTCGGCCTCACTGAGGTTCGCCTCACGCAGGTCGGCGTACTTCAGCGTGGCCTGGGTGAGGTTGGCCTGCCTGAGGTCGGCCCCGCGCAGGATCGCTCCGGTCAGGTCCTTCTGGATGAGCTCGACGCCCCCCAGCTTCGCCTTGGTCAGGTCGGCGCAGCGCAGGCTGTACGGCAGCGCGGCGCCCTTGGTGAAGTCCCTGCCGCGCAGGTTGGCGCCCTGGCCGGGCCTGCACGGCCCGGCCGCGGCCGAGGCCGCCGTCTCGGCCTGGGCCGTGACGGGAGAGATCATGGCCCCTGACAGCGCGAAGATCGCGGCGAGGAGTGTCAGGGAAACGGAACGACGCACGGGAACCTCCTTGGAACAGTCCCGATCGTGTCAGTGGATCATTGCATCCCGCTAGACGGAGGCTTGCACGTCGCGGGGGTGTGCCGCACCCCGCGTGCCGGATGTCATCGGGCCACGGCCAGGCGGTAGGCCTCGTCGGAGGCGAGGAGGTTGTGGTGGGTGTCGTCCGCGGTGACGGTGCCGCCGTCCAGGACGAGGACGCGGTCGGCGGCGCCGAGGAAGGCCGGGCTGCTGGTGATCACGATGGTGGTGCGGTCGCGGCGCAGCTTCGCGATGTTGTGCGCGATGAGTTGTTCGGTGACCGCGTCGACGGCCGTCGTCGGGTCGCGCAGGACCAGGATGCCGGCGTCGGAGGCGAGGGCCCGGGCCAGGGACAGCCGCTGGCGCTGCCCGCCGGAGAGGTTCGCGCCGCGGTCCCGGACGCCGTGGTCGAGACCCTCACGGTGGAGGGCGACGACGTCGGTCAGCATGGACGCCTCGACGGCCTCGTGGATCATACGGTCGCCGCCCGCCGGGACGATGTTCGTGCGGAGGGTGCCCGAGAAGATCTCCCCGTCGAACGGGTTGACCAGCATGCGTTCGCGGACCGTCTCGACGGACAGGTCCGCCAGCCTCCGCCCGCCGATCCGCACCGCGCCCTCGTAGGAACCGGGCGGGGCTTCCATGGCCAGCACCGCCACGAGGTCGGCCGCCACGCGCGGCCGGTAGGCGACGATCGCCACGAACTCCCCGGCGGGCACCTGGAACGTCAGATCCCGCAGGCAGCCGTGCCGGACGCCGTCCAGCACGAGATCTCCGCTCTCCTGCAGAGGCTCCCGCCCCGGGGTCGTCACCGCGGGCGCGGCCAGCACCAACGCCATCCGCTCCGCCGAGGCACGCGCGATCATCACGTACTTCGGCATCTCGGAGAACAGTTTCAGCGGTTCCATGATGAACTGCGCCAGGCCCACGGCCATGACGAGTTCCCCGACGGTGATCCGGCCGTCGAACGCCAGCCAGCCCGCGGTGAGGGTCACCGCCGTGGCGAGGAGGGCGTTGAGCGCCAGCGCGACGCCCGCGTACGCGCCGTTGACCCCGGCGACGGCGACCGCCTGGTCCCTGGCCTCCGCGCTGACCCTCCGGTAGGACAGGAACGCCGCGTGGTTGCCGCCGAAACCGTGCAGCGGGCGCAGGCCGGCGATCAGGTCGGCGACCTTCGCGGCCGCCCGGGCCACCCTGGCCTGCTGTTCACCGGTGGCGGTGCCGATCCGTCTGGACATCACACTCAGGACGGACAGGGTCGCGGCGGTGCCCACGATCACCAGCAGGCCGAGCCGTACGTCCGCCGCGCCCAGGGCGACCGCGGCGACCAGCACCGCGACCAGTGAGCTGACCAGCAGCGGCACCACCTCGATGATGTCGGCGGTCTGGTCGGCGTCCTCGGTGGCGACGGTCAGGATCTCGCCGGACCTGAGGTCGAGGTCCCTGGCCACGGGCTGGAGTCCGCAGGCCGCGACCCGCACCCGCCAGCGGTGCGCCTCGGCGGTGTTGGCCTTCTGCAGGATTCGCATCCCGAACCGCCATGAGAGGGAGACGGTCGTGATGATCACGGCCAGCGCGGTGATCGACAGGGCGAGCGCGCCGAGACCTCTGTCCCGCAACGTGTGCTCGACGATCAGGCCGAGCGCGATGGGAAAGGCGGTCTCACCGGCCTGGTACAGGCCCATGAGGACGGTGCCCCAGGCCATGGCGCCCGCGTTGCGCCGCAGTGCCGTACGGAGGATGCCGGTTCCCGTGTGGAACCGTCGTTCTTCTGAGGTCGTCATCTCAGGTGCGCCGACCGTCCTGTCGCCACGCGTGCCACAGCCGCGCGTACCGGCCGTCCAGGGCCACCAGCTCCTCGTGGGTCCCCTGTTCCACGACGCGTCCGGCGTCCAGTACGGCGATGCGGTCCGCCGTCGTCGCCTGGGTCAGCCGGTGGGCCACCAGCAGCGTGGTCCGGCCCAGGCACGCGGCGGACACGGCCCGTTCCAGCTCGGCGGCGCTCTGGCTGCCCGCCTCCGCGGTCGACTCGTCGAGCACGACCACCGGTGAGCGGCCCAGCACCAGCCTGGCCAGGGCGATCTGGGCGGCCCTGGCGCCGTCAAGGCGTTCGCCGCCCTCGCCGACCGGGGTGTCCAGCCCGTCGGGCAGCGTCGCGACCCACGTGTCGGCGCCGCTCCCGCGCAGCGCGTCCATCAGCTCGGCGTCGGTCGCCTCCGGCGCGGCCAGCCGCAGGTCGTCGGCGAGCGTGCCGGAGAACACGTGTGTCTCCTGCGTGAGGACGCTCACCAGGGCCCGTGCCCCGGCCTCGTCCAGGTCGGCGAGATCGGTCGACCCGATGCGGACCGTCCCTGCCTGCGGGGTCACGACGCCCGCGACCAGCGCCGCCAGGGTCGACTTGCCCGCGCCCGTCGCCCCCACCAGCGCGAGCGAGCCGCCCGCCGGGATCACCAGGTCGACGTCCCGCAGGACCGGCCGGTCCGAGCCGGGGTAGCCGAACGTCACCCCTTCCACGACCACCGGGTACGGCCCGGCGCCCGCCGTGGCGGTCGCATGACCCACCAGCCTCTCCTGCGTCGCCTCGCCGAGCACGCCGACCAGCCGGGTCAGGCTCGCGCCCGACTTCTGTGCCTCGTCGAAGGTGAACATGATGGAGCCCAGCGGGTTGAACAGCCGATGGAACAGCAGTGGGGCCGCCGAGGCCTCGCCCAGGGTGACGGCGTCGGCCTCAAGCAGGACGTATCCCACCACGATGATCAGGACCAGCCCGACGAACTCGGCGCGGTTCTCCCTGCCGACGAACCGGCCGAAGAGCCGGAAGACCTCGACGCCGAGGTCGCGCACCCGTGCCGACTCGCCGGTGACCTTCTCACGGAAGGCGGCCTCAAGACGGTAGGCCCGTACCGTGCCGATCCCGTTCAGGCCGCTGATCAGCGCCTGCGCGCGATCGGCCTGGGCCTCCCGCTGCCTCCGGTACAGCGGCGCGGACCGGGGGAGGTACCAGCGCAGGGCCAGCGCGTACGCGGGCAGCGCTCCGACGCCCGCGAGCCCGAGTCGCCAGTCCAGCCCGAACATGCCGGCCGTGGCGATGACGACCAGCACTCCCGCGGAGAGCACGGTGGGAACGGCCGTGCGGATGCCCTTGGACAGCACGGCCACGTCGTCGCCGACCCTGGACAGCACGTCTCCCCGGCCCGCCTGTTCGACACGCGCGCTCGGTGTTCCCAGCACCGCGCGGACGGCGCCCTCCCGCAACCTCGCGAGCAGGTCCGCGCCCAGCCGTCCGATCAGATACGTCGAGGCCGCGACGGCCGCCGCGCCGAGGAGCGCGGCGGCCAGCATCAGCGCGCCGATCGTGATCAGCGTCGACCGGGGCTCGCGGTCGATCACCCCGTCGACCACCCGGCCGAGCAGGAGCATCGGCAGCACCTGGAGGGCGGCCCCGGCCACCGTGGTGAGCACGGTGGCGGCCGTCAGCCACGGCGCCTCGCGGGAGTGCGCCGCGACCCAGCGGGCCGCCTCCCGCCCGGTCGCCGTACGCAGCGGGGCCGGGGCGACGGGGGTGTCCGCGGTGTTCACACCGGGACCGCAGCGGGACGGGGGACGCTCATCGGTGACCTCAGCCGACCGACTTGACGAGTTCGTCGATCGCGTACGGCAGGGACAGCAGGGTGCTCTGGGACAGGGCCGCGCCGATCGCCGGGCCCTCGCTGTCCAGGAGGTAGGAGACCTTCCCGTTCTTGACCGCGGACAGGTTGGTGAAGAGCGCGAACTTCTTCAGCGCCTCCTGGTCCGCCTGGTCGGCGATGACGAAGATGCGGTCGACGTCGACGAGGTCGATGCGCTCGGGGGAGAGCACGGTGTAGAACTTGCCGCCCGCGATCTTGTCGATCTCCGTCGCGCCCTTGAAGCCGATGCCCGTCACGAGCCGTCCGCGTACGTCGGTGGTGGCGAACGGCGCGACCGAGTCCTTGTACCAGGACAGCGCGACGGCGGTCTGGTCCGCGAACTCCGGGTGCGCCTTACGGGCGGCGTCGAGTTTGTCCTGGATGCCCTGCACCAGCTGCGCGCCCTCGTCGGCCTTGCCGAGCGCCTTGGCGATGTGGAGGGCGTTGTCCTGCCACGGCGCGCTGAACGGCTCCGCCTCGCCCTTGGTACGGCCGACCGTCGGGGCGATCTTGGAGAGCCGGTCGTAGGCGGACTTGTCGATCTCCGAGTAGACCGCGATGATCAGGTCGGGTCGCAGGGCGGCGATCTTCTCGTAGTTCGGGCCGGAGTCCCCGTTGCTCATGATGACCTCGGGGCGGGCGTCGCCCCACCTGTCCTTCACCCAGGGCCACTGGGTGTTGATATCGGGGGTCTTGCCCGGCGGGTTCGGGTACTGGTCGACCATGCCGACCGGCTTCACGCCGAAGGCCAGGATGGCCTGGTCGTCGGTGTAGCCGACGGAGACGACCCGTTGCGGGGCCTTGGTGATCTGCGTGGACCCGAACGCGTGCTCCACGGTGACCGGGAACGCGCCTCCCGGAGCGGCGGCCACGTCGCCGGCCGGCTTGTCCGCGGGTTCGGAACCGCATCCCGCGAGGAGGCCGACGCCGAGGGCCGCGGCGGAGAACGCCGTGGCGAACCGCCGCAAGGTCTTCGTGGTCGTTGTTCGGTGGAGGAGCATCCCGGAATCCCTTGCTTTCGTACAATCCGCCACAAAACTAACCAGCGGTGGGGAAACCGTAGCATGGAGGGATTAGGCAAGCCTAACCTCACCTCGGTTGGCCGGTCATCCCGCCCTGAGGTTCGCCCGCACCAGCAGGTAGACGAGGAAGGGGCCGCCGATCGCGGCGGTGACCACGCCGACCGGCAGGGAGATCGGCAGCACCGTACGCGCCACCAGGTCCGCGCAGATCAACAGCAGCGCGCCCGTCAGCCCGGAGGCCACGAGCGGCGGCGCCGGGTAGCGAACCAGGCGCATCGCCACCTGCGGCGCCACCAGCGCGACGAACGGGACCGGGCCCGCGGCGCTCACCGCCATGCCCGCCAGCGAAACCGCGCACAGCAGCAGGATCGCCCGCACCGTCGAGTGCCGGACGCCCAGGCCCGTCACGACGTCGTCGTCCAGTTGCAGGGCCCTGAGATGGGGGGCGACGCACACCACGACGGCCACGAGCGCGAGCGTGCCCCACAGCGCCACCCGGACCTCCGCCCACGACCGGTCGTTCAGCGAGCCGACCAGCCACGCCTGGGCCCGTGCCACATCCCTGATGTCGGCCGTGACCAGCAGCCAGGTCGTGACGGCCTCCATCACGGCGCTCACCGAGATGCCGATGAGGATGAGCCGGAGACCGTTGATCCCACGCCGCCAGGCCAGGAGGTACACCAGCAGGCCGGTGCCGAGCCCGCCGGCGAGCGCCGCGGCGGACAGGCCGACGGAACCGGCGACCGTCGCGGCGGCCCCGCCGGAAACCGTCACCAGGGTCACCGCGACCGCGCTCGCGCCTCCGGTGATCCCCAGAACGTCGGGGCTGGCCAGCGGGTTGCGTGCGATGGACTGCGTGATCGCCCCGGACACCCCCAGCGCGATCCCCACGACGAGCCCGGCCAGGGCACGTGGCATCCGAAGATCCATGATCACGAACTCGTCGACCTGCTCCCCCCGGCCGAGGAGGGTGGCGACCACCTGGCGCAGGCCGATGGGGAAGTCGCCGACGCCGATGGACAGGCAGAACGCCACGAAGGCGGCCGCCGCCAGCAGCAGCGTGACGAGCACCATCCAGGGCCGCCACACGAACGACACGGGACCGAGCCGCACGCCCGGTGCCGACGACCGCTTCATCGTTGTCTCGTTCATGCCGTCTTGAACTTTCCACGCCACACCAGCGCCGCGAAGAACGGGGCGCCGACGAGGGCGACGACGATGCCGGCCTGCAACTCGCCGGGCCGTGCGACCACGCGCCCCACGATGTCGCAGACCAGCAGGACAAGGGCGCCGAGCAGGCCCGCGCACGGCACCAGCCAGCGATAGTCCGGTCCGATGAGATACCGGGCCACGTGGGCGACCATGAGGCCGAGGAACGCGATGGGGCCGCACGCGGCCGTCGTCGCGCCCGCCAGCAGGGTGATGGCGGCGATGCCGACCGTCTGGCTCAGCGTGACGTTCACCCCGAGCCCTCGTGCCACGTCGTTGCCCAGGCTGAGCAGGTTGACGGCGGGCAGCGTGACCGCCGCCAGGGCCAGCCCGGCCACGACGAACGCGGTCAGCGGCCAGATGACGTCGAATCCGACACCGGACACCGAGCCCGCGTTCCAGAAGCGCAGCGCGTTCAGCGAGGCCTGGTCCGTCAGCGCGACCGCCGTGGTCATCGCGGCCAGGAACACCGCGACCCCCTGACCGGTCAGCGCGAGCGTCAGCGGGCTGCCCGCTCCCCGGCCGAGACTCGCCAGCCCGAACACGATGACCCCGGCGATCCCCGCCCCCAGGAAGGCGAACCAGACGTACTGGTACGGATTGCTGATCCCGAACAGAGTGATCACCGAAACGACGGCGAACGAGGCGCCGGAGTTCACCCCCAGCAGCCCCGTGTCGGCGATCGGGTTGCGCGTGTATCCCTGGATCAACGCCCCGCCGACCCCCAGGGCGACTCCGGCCACGATCGCCAGCACGGTCCTGGGTATCCGCACGGTCTGCACGATGAGCGTTATCTCGGTGAGCCGCCGGTCGGAACCCGGGGCCGTGAACAGCCCGTGCCACACCTCCGCAGGACTCAACGCGCGGGTACCGACGGCCAGCGAAACCGTCCCCACGAGCAGGAGAACGACCACGAGCGCGCCCAGGCCCACCCCTTGCCGTCGCCGGCGGACCCCCGTGGCCGCAGACATGGGACGTTTCACCACAGACGCACTCATTCGACGTACGTTATCCCTTTGGTCCGCCAGGGAATCCCTCCGGTCCACGGGACAGACGGCCGCAGGCCCCTCGAACGGCCGGGGCCGTACGGCGCGCGAACGACGACGGGCGCGTCCCCGAGGGAACGCGCCCGTCCTGATCTCTGGCCGGTGAGGGCTCTCAGCCGGTGACCGTGGTGGCCGCCGGATCCGTCAGCGGTGACTACCAGTCGCCGCCACCGAAGTCACCACCGCCGAAGTCGCCGCCGCCGAAGTCACCCCAGCCTCCGCCGCCGAAGTCGCCTCCGCCGCCGCCGAAGTCACTGCCGCCACCGCCGTCGGCCAGGCCCTGCTCGTAGCCGGCGCCGTAACCGCTGTGGCCCCAGCCGCCGCCCAGCATGCTTCCCATCATCGTGCCGACGAGCATCGCGCTCATGACGTCGCCGAAGCCGCCGTAGTAGCCGTAGGCGTAGGGCTGGTAGGCCGGGCCCGCGTCGTAGTAGGGGCGGTAGTGGCCGTCCACCATGACCTGACGGGTCTGCGGCTCGAAGCCACGCTCGATGGCCTCGGCGTCGGCCGCGCAGGCGGGCACGTCGCGCACCGCGCCGCCGGGCGGGGCCCAGCGGACGTCACGGACCGAGGGACCGTGCTGCGGGTTGAAGAAGCACGGCGAGCGCCGCTCGGGGAGCGGCTGGTTGTTCACGCGCGCCTTCACGCAGGCCAGGGCGTAGCGGCCCTCCTCAAGCGCGGTGGTCACGCCGCGGAGCTCGTCGGGGCGGTTGACCGCCGCGAGCTCCACCTTGGCCCGCTCGTAGGAGTCGAGGGCGCGCTGCCAGTCCTGCAGGTGATCGGAGCCGTTGCCGAGCAGCTTGACGTCGGTGTCCAGGTCGGTGATCTCCTCACCGAACTTGGTGACGTCCTCGTCGACGGTCTGCTTGACGGCGGCCAGCTCGGCGGCCTCACGGGCCTCGCGCTGCCGCTTCTTCTTACGGGAGTAGAAGAAGATGCCCAGACCGCCCGCGACGGCCAGCACCAGGATGCCGATCAGCACGCCGCCCGAGGAGCCCCCGGAGGAGCGGGAGGGGCTGGAGCCCAGCCCGGCACCGGTGGCCGCGTCGTCGGCCAGCTTCACGAAGTTGACGATGTTGTCCGTCGGGCTCGAGGTCGTGGCCGCCCTGCTGAGCAGCTCGTCCACGTCGATGCCCTTGACGTTGGAGACACCGAACGGCTGCTTGCCGTTCATGACCAGGATGGTCGCCTTGCCTCCGACGTCCTTGCGCAGGGACGTCAGCAGAGTCTTCGCCTGGGACTGGCTGGTGATCGAGCCGGAGGGCAGCAGTGCCACGTAGACCGTCGAGGTCTGCTCGGCGGCGCTGCTCATGGCGTCCTGGGCGCTGGCGGGGATGTCCGCCGCGGGGTCGGCGTAGAAGTGGTCGCCGTCCTTCAGGCCGGACGCGATCGTGCTCGGGTCGGGCGCCGCGGCGTTCGCCGCCGGGGCGATCATGAAAATGGTCAGCAGCCCGGCGAGCAACGCGATGATCGCGGCACCGAGGCGACCTGACGCTGTTTGCTTGGTGGTCACGGCAGAAAGCCCTCCTTCGCCCTGGAAGACGAGCGAGTGGACGTCAGAGTTCCCCCCTGACCGTAATCCTTTCCAAACCTGGACGCGTCACCCGGGAGAAGGAGGGGTCAGTTGTCGCGGATGTCACAGATGGCGGCACCCGCCGTGACGGTCTGCCCGACCGCCGCGTTCAGCCCGGCGACGACTCCGGCCCGGTGCGCGGTCAGTGGCTGCTCCATCTTCATCGCCTCCAGGACCACGATCACGTCTCCGGCCGCGACCACGTCCCCGTCGGCGACCGCGACCTTCACGATCGTGCCCTGCATCGGGCTGACCAGTCCGTCCCCGCTCACCGCCGTGGCACGTCCGGCGCCCTGGCGCCTGCTCGCGCGCCTGCCTCCGGCGCCGCCCTGGGCCGTCACGCCCGCGCCCTGCCCGCCGACCAGCCCGGCGGGCAGGACGACCTCAAGCCGCTTGCCGCCGACCTCGACCGTGACCCGCTCGCGTTCGGCCGTCCCCGGCTCGGCGACCGGCCCGGCGTACGGCTGGACCGGGTTGACGAACTCGGTCTCGATCCAGCGGGTGTGCACCGCGAACGACGACGCGCCGTCCGGCGCGGTGAAGGCCTCCTCCTCGACCACGACCCGGTGGAACTCGGCCACCGTCGGCATTCCCTCAAGGTGCAGCTCGGCGAGAGCCCGCCTGGCCCGGGCCAGCGCCCGTCCCCGGTCGGCCCCGGTCACGATGACCTTGGCCACCAGCGAGTCGAACGCGCCGGGGACGGTCATGCCCGCCTCGTATCCGGCGTCGACCCGCACGCCCGGCCCGGAGGGCCAGCGCACCGCGGTGATCGTGCCCGGCGCGGGCAGGAAGCCCCGTCCCGCGTCCTCGGCGTTGATCCGGAACTCGATGCTGTGCCCGCTCACCCGCGGGTCGTCGTAGCCGAGCGGCTGCCCCTCGGCGATCCGCAGCATCTCGGAGACCAGGTCGAGCCCGGTGACCTCCTCGCTGACCGGGTGCTCGACCTGCAGCCGGGTGTTGACCTCAAGGAAGGAGATCGTGCCGTCCTGGCCGACGAGGAACTCGCAGGTGCCCGCCCCGACGTAGCCCGCCTCCCGCAGGATGGCCTTGGAGGAGGAGTACAGCAGCTCCATCTGCTCGTCGGTCAGGAACGGCGCCGGGGCCTCCTCGACGAGCTTCTGGTGCCTGCGCTGCAACGAGCAGTCACGGGTGGAGACCACCACCACGTTGCCGTGCGTGTCGGCCAGGCACTGCGTCTCCACGTGCCGGGGCCGGTCGAGATAACGCTCGACGAAGCACTCGCCCCGGCCGAAGGCCGCGACCGCCTCGCGGACCGCGCTGTCGTACAGCTCGGGGATCTCCTCAAGGGTCCTGGCGACCTTCAGGCCCCGCCCTCCACCGCCGAAGGCAGCCTTGATCGCGATCGGCAGGCCGTGCTCGGCGGCGAAGGCCACCACCTCCTCGGACCCGGAGACCGGCTCGGCGGTCCCGGCGACCAGCGGCGCCCCCACCTTCTGCGCGATGTGCCTGGCCTGCACCTTGTCGCCGAGGGCGACGATCGCGGCGGGGGGCGGCCCGATCCAGGTCAGCCCGGCGTCGATGACCGCCTGGGCGAAGGCCGCGTTCTCCGCCAGGAAGCCGTACCCGGGGTGGACCCCGTCGGCGCCGCTGGTCTCGGCGACCGCGAGCAGTTTGGCGATGTCGAGGTAGGTCTCGGCGGGGGACTGGCCGCCCAGCGAGTGGGCCTCGTCGGCGAGCTGGACGTGCAGGGCGTCCAGGTCCTGCTCGGCGTAGACCGCGACGCTGGCCAGGCCCGCGTCCCTGCAGGCGCGGATGATCCGTACGGCGATCTCGCCACGGTTGGCGACCAAGACCTTCTGCACCGACATGGTTCCCTTCATCACGTGCGAACGGGGGGCTGGCGGGCCTCCAACGGAGTTTAGGCGCCGTACGGAGCCTGGGAAGAGCGGGGTCCCGCCCGCCGGGATTGGGATATGTCATGGGTTGTTTTTGGATGGCCGTATTGGTGATGATCCCCGTGCGCCGGAGCGGGCACGGCCGCCGGCGCATGGCGCCTCTCGGATGACGATTCCCGGTATGACATGTGACTTACGGCGAATGACGCGTTATCCGGTCCGTGGGTATGGGAAGATCCATAGCCGCTCGGCATAATCCGAGTATCTCCGTGATCCACTCACCTATCGTGATGTCGTTTGGTGAGCCCCCGACACCGATCCAGAAGGAGTGCTGGCATGAGCCAGAACTTGCTTGGTGGCAATCCCGCGGAAATGCAGCAGATGGCCACCCAGTTCACCCAGCAGGCCGACCAGGTGAGGGCCACGATGGCGGCTCTGGACCGTGAGGCGGGAAAGGTCGGCACCGCCTGGACCGGCCCGGGTGCCCAGCGTTTCACCGAGGCCTGGCAGAACTACCGTGCCGCCTTCCAGCGCATGTCCGAGGAGCTCGCCGAGGCCTCCCGCGTGATCAACACCTACCGCGGCAACATCGAGTCCGCCACGCGCTGATTCGGCCGCCACGCCGCCCCGGTCTCGTGAGACCGGGGCGGCGTTTTCGTTGCCCCGCCGTACCTCAGCCGGGCAGGGCCGTCTGGACGGCGGTGGCCGTGCCCAGCGTCACCAGCAGGCCCCGTCCCGGCGGGCCGCCGACCGCGCCGCGGGGGAGCCGGATGGTGAACAGGTCGCCGTCCGCGGGGCTCTGCACCGAGAGCAGCAGACCGGTGCGGGCCTTCCTGGCCTCGGCGACGAAACCCCGGTAGGCGGTGGTCAGGTCACCCGTCGTACCGCCGATGACGAGGCCGTGCTCGCTGTCGCGGCCGGTGCGCAACACCTGCTCAAGGGACATGCCCAGGGGCGAGTCGGGGGAGACCAGCTCCGCGTCGTCCACGATCGCCACGTACCGTTCGTGCCCCGCCACGGCCCTGTCGAGGTCGCCGTCCGCGCCGAGTACGGCCAGCACCCCCTCCTGCCCGGCCAGCGTGCTGAGCGGGCTGCGCCTGGGGGTGACCACCACCACGGGCGTCCCCCTGTCGAGCAGGGAACGGGCGGCGGTCAGCAGCGCCGAGGAACGCCCGGAACGGGACGGCCCGGCGACGACCGCGCCGGGTCCCTGGGCGAGCAGGTCGACGCCGAGCGGGGTCAGCGAGTCGCCGCCGACGCCGAACAGCGCCCACAGCGGGGAGGGCGGCTCGAAGGAGGGCACCAGCTCCAGCGCCTGCGCCGAGGTGATCCGCATCGGCAGCGCGTCGACCCGCAGTGGCGGCTCGCCGTTCCACGGCCACCGCCCCGGCTCGGCCGTACCGGGGGAGGCGCCGAAGCGGCCGGGCACCTCCCTGGACAGCGCCTGCAACGCGGCGACCTGGGCGGGGCCGGCGGGATCGTCGCACAGCAGCGCGATCTGGCTCTCGACGATCCCGTGCTCCCCGGTGGCCAGCGCCCTGCCGGGGGCCAGCGCGGCGGGCAGGTCCTTCACCGGCAGCCCGGCCAGGCCGTAGTCGGAGGGGTCGGCCAGGCGCAGGATCAGCCGGTCCTCGAAGACCGTGGAGATCTGCCCGAGCAGCACCGACCTGTCCCCGGTCACCACGGCGCGCAACCCGACCGCGGGTCCCTCCCTGAGCAACTGCATCGTCGACTCGATCAGCCGCCCGTAGTCGTAGCCCTCGAACGCGGCGACGAACCCCTCCCACCGGTCGAGCATCAGCACCATCCACGGCAGCCTGGGCCCGGTCGCGGCGGCGCGCAGCTCGGCCAGCGACGCGTAGCCCGCCTCGGCCAGCAGTTGCTGGCGCCGCCCGACCTCGGCGCGCAGCCGGGCCAGCAGCCGTTCGACCCGGTCGAGCTGGTCGCGGGTCACCACGGCGCCGCAGTGCGGCATGGCCATCAGCGGCAGCAGTGCCCCGGAACCGCAGTCGATCGCGTGCAGGTGCACGTCCTCGGGGGAGGCCCCGGCGGCGATCGCCCCGGCGAGTGTGCGCAACGCGGTCGAACGCCCGCTGCGGGAGGCGCCCGCCAGGAGCAGGTGACCCCCGGCGGCCAGGTTGAGCGCCAGCGGTCTGCGGGCCTGCGCCCACGGCAGGTCGGTCGTCCCGAACGCCAGCGGCGGCACCTCCTGGACCCCCACCCGGTACGGCGGCGCGTCCCCGGGGGCCACGGTGACCCCGGGGGCCACCAGCAGGTCGTCGAGCGGCGGCAGCCAGGGACTCGGCTGCCTGGGGACACCGGTGACACGGGCGGCCTCGACCAGGGCGTCGACCAGCACGGACAGGTCGGTGACCGCGGCGTTCTCCGTGGCCGTCTCCGGCGGAGCGAGCGGCTGCCCGAGCGCCCGCCAGCCGACCTCCGTCACCCTGGCCCGCACCTCGCTCTGCGCGCCGGGTCCGCGTCCGCCGATCCGCGCGGTCTGCACCGCCGTGGGCGTGCCGACGCCCGACTTCACGTAGCACCGTCCCGGGGTGGCCTTGGAGATGTGCGCGGCGTCCGGCCTGTCGATGACGTCGGAGGACTCCGCGGCCTCCGTCACCCGCAGCGCGATGCGCAGCGAGGTGTTGGCCTGGATGTCGGCGGTGACCACGCCGCCGGGCCGCTGGGTGGCCAGGATCAGGTGGATGCCCAGCGAACGGCCCCGCCTGGCGATGTCCACCAGGCCGGTCATGAAGTCGGGCAGCTCGCTGACCATGGCCGCGAACTCGTCGATGACCAGCACCAGGCGGGGCAGCGCCACCAGCGGGTCGGCGCGCAGGGGCAGCTGCCTGACCGCCGAGCCCGCCCCGGCCACCATCAGGTCCCGTGAGGCGCGGGCCCGCTGCGCGTCGCGCAGCTCGTGGTAGTCCTCGATGTCCTTGGCCCCGGCGGCCAGCAGCAGCCGTTCGCGGCGGCGGATCTCGGCGGCCAGGGAGGCCAGCGCCCGCTGGGTGAGGTGGCCGTCGAGGTCGCTGACCATGCCGACCGTGTGCGGCAGCCGTACACACTCCTTGAAGGCGGCCCCGCCCTTGTAGTCGATCAGCACGAACGTCATCTCGTCGGGGCGGTTGGCCACCGCGAGGGAGCAGATCAGGGTCTGCAGCAACTCCGACTTGCCCGCGCCGGTCGTTCCCGCGATGAGCGCGTGCGGCCCGTCGGTGCGCAGGTCGACGGAGAAGACGCCGTCGGGGCCCGCGCCGATCACCGCCCGTGTCGTACGGCCCCAGCGCTCGGCCAGGACGGCGCCGGAGACCGAGGGCAGGTCGAGCAGGTCGAGCAGCCTGGCGGAGCCGGGCAGGGCCAGGGCGGCCTCGTCCCGGCTGACGTCGCGCACCGGGGCCAGGGAGCGGGCCAGCCGGTCGCACCAGGAGGAGGAGACCTGGTCGGCCAGGATCTCGCCGAGCCCGTCCAGGCCGCCTCCGCGCAGCCGTACGGTGCCGTCCCCGGCCACGTCCGCCACGGTGGCGCACTCTTCGGGCAGCAGCCGCTGGTCGTCGTCGAGGGCCAGGGTGTAGACGCCCGCCCTGGGGCCCTGGCGCAGGACCTGCGGCATGCCGGGCAGGGCGCGCAGGACCTGGGCGCCGTCCAGGACGACCAGCACGTCGTAGGGCCGCTCGTCGTATACGGGCGCGACGTCGGCGCCTGCCGGGGCGCCGTCGCCCCATCCGGAGGCGATACGGCCGAGCTTGGCCGCCGACCCCTCCTCCTCGCCCTGGCGTCCCTCGATCAACGCGGTCAGCTCGGTCACCCTGCGGGCGGCGGCCTCGGGGTCGGCGCCGACCAGCGCGACACAGTCCTCGCCGCCGCGCGGGGCGCAGTGCGGCAGCCAGCGCACCCAGTTCCAGTTCTCCTCCCCGTCGCGGTGCGCCGACAGCACCACGATCGCCAGGTCGCGGGGGCTGTGCAGGGCGGCCGCCTGGCCGACCAGCCACCTGGCCAGCCCCGTGACGGCCGGTCTGTGCCCGGTCAGGCCGGCGACGCCGAGACGGCGCATGGCCAGGGCCACGGGCACCGCGTGGCAGTCGGGCGGGTCGGGGAGCACGCAGTCGGCGGGGGCGGAGCGCTCCGGGGTGAACTCCAGGTCGGCGGGCAGGTCGGCGAGCCCGACCCGCAGCCTGAGCGCGTCCTGGTCGTGGTCACGGCGCTCCCACAGCCGCCGTCTCGGCCCGGTCGCGGTGAGCAGCACCTCGGCCGGGTCCGGCGCGGCGGTACGGCGCTCCGCCTCGTCGTCGGCGCGGGCGCGCTCGACGTCCGCCTCGAAGTCCTTCAGGCGCTTCCTGTACTCCTTCATCCGCTGGCGGTACTGCTTGCGGCCGTGCCGCCGGTCGCTCCACCACTGGCCGATCATGATCAACGGCGTCATCAGCGCCATCAGCAGGAAGTACCAGACGTGCAGGGTCCAGGCCATGACCACGCCGAGCGCGGCGGGCAGGAAGGCGGTCAGCAGCTGCAGCCGCATGGTCTCGGCGCGTTTGGGCTCCGCGGGGACCTCGAAGCGCCGTGTGCTCGGCGGGGTGCGCAGCCTGGGCGGCCGGTTGTAGGCGAGGCCGCCGTCGGGCTGGGCGTCCAGGTGCGCGTCCGGAGGCTCGACGGCCCTGAGGGTCAGCACGCTCGCGCCACAGGTCAGCACGGCGTGCTCCCGCCAGGGCGCCGGGCCTTCGAGCGGTTCCCGGTCGAGTCTCGGCGTGGCGCCCTCCCCCGCCTCGACGGTGATGGCCTCGGGAGTGAGCCGGACGACGGCGGCCCTGGGGGGCAGCATGGGGTCGGCGACGGAGACCGCGCAGGCCGGGTCGGAGCCGATGGTGTGCACACCCAGGCTGATGCGGTGCACGGACCCGGCGGCGGGCCCGCCGACGACCCGGATCTCCACGATGCCGCCCGGTTCCTCGGCGAGTGTCGCGGCGGCCAGGTCGCGTTCGAGGGTGACGAGGTCGCCGTCGCGGAGCAGGCCGAGGGCGGGCGCGGACGGTTCGAGGAGGCGGCCGTCGAGCCACATGGGCGGGGGTTGTGACCCGATGTCGCGGTCCAGGCCGTAGGGGGCCTTGCTGCGCGTCAGCCGTACCACGTTGCTCGGCCGCTCACCGCCCTGGCCGGCGAGCGCCTCGGCGAGCCTGGCGACCGTGGTCGTGTCGTCGCCCTCGACCACGACATCGCGGTCGGTGTGCTCGCTGAGCACGGTGAGCATGATCCGCATCGACGCTCTCCTCGGGTCGGAGCCCCGGTCCACGGTACAGAGTGGCACTTGTCGCGAAGGAGTGGTTTGCGGCAATGCCATAGGTTGTGGAGCGGTATGTGGAAAACGTGGCGGCCTGTGGAAAACCGCCTGATGACAGTGGCCGGTCGTGCCGTTTTAAATGGGCGTTCGCTCATCGGGCCGCGCACGGGAATGGCCGGGTGGGGCTGTGGAAAACTCAGGCCGCCGCCTCGCCGTACGGCCTGACCTGGGAGGTCGTGGCGGCGGGACGCGGACGGCGGGCAACGGGAGACGCCGTCTTCGCGTATGTGGTTTCGCGGTGACACGGGTGATCCGTTTTCCTGAGGGGGAACCGCATCCGGTGTGGGGCCGGGGCGGCGTACCCGGACCACTTCGCCATGACGCAAGCCATGACGCAAGGATGACACACGGTGAACGGCCTTCCGGCCGGATGGTGAAGGGCGCGGGTCTTTCCCGCCGAATGAGCCCCCTAAACGCCGGGGTGGACGCCGTACGAGTTAATCAGATGCCCTTATCACCCCGATAAGTCTCTTGTCATCTCACCGAACCGTCAGCATCCTTGCGATCGGCGTTGACAGACCTGTTCCTATCAAACGAGCATGGGACCTGGATTTTGTCTGCCTGTTCATCGGTGCGGTGCGCATAATGGCGTAAATTCGAGCAGTAGTCCCATTTGCGAAGACTCTGGGAGTCCCCCTACCCATGAGGACCAGTGAGAAGCCGGGCGGCCGCCCCCCGGCGAACGCCGAGCGGCCGGGCGCGCAACCAGGGCTTTCCGGCCCGGCGTCGCGCAAACTCCCCGTGTCCCCGCGTGAGCGCAAACCCGCGCTCGCGGCCCTCGCCCTGTTGCTCATCCTGGGCGGCGCGCTGGCCACCACCCTCCTGGTGCTGCGCAGCGGAGACCGGGTCTCCGCGATCCGGATCGTCAAGCAGATCGGCGCCGGGCAGCAGATGCTCGTCACCTCCATGCAGGAGGTGCAGATCGCCGACACCGGCATCGACTACGTTCCGTGGTCGCAGAGCGCCCAGGTCGCCCATGACTTCGCCAGCGTCACCCTCCTGCCGGGCACCCTGCTGACCCCCAGGATGGTCGCCTCGGCGAGCGGGGAACTCGGGCCGGGCAAGGCCATCGTCGGCCTGTCGCTCAAACCCGGCCAGCTGCCCATCACCCTCGACGAGGGCGACCGGGTCCAGGTGATCTACGTGCCGGGCCGGGGCGGCGACGGGACGCAGAGCCGGGTCCTGGCGCAGAGCGCGCTCGTCCACCGGATGACCGCGACCAGCAGGGGAACCCCGGCCGGTCCGCTGGCGATCGTGGTGGACGTCAAGGACGCGCCCCTGATCAGCACCTACGCCTCAAGCGGCGAGGTCGCGGTGGTCGAGCTCCCCGGGGCCCGCTGAGATGGCGCTCATCGTGCTGGCGGCCGACAAGGGGGCGCCCGGGGTCACCACGGCGGCCACCGCGCTCGGCGCGGTCTGGCCCCGTTCCGTCCTGCTCGCCGAGTGCGACCCGGCGGGAGGCGACCTGGCCTACCGCCTGCCCGCGCAGGACGGCGGCGTGCTCAACCCGGGCAGGGGCCTGCTCACCCTGGGGGCCACGGCCCGCAGGGGGCTGCAGCCCGAGCAGATCCACGAGCACACCCAGCGGATCGTCGGCGGGCTCGACGTGCTGGCCGGGCTGACCCACGGCGAACAGGCCGCGGGCCTCACCTGGCTGTGGGGGCCGCTCGGCCGCGCGTTCGCGGCGCTGCCCGGCGCCGACGTGCTGGCCGACTGCGGGCGCCTGGGCGGCCACCCCGAGATGACCGAGCTGGTCACGGAGGCGGCCCTGGTGGTGCTGTTCACAAGGGCGAGCCTCGACCACGTCGCCCACCTGCGCGAACGCCTCCAGGTGCTGCCCTCGTCGGTGCAGACCGCGGTCGTGGTGATCGCCGACCCCCGCCAGTACCGCACGACGATCGACGACGTCCGCCGGATCGTCACGGCGACCGGCAGGCAGGTCGCCTTCGTCACCGGCATCGCGCACGACCCCAAGGGCGCCGAGCTGCTGCGCGGCCAGTGGGGCGGGCGCCTGGACCGCTCGCTGCTCATCCGCACCGCCCGTGAGCTGGCCGGACGCCTCGCCGCCCAGATCCGCGCCCCGGAGCACGTCCTGTGACCATAGACCACACCCTGGTGAAGCGCTTCCGGCAGGAGGTCGGCGACCGGCTGGCCCACCAGCGCCGCCTCGACCAGGCCAGCGGCCTGCCGCCGATGAGCGGCGAGGACGAGCGCCAGTTCGCCCGCGCGCTGATCGCCCAGGTGCTTGAGGAGTTCGCCCGCGGGGAGATCGGCGTCGGCCGTACCCCGCCGACCGCAGAGGAGGAGGAGGCCCTCGCCGGCGGAATCCACGCCGCGCTGTTCGGCGTCGGCCGCCTGCAGCCGCTGCTCGACGACCCCGACGTCGAGAACATCGACATCAACGGCTGCGACCGGGTCTTCGTCGGCTACGCCGACGGCCAGGAGCTCATGCGGGAGCCGGTCGCCGACTCCGACGAGGAGCTCATCGAGCTGATCCAGGTCCTCGCCGCCTACAGCGGCCTGTCCAGCAGGCCGTTCGACACCGCCAACCCCCAGCTCGACCTGCGCCTGCCCGACGGGTCCCGGCTCTCCGCGGTGATGGACGTGACGGTCCGCCCCGCGGTCTCCATCCGCCGCTCCCGCCTGGGCAAGGTCTTCCTCAGCGACCTGGTCGGCAACGGCACCGTGACCCCGGAGATCGGCCGCTTCCTCTCCGCGGCCGTCGCGGCCCGCAAGAACATCATGATCTCCGGCTCGACCAACGCGGGCAAGACGACCCTGCTGCGCGCCCTGGCCAACGAGATCCCGCCCCACGAACGCCTCATCACCGTCGAACGCGCCCTCGAACTCGGCCTCGACCAGTTCGCCGAGCTGCACCCGAACGTGGTGGCCTTCGAGCAGCGGCTGCCCAACTCCGAGGGCCAGGGCGAGATCTCGATGGCCGAGCTGGTGCGCCGCTCGCTGCGCATGAACCCCTCCCGGGTGATCGTCGGAGAGGTCCTCGGCGACGAGATCGTCACCATGCTCAACGCGATGACCCAGGGCAACGACGGGTCCCTGTCCACCATCCACGCCAACTCCTCGATGGAGGTCTTCAACCGCATCGCCACCTACGCCCTCCAGGCCGCCGAGCGTCTGCCGATCGAGGCGACCCACATGCTCATCGCGGGCGCGATCGACTTCGTGGTCTTCATCGAGAAGCGCAACGACTACGCCAAGGGCGGCAGACTGCGCCGCTTCGTCTCCAGCGTGCGCGAGGTCGCCGGTGTCGACGGGCGGGTGCTCTCCTCCGAGGTCTTCGCCACGGCCCCCGACGGCCGGGTCCTGCCGAACGCCCCCCTGTCCTGCATGGAGGAGCTGGCCCACCACGGCTACGACCCCGGAGGCTGGGCGTGAACGGTCTTCCCCCCGGCCTGTTCGACCCGCTGGTCATGCTCGCGGGTGCGGCGCTCGGCGCCGGGCTGTTCCTGCTCGGCCTGGCCCTGTACGGCCTGCGCCCCCGGCCCGCGACCCCGGGCAGGAAGGCGGGAAGACGCGAGCTTCTCAAGGCGCTGTCCACCCGCTCGGCCATCGGCGCGATCGTGGGCGTCCTGGTGCTCGTGGTGACCGGATGGCCGGTCATGGCGGCCGGGGCCGTACTGCTCGCGCTCGGATGGCGGGGCCTGGCGGGCGGCGCGGCCGAGGAGCGTACGGCGATGCGGCGCCTTGAGGGCCTGGCCGCCTGGACCGAGTCGCTCCGCGACACCATCGCCGGGGCGGCGGGCCTGGAACAGGCGATCCCGTCGTCGATCAGGGCCGCCGCGCCGACCCTGCGGCCGCACCTGCTGTCGCTGGTCGACCGGCTGCACACCAGGATGCCGCTGCAGGACGCGCTCAGGCTGTTCGCCGACGAGCTGGACGACCCCTCGGCCGACCTCGTCGTGGCCGCGCTCATCCTCAACTCCAAGCTGCGCGGCCCCGGCCTGCGCGACGTGCTCGGCGCGCTGGCCGTCTCGGCCCGCGAGGAGCTGGACATGCGCCGCCGCGTCGAGGCCGAGCGCCGCTCGACCCGGCGCAGCGTGCAGATCGTGGTCGGTACGGCCATCGCCTTCGCCGTGGCGCTCGTGGTGTTCAACCCCTCCTACGTCGCCGAGTACGACAGCGCCCTCGGGCAGGCCGTGCTCGTGGTCGTGGCCGGGTTCTTCGGCGCGGGCTTCGCCTGGATGCGGCGCCTGGCCCGCTTCGACAAGCCCGCCAGACTGCTCGGCCTGCCCACCGGAGGGGCCGTGGGAGGCACCATGGGAGGCGAGGCGCGCGATGCCGACTGACGCGCTGTTCGCCGGGGGCGTGTTCGGCCTCGGCCTGTTCCTGCTGATGCGGGCGCTGTTCCCGGCCAGACCGGGGCTGGTGACCAGGCTGCTGGCCCTCGACGCGGCCAGGGAGGGCACCCAGGCGCCCAGGGCCAGGCTCATCCTGCCGGACGAGGACGTCAGCGCCCTGCGCAGGGAGCTGGGCGTACGGCTGGCCCGCCTGTACGCGGCCAGGGGCTGGCAGGCGCGCTCGGCCAAGTCCGACCTGGCCCTGCTCGGCAGGTCGTTCGAGGCGTTCCTGGCCACCAAGGTGCTGCTGGCCGTCTCCGGGCTGCTGGCCTTCCCCCTGCTGGCCGGTTGGCTGGCGCTGATGAGCTGGGACGCCTCGCTCACGATGCCGCTGTGGGTCGCCCTCGCGGTCTCCGGGGTGTTCTTCGTCCTGCCCGACCTCCAGGTCAAACGGGACGCCGCACGGATGCGCCGCGACTTCCGGCACGTCGTCGGAGCCTTCCTCGACCTGGTCGCGATGAACCTCGCGGGTGGCCGGGGCGTGCCGGAGGCGTTGCTGATGGCCGTCTCCGTCGGCGCGCCCGCCGGGGACGAGGAGGAGGCGAACTGGGCGATGGCCCGCATCCGTGAGGCGCTCGGCAACGCCAGGATCGTCGGCATCACCCCGTGGCAGGCCCTCGGACAGCTCGGCGACGAGATCAACGTGGACGAGCTGCGCGACCTGTCCGCCGCCCTCGGGCTGGTCGCCGACGACGGCGCCAAGGTCCGCTCGTCGCTGACCGCGCGCGCCGCGACCCTGCGGCGGCGGGAGCTCGCCGAGATCGAGGGGCAGGCGGGTGAGCGTTCCCAGTCGATGCTCGTCGCGCAGCTTCTGCTCTGCGCCGGCTTTGTGATCTTCCTGAGTTTTCCGGCAGCGATGAAGATGTTGGGGTCCTGACATGCTGAACCATCCGTGGATCGTCTACGCGACGACCTTCCTGAGTGTGCGGATCGACCGGGCGCGCAACGCTCCGAGCAGGGGCGCCTCAGCGGTCGAGTGGGTCATCATCACCGCCATCATCGCCGGGGTCGCCCTCGGCCTGGCCACCCTCATCAGGACCCTCGTCGAGGGCAGGCAGGGGGAGATCTCCGACCAGTTCGGCGGCGGAAGCGGTGGCGGTGGCGGGGGCGGCGGCACCGACGGCGGAGGTGGCCCGGTTGGCGGCAACGGCTGAGGCGCCCGCGCGCCGCTCCCGGCGCGTGCGCGGACGGGACGGCGAGCGCGGCGCCTCCGTCGTCGAACTCGCGATGATCATGCCGGTCGTGCTGGCCGTCGTGCTGCTCGTCGTGCAGTTCGCCCTGTGGTTCCACGGCCGCCAGGTGGCCGACGCCGCGGCGCGGGAGGGGTCACGGCTGGCCAGGATCGACTCCGACTCCTGGCAGGAGGACGCGACCTCCAAGGCCGAGGAGGTGCTCAAGGCCATCGGCCCCAAGCTTCTCGACGGCGCGAAGGTGACGACCTGGGAGGAGGGCGACCAGCGGGGGGTCGAGATCACCGCGACCGCGGTCCAGGTCGTCCCGCTGCTGCCCTCGACGAGCCTCACCATCACCTCGCGCTTCGGCGGCCCCGTCGAGTGCTTCCGGCCCGACGACGGCGGTGAGGGGTGTCAGGAGTGACCAGGAGAGCGGGCGGGGACCCCGAGCGGGGGTCGCTGTCGGCGGAGGCCGTGCTCCTCGCACCGGTCTTCCTGCTGTTCCTGCTGTTCCTGGTGGGCGCCGGACGGATCGTCGAGGCCCAGGGCGAGGTGAACGGAGCCGCCAGGGACGCCGCGCGGGCGGCCTCCGTCGAACGCACCCGCTCCGACGCGGAGAGCGCCGCGGACGAGGCCGCCAAGGGGTCCCTGTCCGGGCAGTGCGAACCGGACGTCAGCCTCGCCGGCACGGACTGGAAGGCGGGCGGCCAGGTCAAGGTGACGGTGACCTGCTCACTCGACCTGGACTTCCTCGGCTTCGGCGCGGCCAAGGACATGCGGGGGGACGCGGTGGCCCCGCTTGAGCAGCTCCGGAGGGTGGAGAAATGACCTCTGCCCGCCGACCCGGAGACCGGGGGTCGATGTCGGTCTTCACGGTGATCTTCTCGGTGATGGTCTTCATGCTGGCCGGGCTCCTCGTGGACGGCGGGGGCGCCATCAACGCCAGGCTGCGGGCCGCGGACATCGCCGAGCAGGCGGCCAGGGCCGCCGCCGACAAGATCGACGTCGAGTACCTCAGGGAGACCGGTCAGGCCCGGCTGCTGGGCGAGGACGAGGTCTGCGCGGAGGCGAAGAAGATCGTCTCCGGCTACGCGGGCTCCGACGTCCGCCTCGGCGAGTGCTCCCTCGGCGGCGGGCAGGGCGAGGTCACGGTCCGGGTCTCCGCGGCCTGGACGTCGTTCTTCCTGGCCGCGCTCGGCTTCCCCGGCTCCGACATGGAGGCCTCGGCAACCGCGGGGCCCGACATGGGGGACGACGGGTGACGGGCGCGGGCCGTACCGATTGAGGCGAACGGCTGGCGGAGCCGGCTGAGGACGAAGAACCTGGACACGAAGGGAGACGCATGCCCACGCGACAGCCAACGCGCATACGACCGAGACGTACGGCGGGCGACCTGGCCGCCGGTCTCGGCGCGCTGGTCGTGCTGGTCGCACTGGTCGGCGGGGTTCCCTACGCGCTGCTGAGGCTGGCCGGGCCGCCGTTGTCGCCCGAACTGCTCCACCTGAACCTGCTGACCAGCCAGGTCGGTACGAGCATGATCGTGGCCATCCTCGTGCTGCTGGTCTGGCTGGCCTGGCTGCAGCTGACCGTCTGCGTGATCGTCGAGATCTACGCGGGGCTGCGCCGGGTCGGCATGCCCGCCAGGGTGCCCTTCTCCGGCGGCACCCAGATGCTGGCCAACCGGCTGGTTTCCGCGGTCCTGCTGCTGTTCACCGTCTCCGCGGTCGTCGTGCCGATCGTCAGGCCCACGGCGACGCCCGCCGCCCCCGCGACCGCGGCGGCCTCGGTCACCACCCCGGAGCCCGAGGAACGGGCGCCGCTGGTGCACGTCGAGAAGGCCAGGAAGGTCTACGTGGTGCAGCCGCCGCACGGGCGCCACCACGAGAGCCTGTGGGAGATCGCGGAGAAGTGCCTCGGGGACGGGCGGCGCTATCCGGAGATCTACCGGCTCAACCAGCACAAGGAGCAGCCCGACGGCAGCCGCCTGCACATGGCCGACCTCATCAGGCCGGGCTGGGTGCTCGACATGCCGGACGACGCCAGGAACGTGCACATCGTCCCGGCCTCCCAGCCGCGCGGGGAGACCCTTGAGGACCACCCGGGCAAGCCCGCGGAACTCGACGGCCACACCCAGGACATCTCGGCCAAGGGAGGCTCCGACCTGCCGGGCGAGGCCCGGCAGGAGGCGGGCGGCGGGGAGAACAGGGGCGAGGCCCGCAGACCCGCCGACTCCCGTGAGGAGAGCGCCGACAGCGGCAGGCGGGAGCCGTACAGGACCAAGGACCAGGGACAGGAGCAGAGCCAGGACCAGGGCCGCGACCAGGGGCAGCAGCAGGGGCTGGAGCTGCTCGACTACCTGGCCGGGGCCTCGCTCGCGGCGGCCGGGCTGCTGGCGGCCCTGGGCCGCAGGCGCAGACAGCAGCTGTGGCACAGGGCGTTCGGGCGCAGGATCGCCAGGCCGAAGGACGACGCGGCCAAGGCGGAGGTGGCGCTCAGACTGGGCGCCGACGCCCCGGGCAGCCGGATGCTGGACATCGGGCTGCGGCTGCTCGGCCGCTCCCTGGCCGCGCAGAAGCGCATCCCGCCCACCATCTACGCCGCCCACCTGTCGGCGCAGAGCCTCGACCTGTGGATCCACCCGCCCGTGGCCGAGGCGCCCGCGCCCTGGAGCGCCCACGACGGCGGCCAGGTGTGGAAGCTGCCCGCCCACGAGGGCAGGATGCTCGACGAACGGGCGCTGTCCGAGGCGCCCGCGCCGTACCCCGGGCTGGTCTCGCTCGGGTCGAACGGCGAGGGGCGCGTGCTCGTCGACCTGGAGGCGGCGCACGGCCTGATCAGCCTCGACGGCCCGCGCAGCACCGAGGCCCTGGCCGCGCTCGCCGTCGAACTGGCGACCAATCGCTGGTCGGACCTGATGACCGTCACGCTCGTCGGGTTCGGCGAGGAGCTGACCGTGATCGCCCCCGACCGGGTCAGGCACGTCGCGACCCTCGCCGAACTGCTGCCCGAGCTTGAGGCCAGGGCCGCGGAACGCGGCCAGGGCGGGGACGTGCTGACCGGCAGGATCCAGGGGCGGGCCGCGGAGCCGATCTGGCCGCCGCACTACGTGCTCTCCGCGCTCGTGCCGAACGAGGAGGAGGGGCACCGGCTGGCCGTGCTCGCCAGGAAGGGCGTCAGGACCGCGGCCGGGTACGTCGTGGCGGGGAAGGTCCCGCACGCCACCTGGAACTGGGAGGTCACCGAGGACGGCAGGGCGAAGGTGGACGCGCTCGGCTTCGAGGTGGACGCCCAGTTGCTGCCCCGCCGCCACTACCGTGCCCTGATCGACCTGTTCGAGACCGCGGGACGGCTCGACGGCGAGCCGATGAGCGACCGGCCGGAGCCCGTCCCGGCGAACGCCTCGGTCGAGGTGCGGGTCCTCGGCCCCGTGGAGATCGCGGGCCCCTCACCGATGGAGGAGGGACGGGCCACGCTCGCGGTGGAACTCGTCGTCTACCTCGCGACCCACCCGGGCGGCGTCCACCCGGTCGTGCTCGGCGGCGTCCTGTGGCCACGCGGCGTGCAGGCGGCGGTCAGGGACGCGACCATCGCCAGGGTCGTCGACTGGCTGGGCACCGACGGCGCGGGGCGCCCCAACCTCTACGCCGACGAGGCGGGCAGGTTCCGCCTCGGCCCCGAGGTGCGGACCGACTGGATGGTCTTCCGCGATCTGGTCCGCCGCTCCCACACCGACTCCGGGGTGCGCGCCGTACTGCTCGAACGGGCGCTGAACCTGGTGCGCGGGCCGCTGCTCAACGGCCGCCCGCGCGGCCGGTACGCCTGGCTGGCCGACGACGACCTGGAGTACGACGTGACGGCGGCCGTCGCGGACGCCGCGCACCGGCTCTGCGACATCCGGATCGAGGAGGGCGACGGGGGACGGGCCGTCGCCGCGGTGCGGGCGGGCCTGCTGCTCGCCGCCGACGACGAGGGGCTCTGGCGTGACCTGCTGCGGGCCACCCACCTCACCGGAGACCAGGCGCGGCTGCGGACCGTGGTCGAGGCCCTGAGCAGGAGGGCCGCCGCCCAGCCGGGCGGGAGCGGGATGGCCCCGGAGACCGAGGCCCTGATCGACGAGCTGCTGCCCTCGTGGCGGATGCACTCGGCGCCGTCCGCATGAGGGCGGGGAGGGCCCTGGCGGCCGGGGTCGCGGTGGCAGGAGTCCTGCTCGCGGGCTGTACGGCGGAGCCGGACAGGTTCGTCCCGCAGGGCGACGCCGGTGGGGTGAGCGCGACGCCGGACCTCTCAAGGGCGCCCGTCGCGACCCCCACGGCACGGACGGAGACGGTCGAGGTCGCCCCCGGCGTACGGCTGGTCGTCGAGTGGCCCGCCGCCCCCGACCGGGACACCGCCGGGATGGTCGCCGCCTTCCGCGACCACCTGGCCGGGTCGTTCAGGGCCGTCGTCACCGGCGGCAGGGACATCGGCTATCTCGACGCCGTCACCGGTGACGCGGTCGGCGAGCTGAGCACGTGGGTGGGGGAGTTCCTCGACCAGCACCGTTCGGTACGGGGCACCGCCCGCGTCTACGCGCTGACCGTCGGCCCCGTGGACGGCAGAGGGGCGCAGATGGAGGCGTGCATGGACGAGTCCGGCATGCGTCTGCTCGACACGGCGACCGGGAGGCCGCTCGCCCGCCAGCCCGCGTGGACCCGTGAGCCCTTCCTTCAGGCGGCCGGGATGCGGCTCGGCGACGACGGGGTGTGGCGGGTCGCGCTGCTACGGCACACGGAACTTCCCAGCGAACGGGTGAAGGGATGTTTGCGATGATCGGGAGAACGGCTGTCGCGGGGCTGGTCCTGCTCGCCGTCACGAGTCCCTCCGTCGCCTTCGCGGCCCCTCCCGGAGGGGGCGGCGGTCCCGAGGCCACGGGCTTCCAGGGGGGCGAGGGCAACGAGAAGGTCGGCGTCGTCCTGAAGGACTCCCGGATCGTCGTGTCCGGGAACGGGACGGGCGGCAAGAGCGACGGCTACCGGGTCAAGCGCCCCTGCTGGTACGAACCTGGCGGAAACGCCGAGGACATGCTGAAGAAGCAGGAGGGGAGCAAGCCCGAGTGGATCCCCGAGACGGAGTGGCGCAGGCACCTGGACGACCTCAAGCAGTTCAAGGACAAGGTCGGCAAGGAGGGGAACTGGTGGACGCGCGCCTACAACGCGGCCGACCCGAACGCGCTGTCCTGCCTGGCGGGGCTCGAACCGTACGTGTTCGTCCCGCCGAACACCACCCCGCCCGCCGGGATCACCGTCAGGGAGCTGGCCGACATCGCCAGGGCCGCGCTGACCGTGCCCAAGCCGAAGATCGAGGTCAATCCGAACGTCAAGAGCTACGTCAACCTGGACACCTGGGTCTGGCTCGGTGACACCGGCGCCAAGACGCGCTCGGTGACCGCGACGCTGCCCGGCGTCATGAGCGCCACGGTCACGGCCACCCTCGGGAGCCTGCAGATCAAGTCGGGCACCACGGGCGATCGCGCCGACGTCAAGCAGAACTGTGCGGGGGGCGGCAAGCCGTACAGCAAGGGGGAGAAGGACAGGTTCAGCTGCGGGGTGACCTACCGGCGGGCCTCGGCCGACCAGCCGCGCGGGGTCTACACGATGACCGTGACCGCGGTGTGGCCCGTCACGGCGCCGGGGGTCGACTTCGACTACGCCCCGGTCCAGGTGAGCGCGGACCGGGACGTGGCCGTCGGCGAGGTGCAGAGCGTCGTCAAGGGAGACGAATGAGGCCGGCCGGTCAGGGCAGGAGGGCGCCCTCATGGGTGAGCAGCCACCGCTTGACCGGGACGCCGTAGTAGTAACCGCCGAAGCCGCCGGTCGAGGGCAGGACGCGGTGGCACGGCACGAACGGGGCGATCAGGTTCTGCGCGCAGGCGCCCCCCGCGGCCCTGGCCGCAGTCCTGGGCAGCCCCGCCCGTTCGGCCAGCTCGGCGTAGCTGACCGTGACGCCGGGCGGGACCTGCCGCAGGGCGTCGAGCAGCCGCTGCCGTTTCGGGGTGCCGGGCTGCGTCACCTCGACGCTGTCGAGGGCCTTGAGGTCGCCGTCCAGATAGTCCCGTACGGCCCGCGCGGGCAGGCCCAGGTCGTCGGTGACGACCAGGTCGAGGGCCCTGAGGGCGGGCGGGAGCCGTACGAACATCTCCTGGGGGTCGGCGGTGAAACCGGCCGCCACGACGACGCCCTCGCGCGCGAGCAGCGCCAGCGGGCCGATGGGGGTGGGGAGGACCTGTGCCTCGACGGTCATGCGGCGCTCCAGAGGTGTAGCGCGGCGTAGGCCCGCCAGGGCCGCCACCGCTCGATGTGATCTTCGGGGATGTCCAGGCGGGCCATGGTCCTGCGCAGCACCAGGTCGCCGTCGGGCCAGGCGTCCGGGTCGCGCAGCGCCCGCAGCGCCACGTAGCTCGCCGTCCACGGCCCGATGCCGGGCAGCGGCAGCAGCCGGGAGACGACCTGGGCGGGTTCCTGCGCGCCGTCCAGGTCGATCTCGCCCTCGGCGACGCACGCGGCGAGCGCCCTGAGCGTGGCGACCCGCCGCCCGGTCAGCCCGAGCCCTTCGAGGTCGGCTTCGAGCAGCTCGCCGGGGGCCGGGAACAGCACGCCCCCGTGGCCCGCGCGAGCGACGATCCTGCCCAGCAGGGTACGGGCGCCCGCGACGGAGATCTGCTGGCCGACCACGGCGCGCACGGCGACCTCGAAGCCGTCCCACGCGCCGGGCACCCGCAGGCCCGGGTTGGCGGTGACCAGCGGGCCCAGGGAGGTCCCCCCGAGCGCGTCGGCGATGGCCTGCGGATCGGCGTCGAGGTCGAGCAGACGGCGGCAGCGGGCCACGACGCGGGCAAGCCCCCGGGTGTCGTCGAGTTCGACATCGAGCCGCACGTGGCCGGGCAACGGGGTGAGGGTGACGGCACCGCCGGGGACCACCCTGCTGTAGGAGGTCTCGTCGACGGTCTCCAGGCCGGGGATCGCCCTGGCCCGCAGGAACCGCAGCAGCGCCCGCGAGTCGTACGGCTCGCGCCGGTGCAGCCGCAGCGTCAGCGAGGTGTCGGCCACGGCCCTGCCCCCGTTCCTGCCCCCGTCCCTGCTCGCGGTCGCCCGCAGCTCGCCGGGCGTGAAGCCGTACGTCTCCTTCATGGTGGCGTTGAACTGGCGCACGCTGCCGAAGCCGGAGGCGAAGGCCACGTCGGTGATCGGCAGGCCGGTCTCGGTGAGCAGCTGTTTGGCCAGCAGCAGGCGTTTCGTCCTGGCGACGGCCAGTGGACCGACGCCGATCTCGGTGGTGAACAGGCGGTGCAGGTGCCGTTCGGTGATGTGCAGGCGACCGGCCAGCCTGGCGACCCCGCCGTCGTCGGCCACGCCCTCGTCGATCAGCCGCAGTGCCCTGCCGATCAGGTCGCCCCGGTGGTCCCAGCCGGGGTCTCCGGGGCTGAGCTCGGGGCGGCAGCGTTTGCACGGCCGGAACCCGGCCGCCTCGGCGGAGGCGGCGTGGCGGTAGAAGCGCACGTTGCGCGAGGCGGGTGTGCGGGCGGGGCAGATGGGCCTGCAGTAGATGCGGGTGGAGGTGACAGCTGTGTAGAACCGCCCGTCGAACCGGGCGTCCCTGGCGGTCACCGCGCGGTAACAGGAGTCGAAGTCAAGCTCTGCGACGGACATGTCCTCAACGATATGAGCAGCGTAGAGGGTGTGACCGGCGGGATTCGGACGTGACCGTGGATCACCGCGGGGAGATCACTTCGAGGAGATGCCGACCCCGATCTCGAACTCGCGGTAGACCCTGGCCCAGAAGCCGTCGCGCAGCCAGACCCTGGCCTCTGGGTAGGGGCGCAGGGAGTGGCCCAGCTCCTTCTCGGCCTCGATGAGCAGCTCGGTGTCGATGACCGTGGGCAGGATCGGGCCGGGCAGCAGGTCGCGGATGTTGTCGCGGCCCCGGGTGAGGATCCACTTCTGGGCCACGTGCTCGCCGACGTCCTCGACCCGGGGGCGGCTCGGCCCGAGCTTGGCGGGCTGACCGGCGGGGGCCTTCGGCTTGGCGGCGGTACGGCCGGCGAAGACCTGGGCCGGGGAGGGCGTCACCGGCGGCACCGGGACGGGGACGGGCGCGGGGGCGCGGCTGAAGAAGGAGCGCAGGAAGTCGGCGCTGATGATCTCGACGGTGTCGGACTCCCAGACCAGGCGCTCGGCCTGGTTGGTGCCGTAGGGCGGCTCGACGCCCCACAGGTGGATGCGCACGCCGTAGGCCTGGGCCGCCTCGACGGCGGGGACCATGTCCTCGTCCCCGGCCAGCAGGATGGTGTCGCTCACCGCGTGGTGCCTGGCCAGGGCCTCCAGGTCGCTCCTGATCTGGGCGTCCACGCCTTTCTGCTGGCCGCGGGCGTTGAGGTTGCCGAGCCGGACCTTGACCCAGGGAAGCTGGGCGATGACGCGCTGGTCGACGGTCGGCACCCGGTCTCTGGCGGCGTCGTACCAGTAGATCCGCAGCAGCTCGCCGTGGATGCGCGCCTCGGCGTGCTTCTGCAGCGCCTGGATGAGTTCGTCGGCGGCGACGCGGTACTCCTTGCGCTCCTTGGCGCCCAGGAGGACCTCTCCCGCCGCCGCGTAGAGATAGCCGACGTCCACGAGGACGGCGTACTTGGCGGCGACGGGATGCGTTGTGAGGTCCAGGATGGTCATCTCGTCCTCCAGGCCTCGGAACTCACTGATCGGGCTGACTATATGCGCCCATTTCTTAGATAGTCCCAAGTCTCGTGCAACTTGACACCCCGTTCCATGGATCTAACGAGGCAGTCCGCTTGATCTCCAAGCACCATGTCCGGTGGGCAGATACTTTCGCATGCGGTGTGAGGGATTACGCCAATTTTCGCGCTTTGGTACTGCTTTCGCCGCCGGGGCCGTCCGTGCGGCGAGGGCGACCACCAGCGCGACGACCTCCTCCTGTGTCGCTTCTCCATGAACGATCTTCAGGTGTGTCATAGCGGGATGTTCCCATGCTTCTTGGGGGGCAGGACCGTTCGCTTGTTGCGCAGGGCGCGCAGGGCCCTGACGACCTGGACTCGGGTGTCGGACGGGCGGATCACGGCGTCCACATACCCTCGTTCGGCCGCGAGATACGGGTTGGCGAGGGTGTCTTCGTACTCGGTGACGAATCTGGCCCGCTCGGCGTCGGGATCGGCGGCCGAGGCCAGCTCACGCCGGTAGAGGATGTTGACCGCGCCCTGGGCGCCCATCACCGCGATCTGCGCGGTCGGCCAGGCCAGGTTGACGTCCGCGCCCAGGTGCTTGGAGCCCATGACGTCGTAGGCGCCGCCGTACGCCTTGCGGGTGATCACGGTGACCAGTGGGACGGTCGCCTCGGCGTAGGCGTACAACAGTTTGGCCCCGCGGCGGATGATCCCGTTCCATTCTTGATCAGTTCCCGGAAGGAATCCCGGTACGTCCACAAAAGTAAGAACGGGAATGTTAAAGGCATCACAAGTACGGACAAATCTGGCGGCTTTCTCGGAGGCCGCGATGTCCAGCGTCCCGGCGAAACTCATCGGCTGGTTGGCGACGATCCCTACCGAACGTCCCTCGACCCGGCCGAAACCCACCAGGATGTTCGGCGCGAACAGCGCGTGCACCTCAAGGAACTCGCCGTCGTCGAGCACGTGCTCGACGACGGTGTGCATGTCGTACGGCTGGTTCGCCGAGTCGGGGATCAGCGTGTCCAGCTCCCTGTCCTCGTCGGTGGTCTCCAGGACCGGCTCCGCGTCCAGCACCGGGGCCTCGTCCAGGTTGTTCGAGGGCAGGTAGGACAGCAGCGCCCTGGCGAACTCCAGGCAGTCGGCCTCGTCGACGGCCTCGTAGTGCGCCACGCCCGACCTGGAGTTGTGCGTGTGCGCGCCGCCGAGTTCCTCGAACGTCACCTCCTCGCCGGTGACCGTCCTGATGACGTCGGGGCCGGTGATGAACATGTGCGACTTCTCCGACACCATCAGCACGAAGTCGGTGAGCGCGGGGGAGTAGACCGCGCCGCCCGCGCACGGGCCCATGACCAGCGAGATCTGCGGGACGACGCCGGAGGCGTGCACGTTCCGCTTGAAGATCTCGGCGTACAGGCCCAGGGAGACGACGCCCTCCTGGATGCGCGCCCCGCCGGAGTCGTTGATGCCGACCACCGGGCAGCCGGTCTTCAGGGCGTGGTCCATGACCTTGACGATCTTCTCGCCGAAGACCTCGCCGAGGGAGCCGCCGAACACGGTGAAGTCCTGGGCGAAGATCGCCACCGGCCTGCCGTCGACCGTGCCGTGCCCGGTCACCACGCCGTCGCCGTACGGCCTCTCGCGGTCGAGGCCGAAGTTGGTCGAACGGTGCCTGGCCAGTTCGTCGAACTCGACGAAGCTGCCCTCGTCCAGGAAGGAGAGCACACGCTCCCTGGCCGTCATCTTGCCTTTGGCGTGTTGCTTGTCGACCGCGCGCGCCGAACCGGCGTGAGCCGCCTCGTCCAGGCGGCGTTCCAGGTCGGCGAGCTTGCCCGCGGTCGTGTGGATGTCGATCCCCGGGGCTGTCGGCTCGGCGCTCATCGGGTCCTTCACTCCTCGCTGCGTTCGTGACAGGCGCGTCCGGGCGTGGCGGCCGTTGTGCGGCCTGACGTTCCCGGGCGCGCGGGCGCTTTCCCCGCTCGTTTCCAGCAGGGTAGCCCTCCGGTGATCCCGGAACCCAGAGGGGTCCCGGACCGTTCTGAGCTGGGAGGTATGACTTCCAAAAGGTTAATTCTGGCAAAATAGAGGTCATGATGGACAGCGCCGAAGCGGTACGAACACAACAGCTCTTCAAGAGATTCGGGCAGCAGGTGGCCGTCGGCGGTGTCGATCTCGTCGTGCCCCGCGGCAGTTTCGCCGGACTGGTCGGTCCGAACG
Organism: Streptosporangium sp. NPDC020145; assembly: GCF_040631275.1. NCBI lineage: Bacteria > Bacillati > Actinomycetota > Actinomycetes > Streptosporangiales > Streptosporangiaceae > Streptosporangium > Streptosporangium sp. NPDC020145. The sequence goes on along the minus strand of NZ_JBEXZT010000002.1, from coordinate 294,451 downwards.
GCGCGGGCAAGACGACCACGCTCAGCATGGTCACCGGTCTGCTCCGCCCGGACGGCGGCGCCATCCACATCGACGGCCTCGACGTCTGGCGCGACCCGGTCCAGGTCAAGGCCCGTATCGGTGTGCTGCCCGAGGGGCTGCGCCTGTTCGAACGCCTGTCCGGCAGGGAACTGCTGTCCTACAACGGCCAGCTCAGGGGCATCCCCAAGGCCGAGGTCGAACGCAGGGCCGAGGAACTGCTGCGGGTCATGGACCTGACGGAGTCGGCGGACAAGCTCGTCGTCGACTACTCCACCGGCATGCGCAAGAAGATCGGCCTGGCCTCCGCCCTGCTGCACAACCCCAGGGTGCTCTTCCTCGACGAGCCCTTCGAGGGCGTCGACCCGGTCAGCGCCAACACACTGACCGAGGTCCTGCGGCGCTACACCGAGTCCGGCGCGACCGTCGTCTTCTCCAGCCACGTCATGGACCTCGTCGAGCGCCTGTGCGACTGGGTCTCCGTGATGAGCAGGGGCCAGATCGTCGCCCAGGGGCCGCTGGACCAGGTCCGCGCGGGACGCAGCCTCAACGAGGCCTTCCTCGGGCTGGTCGGCGCGGGCGGCCACGGACACGGCGACGGCGGAGGGGAGGGTCTGTCATGGCTGGGCGCGACCTCGGCGTGAACGAACGGGCCGCGCGGGTCGGCCCCATGCTCTTCGTACGGCTCAAGCTCAGGCTGATCGCCGGGAACCTGCGCGGCAACGGCGCGCGTGTCGCCGGGTTCGTCTTCACCGTGCTCGCCGCCGTGGTCGTCGCCGGTCTCGGCTTCGTCGGGGTCTCCGCGCTGCGGTTCGCCCCCGCCGAGATCGCGGCCGACGTCGGGGTGGTGCTGTTCACCGTCTTCGTGGTGTGCTGGGCCATCGGGCCGCTGCTGGTCTTCGGTCTCGACGACACGCTCGACCCGTCGCGCCTGGCGCTGCTGCCGCTGACCACCGGCAGGCTCGCGGCCGGGATGTTCGCCGCCTCGATCACCGGTGTCTGGCCGATCTCCGCGCTGATCGTCATGTCCGGCGCGGTCGTCGGCATCGCGAGCGGGATCGGCGGAGTGCTCCTCGGGGTCGTCGCGGTGCTGCTGCAGTTCGCGCTGTGCATCGTCACCTCACGGCTGGTCACCACCTCCCTGTCCGGCGTCATGCGCACCCGCAGGGGACGCGACGTGCTCGCCGTCTCCGTCGTCCTGTTCGTCCTGGCCGGGCAGATCCCCAACCTGGTGCTCAACGGCGGCTTCTCCGCCGACCCGGGGCGGATGCTGCACGCCGTGGCCTCGGTGCTGCGCTGGACCCCGCCGGGCCTGGCCGCCCACGCCGTCGCGGACGGCGGCCTGGTCGCCGTCGCCGAACTGCTGGTGCTGGCCGTACTGGTGCTGGTGATCGGGCGGCTGTGGATCGCCGCGCTGCGCAGGGCGCTGGTCACCCCGGACGCCTCGACCCAGGGCGCCTCGGTGCGCAACTCCCGGGGCCTGCTCGCCAGGTTCCTGCCGGACGGGCAGCTCGCCGCGGTCGCGACCAAGGAGCTGAAGTACGCCCGCCGCGACCCCAGGGGCAGGGTCGTCTGGTTCACCTCCCTTGTGGTCACCGGCATCATGGCCTTCTCCCTGAGCAGGGGAGAGGGGATGGGCGGTGCCGGCCTGGTGGTCGGCCCGGCCTGCCTGGGCGCGGTGATGATCGCCCTGCAGTCGGCCAACTCCTTCGGCATCGACGGCCGCTCGCTGTGGATGAACGCCGTGGTCTACGGCACCGGCGGAGACTGGCGGACCGACCTGGCCGGGCGGCACCTGGCCGTCGCGACGATCGCCGTGCCGCTGCTCGCCCTGGTGGCCGTGATCGCCTCCCTGCTGGCCGGTGACCCGATGCTGGCGATCCCCGGAGCGCTCAGCGGCTGGGGCGTCCTGGGCGTCGGGCTCGGGGTCGGCGCCCTGACGAGCGTGCTGGTGCCGTACTCGGTGCCGGAGCGGCTCAACGCCTTCACCGGCGCGGTGCCGGGACAGGGCGGCCTCGCCTTCGTGGCCTCCTTCGGCGCGATGATCGGCGGCGGCCTGCTGTCGCTGCCCGTCGTCGTGCCCGTCCTGCTCGGCGCCACCTGGGTCAGCGTGCTGGCGGTGCCGTACGGACTGCTGGTCGCGTGGGCGGGACGGAGAATGGCGGGGAGCGTCGGTTTCCGCAGGTATCCGGAGCTCGTGGGGGCCGTCTCCCGAGGGGGTTGATTGGTCTAGTCCAATAGGTGGGACCGGTCTGCGGTGAAGAATTCGGACTGACTACGCTGACGATTATGTCCGCTATCGCGAACACCGCAGAACGTTCATCCGCTGTCACCGAGATGCCCGACGAGCTCCGCGCGGATGTGCGGCTGCTCGGTGGGCTCCTGGGGCAGGTGATCGCCGAGCACGGAGGCGACGACCTGCTCGCCGACGTCGAACGCCTTCGCAAGGCCGTCATCGACGCCCGTCGCGGGAAGGTCTCCGGCGACGAGATCACCGAGATGGTCGCGCAGTGGCCGGTCGACAGGGCAGTGCTGATCGCCCGCGCCTTCACCTGCTACTTCCACCTGGCGAACCTCGCCGAGGAGCATTTCAGGATCCGCACCCTCCGTGTCCGTGACACAGGGGAGGAACCGCTGCCGGAGTCCATCGCGCAGGCCGTACAGGAACTGGGCGGTGAGCGCGTCGCCGAGCTGGTCGAGGGGCTGCGGCTGCACCCGGTGCTGACCGCGCACCCGACCGAGGCCCGCAGGCGCGCGGTCGTCACCGCGATCCAGCGGATCAGCGGCAGGCTCGCCGCCTACAACAGTCCCGACCGGGGCGCGGCCGAACGGGCCGAGACCCGGCGGCGGCTCCTTGAGGAGATCGACCTGCTGTGGCGGACCGCGCAGCTCAGGTCGACCAAGCTCGACCCGCTCGACGAGGTGCGCACCGCCATGGCCGCCTTCGACGAGACGCTGTTCCGGGTCGTGCCGCTGGTCTACCGCTCGCTGGACGCCGCGCTCGGCGAGGGCACCGGCACCCGTGAGCCGCTGGCCAGGGCCTTCATCCGCTACGGGAGCTGGATCGGCGGCGACCGCGACGGCAACCCCAACGTCACCGCCAAGGTGACCAGGGACGCCGTGCTCATCCAGTCGGAGCACGTGCTGATCGCGCTGGAGAACGCCGCGCTCAGGATCGGCAGGTCGCTCACCCTGACCTCCTCCTACGCGCCCGCCTCCGCGGAGCTGCGGGCCGCGCTGTACGCGGCGGAGAACGACCACCCCGAGCTGGTCTCGGAGATGGCCACCCGTTCGCCGCAGGAACCGCACCGGCAGTGGCTGCTGTTCGTCGCCGCCAGGATCGCGGCGACCAGGAAGCGCGGCCTCGACCTGGCCTACCGTTCTCCGGAGGAGCTGCTGGCCGACCTGCGCCTGGCCCAGGAGTCGCTGGTCGCCGCCAAGGCGTCCCGGCAGGCCTACGGCGAGCTGCAGCACCTCGTCTGGCAGGTGGAGACGTTCGGCTTCCACCTGGCCGAGCTTGAGGTGCGCCAGCACTCGCAGGTCCACGCCCAGGCGCTGGCCGAGTTGGCCGAGGGCCGTACCTCGGAGCGCACCGACGAGGTCCTGGCCACCATCAGGACGATCGGCTGGATCCAGGAGCGGTTCGGCACGACCGCCTGCTCCCGCTACGTGGTCTCCTTCACCCGTTCCGCGGACGACGTCGCCGCCGTCTACACGCTGGCCGGGCACGCCCTGGGAGATCGGGCGCCCAGCCTCGACGTGGTCCCGCTGTTCGAGTCGGGCGCCGACCTGGCCAACGCGCCCGCCGTACTGTCCGGCATGCTGGACATCCCCGGCATCCAGGACAGGCTCGCGGTCAACGGCCGCCGGCTTGAGGTCATGCTCGGCTACTCCGACTCCGCCAAGGAACTCGGCCCGGCCGCCGCGACGCTGAAGCTGTACGAGGCGCAGGAGGCGCTGACCGCCTGGGCCGCGGAACACGACGTACGGCTGACGCTCTTCCACGGCAGGGGCGGCGCCCTGGGCCGGGGCGGCGGTCCCGCCAACCGCGCCGTGCTCGCCCAGGCGCCCGGTTCCGTCGGAGGCAGGTTCAAGGTCACCGAGCAGGGTGAGGTCATCTTCGCCCGCTACGGCCACGCCGCCATCGCCCGCCGCCACATGGAGCAGGTCACCTCGGCGGTGCTGCTCGCCTCGACCCCGACCATCGAGGACCGTACGGCCAAGGCGGCGGGACGCTTCCGCGGCCTCGCCGAGCAGGTCGCCTCCGCCTCGGAGCGGGCCTACCGGTCGCTGACCGAGGCCTCCGGCTTCCCCGAGTGGTTCTCCCTGGTCAGCCCGCTTGAGGAGCTCGGCCTGCTGCGCCTCGGCTCCCGCCCCGCCAGGCGCGGCCTCGGCGCGCCCAGGTCCCTGGACGACCTGCGGGCCATCCCGTGGGTGTTCTCCTGGGCGCAGACCCGGGTCAACCTGCCCGGCTGGTACGGCCTGGGCAGCGGCCTTGAGGCGGCAGTCGCCAAGTCGGGCATCGACGAGCTGCGCGCCGCCTACCGCGAGTGGCCGCTGTTCGCCTCGCTGCTGGACAACGTGGAGATGTCGCTGGCCAAGACCGACCGGGACATCGCGGCCCGCTACCTCGCCCTCGGCGGACGGGACGACTTCGTCGAGCAGGTGCTCACCGAGTACGACCGCACCCGCCGTCTGGCCCTTGAGGTGACCGGCCACAGCCGCCTGCTGGAGAACCGCAGGGTGCTCTCCCGCGCGGTCCAGCTCCGCGACCCGTACGTGGACGCGCTCTCGCACCTGCAGCTGCGCGCCCTGTCCGCCCTGCGCTCCGGCGACACCCTGACCGAGGAGGAGCGCGAGCGGCTGTCCACGCTCCTGCTGCTGTCGGTCAACGGCGTGGCCGCGGGCCTGCAGAACACCGGCTGACCGTTCGAGCGGGTGACCGGGTCCTCACCCGGTCACCCGCTCGGCACCCGCGTAGAGGTTGAAACGCTCCTCACGCAGGAAGCCGACCAGTGTCATCCCGAACTCCCTGGCCAGGTCGACGGCCAGGGAGGAGGGGGCGGAGACGGCGCAGACGACCGGGACGCCCGCGCTCAGCGCCTTCTGCGTGATCTCGTAGCTGGTGCGCCCGCTCACCATCAGGACGTGCTCGGTCAGCGGCGTCATGCCCTTCATCAGGGCCCAGCCGACCAGCTTGTCCAGCGCGTTGTGCCGTCCCACGTCCTCGCGCAGCGCCACCAGGTCGCCCTCCGGGGTGAACAGCCCGGCGGCGTGCAGCCCCCCGGTCTTGCCGAACACGCCCTGTGCCCGTCTGAGGCTCTCCGGCAGGCCGTACAGGGTCTCGGGGGAGACCCGCACGTCACCGGCGGGCAGCGGGGCGCACCGGTCGCGCAGCGCGTCCAGGCTGGCGCTGCCGCAGACGCCGCAGGCGCTCGACGTCACGAAGTGCCGGTCGAGGGAGGGCAGGTCGGGCAGCGGGCCGCGCAGCCGTACCGTGACGGTGTTGTAGCGGGCCTCGGGCGCCACGTCCTCGTCCGTGCAGTAGGCGATGGAGACGATCTCCGCCGCCGAGGCCAGGCCCTCGCCGTGCAGGAACCCGGCCGCCAGCTCGAAGTCGGCCCCCGGCGTCCGCATGGTGATCGCCACCGTACGGCGCGCGCCGTCCGACTGGACCCTGATCTCCAGCGGCTCCTCGGTCGCCAGGTCGTCACGCCTGTCCCGCACGACCCCGCCGGCCACCTCCCTGACCCGGGTCCTGGTGCTGGGGCCGGGGCGCCGGACGACCCCTCCGGGCACCGGATGACGTGAGTCTTCGTTCATGGTTCCCATCCTGGCGCTCCAGGCGTGCGTCGTCGTCACCGCCCCGGTGTTGCCTGCTCATCGCCCTGCTTCGGTAACGGATGGTCGCCTGGGGAGGGAAGATGGACGGGTGCTCGACTCGCCCTTCTCCGATCTCGACCGCCCGCCGCTGTCCCAGACGGCGCTCACCCGCGCCCTGGTCCGTCCCGGCGGTCTGTGGTCGGACATCACCGTCGTCGGCAGGACCGGCTCGACGAACGCCGACCTCGCCCAGGCCGCACGCGACGGCGCCCCACAGGGAACCGTCGTCGTCGCGGAGGCGCAGTCCGCGGGCCGCGGCAGGCTCGGCCGCGTCTGGAGCGCGCCGCCCCGGTCCGGGCTGGCCTTCTCGGTGCTCCTGCGCCCCGAGCCGTCGCCGTCGCGGCAGGGCTGGCTGCCGCTGCTCGTCGGCCTGGCCGCGGCCTCGGCCGTCCGCAGGATCGCCGAGGTCGAGGCCCGCCTGAAGTGGCCGAACGACCTGCTGGTCGGGGAGCGCAAGCTCGCCGGGGTGCTCGCCGAGCGGGTGGACGGCGCGGTGGTCGTGGGCGTCGGGCTCAACGTGAGCATCCGCGCGGAGGAACTGCCCGTCGAGACCGCGACCTCGCTGGCGATCGAGGAGGCCGCCTGCGTCGACCGCGACCCGCTGATCAGGGCGGTGCTGCGGGAGATCGAGACCCACTACCACGAGTGGTCGCGGGCGGACGGCGACGCCGACGCGTGCGGGCTGCGGGCGGCCTATCTGGGGCTCAGCGCGACGGTCGGCCGCGACGTCCGGGTCGAGCTGCCGGGCGAGCGGGTGCTCACCGGGCGCGCCGTCGGCGTCGACGGGGCGGGACATCTGCTCGTCGAGTCGCAGGGGAGCACGCACACGCTGAGCGCGGGAGACGTCGTGCACGTGCGTCCGCACCTCCCGTGACTAACGGGGTCGGGACGTGCCACGATTTGCCCCATGGGTCTCGCTGATCACCACCTGGCGGAGGGGGAACTGCGCATCCGCACGTTCCACCCCCATTGGAAGCGCCTCGTCACGCCGTTCCTCGCGCTGGTCCTCATCGTTCTGGGGTCCGGCGCCGGGATCTTCTTCATGCCGGTCTTCGCCTACGACGGCTACGCGCGCATCGCCGTCGCGGTGATCGCGGTGGGGCTGCTGACGGTGTGGTCGTTCGTGCCGTACCTGCAGTGGAAGAACACCACCTACGTGCTGACCTCGCACCGGCTGGCCATCAGCAGAGGGGTGCTGAACAAGTCGACCGAGGACATCCCGATGACCAAGGTCAACACGGTCAGCGCCGACCAGACCCTGCTCGAACGGCTGTTCGGCTGCGGCACGCTCAACGTCGAGTCGGCGGGGGAGCAGGGACACGTCACGCTGCGCGACATCCCGAACATCCAGGACGTACGCGCCGACCTGTTCCGCGCCGTGGACGAAGCCGACGACGAGGAACCCCGCGAACCCCGCCCTGTCTGAGCTCCGGGACACACGGGCGGGCCGGGGGAGGTGCGGCCCCCGGCCCTTCCCTCAGGGAGAGCCCACTCCCTTGAGGGAGATCGGGGTCACAGGCCGAAGGCCAGCAGGACCGAACCGTGGTCGGGGTTGGGGTACGGGGTGAACATGTAGCCGGAGTTGACGTAGACCATCCCGTGCGAGACGACCGCGCCGCCCGCTCCGGAGACGGCGCCACCGCGTCCGGGCAGGCCGTTGACGCCCTGGACCTCGGTGATCGTGTCGTGGGTCCACAGCACCTCACCGGTGCGTGAGGAGTAGGCCCGCATCTTGCCGTCCATGCTGCCCAGCCACACCAGGCCCGGGGTGGTGGTCACCGCGGGGCCGTGGCCGAGCTGGCAGATGTTCGGGTACTGCGCGGCACCACCGGTGGTGCAGCCGTCCGCCGGGTTGGGGGTCTTCCAGATGATGTGGCCGTCGGCCGGGTTGATCGCGAACAGGGTGCCCGGCCTGCCCATGTAGGTCGAGACGTACAGGCGCCGGCCGTCGAAGCTGGTACCCCACTGGATGCCGGACAGGCCGCCGCTGGGCATCGGCTCGGAGAGCTGACGCTGCCAGACGATCTTTCCGGTCCTGGCGTCGAGCACGTGGTAGACCCCGGCCTTCTGCCCGATGCCGACCAGGTGCCTGCCACCGGCCGTGAAAAGGTTGGGCGCGGCGCCCAGGTCGAAGTCGAGCGCGGTTCCCTGGTCGAGGTTCGGGCAGTACTGCTTGTCCTCGGGGGTACGGGCCGAGCACTCGATCCGCCAGGTGTCGACGTCGGTCATCTTCCTGGTCCAGCGGGCCTTGCCGGTCGTGAGGTCCAGCGCCAGGACCGAGTCGTAGTTTCCGGCGCTTCCGGTGTAGTTCTGCCCGGTCCCGACGTACAGGGTGCGGGTGACCGGGTCGATGGCCGGGGTGCTCCACACACCCGCCCCGGACGGCTCGTACCTCGGCACGCCGTTGGGCCAGGTGCCGTTCTGCTTGGGCTCGGGCACCGTGTAGTAGCGCCAGACCTGCTCGCCGGTCTCGGCGTTCAGCGCGTCGATGTGGCCGCGGAAGGTGCAGCAGGGGAAGGTCTTGCCCATGATGTTCTGGCCGCTGGAGACACCGACGTAGACGCGTCCGCCGAAGACGATCGGCGAGCTGGTCACGCCGGAGGAGACCTCGGTGTCGATCTGCCGGGCCCAGGCCAGTTTGCCGGTGCGCTGCTCAAGGGCGTAGAAGTAGCCCCGGCCGTCACCGAAGTAGACCTTGCCCCCGGAGACGGCGGCCCCGTCCTGCACCACGGCGCGGAAGCTCGCGGGACCGACGGTGCTCAGGTCGAAGTCCCACTTCGCGGCGCCGGTGCGCGCGTCCCGGGCGTAGAAGTGGCCGTCCGGAGCGCCGAAGTAGATCGTGTCGCCGACGACGGCGGGCTGACTGTGCGGTGTGCCCGCGTTCTTGGGGAAGGCGAAGGCCCACTTCAGCTTGAGCTGCCCCACGTTGGCCGGGGTGAGCCTGCGCTCGAAGGGGTTGGAGCGCGAACCGCTCAGGTCCTTCTGCCAGGACGCCCAGTCGCCGGGGAGGGAGTGCCCGCCCCCGCCGAGTGTCTCGGTGGTCTGCGCGGTGTCGTCGGGGGGTGCGGCGTTCGCCGTGAGAGGCGTGTTCAGCAGCAGGGTCAGGCACGACGCGGCGACGACCGCGGTCGATCTGAGCACTCTTCCACTGCGGATGGAACGTGTTCCCATGATCTTCTCTCCATGTGTGGTCCCGGCGGCGGGGCGCGCCGTACCGGGAACGGGGAGGCCGGTTGTCGCGTGGGCCGGCCTCTTTCGGTGCGGCCCACGGGACCCGGGGCGGTCCTTTGGGCCGGTTACGACGGGCGGGCACGATGGTGGAGGACGGTCAACCGGCACGCGGAGGCAGGGCGAACAGCCGGTGAGCCGGGCCGTACACGGGAAGGTGTGCGTCGGATCGTCCGGTCACCGGCTGTGGCGTGCCGCTCAGCGCGTGAAGGCCGCGTACTTCTGCCAGAAGCCGCAGTGGTGCTGCTTGGCGATCTCCTCGGTCAGCTGGCTGTCACCGGCCGGCACGAGCGACATGACCGTCGGGTGCGAGCGGGTGTACCTGGACCAGTACGGCGTGCCGTCCACCGTCGGGTTGCCGGTCTTGGCGAACCCGGTCCACTGGGAGACCAGCTGCCTGCCGAAGGTCTGCTGGTTGCCGCTCAGGTCGGTCCTGGGGAAGATCAGGAACGGCACCTCGTTGATGTGGTACGACCCGTTCGGCTTGGTCGCGTCGAGGAAGAACAGCGGCGGGGCGTCGGCGTTGTCCACCTGGAAGCCGAAGACCGGGATGTGCCGGGACAGCCGCTCGTCGTTCAGCAGGGCGGGGCAGACGGAGTTGGAGTCGGCCACGATGGTGCGGTAGGCGATGAACGCCGCGGGCTCGGGGAAGCGCTTCAGCGGGTAGCGCTTGAACACCTCGGGGGCGAGGGTGTCGTACTGCTCCTTGACCAGCCTCTCGTAGTCCGCCGGGGTGTTGGCCCCGGGGAGCTGGGTCTCGTCGCGGTCGACGCCGTGCATGAGGGAGACCCGGTTTATCCGGCCGGTGGCGAACGCCTCGGCGGGTGACAGGGGCAGCACCGTGCCGTCCACGATCGGGGCCAGCGTGCCCTTGTCGGGGCCGAGGCCGTCGCCGGCCTTCTCCAGCAGGGTCTTGGCGGGCACCGCGCGCAGGCAGGCGGCCACGTCCGCGGCGTCCCCGCAGCCGACGGCGGCGGCGAACCGGTCGCCCGTCTGCTGCGCCTCCGCCTCGGTCGGCAGGTCGGCCTTGCAGTCCTGGGTCTGCCACATGGCCTCGTGGCCGCGCAGCGAGTTGTACTCGCCGCTCTGCGAGATGCCCTTCTGGAACAGCCCCCGCGACAGCGGCGAGGTGGTGTGGGCGCACACGCTGGACCCTCCGGCGGAGGCGCCGTAGATGGTCACGTTGCGCGGGTCGCCGCCGAACCGGGAGATGTTGCGCTGGACCCAGCGCAGCGCCTCCTGCTGGTCGCGCAGCGCCCAGTTGCCCGAGCGGGCGCCCAGCGCCTTGTGCGCCAGGAAGCCGAGGATGCCGAGCCGGTAGTCCACGCTGACGTGGACGACACGGCCCGCGCCGGCCAGGTAGGTCCCGTCGGAGGAGGAGCCGAGCCGGAACCCGCCGCCGTGGAACTCGACCATCACGGCCAGCGGCGTGCCGCCCGCGTCGGCGGGAGCGGCGACGTTCAGCTTCAGGCAGTCCTCGTTGAAGGTCTCGGGGGTGAGGAACGCGGGCTGCGGGCAGGGCGTGGAACGCTGGGTGGCCTGCAGGGTCTCCGTCCACGGGGCGTGCCGTTCGGGCGGCGCCCAGCGCAGTTCGCCCACGGGCGGCGCGGCGTAGGGGACGCTGAGCCAGGACTTGACGCCGTTGGTGACCAGGCCGCACACCGGACCCTGGTCGGTCTGCACGGTGGTGTCGGGGGCACAGTCGGGGGCCGCCGTCTGCGGGGCCGCGGCGGTCGGCGCGCCCGCCGGAGCGCTCGGCGCGGCGGAGGCCAGAGCGGTGGGGACCGAGGAGGTGAGGGTCAGGGCAGCCGCGACGAGTGACACGCCCACGGTGAACGTGAAGTGCCGTTTCTTCGTCTTCATGTTGGGTTTCCTTTTGGGACCGACAACAGAGCTGGGGGGATCGGCCGGTGGGGCCGACTTCGATCTGCCGGGCAAATGAACACGAGAGGGCACCCTGACCATAGGACGGGCCGATGGTACGGAACAGGCATGCTGTGCCGGGGTGGACGAACGGCGTTCCCGGAGCGCTCACCGGTCCCGCCGCGTCGGTGAGCGGTCGAATCACATCGACCAGCGGTCAGGGGAATCCTGACCGTTTCATGACAACGGTGGTAGCCGTCGGTGGTGCGGGGGAACACGGTCGGCGACGACGGTCACGGGGTCGCGGGCACCCCGGCGGGTGATGCCGCAGGTCAGACGTCTGAGCGCGGGCCCAGGCGGTCGACGGCGGCTGCGGCGTGCACCGCGTGCTCGCCGAGAAGCCGGGCGTGTGCCGCCTCAAGACTGAGGACGACCGCGCCGAAGACGGTGGCCAGCTCTCCGATGACGCTGCCGGAGACCACCAGGAACTCGTGCAGCGGCCGGGCAGCGGCCTGGACCGCCTCGACGACCTCGGGGACGTCGCCGATCTCGCCGCCGATCACCACGATGTCGGGATCGACGACGGCCGCCAGCGCGACACACGCCCTGGCCACGTCCCGCACGTACTCGTCGAGGACGGCCCGCACCTCGGCGGGGCCGGTCGCGACGTCGGCCAGGATCGCCCGCACCACGTCGCCGACGGAGGAGTCCTGGGCGCCGGGGGTACTCGACCGGTAGGCGTCGACCAGGCGGGAGGCCGCGAGACGGTCCTCCATCGCGTACCGGGAGGCCTGCTCGGCGCCGTCGGCCCAGGGGAACGGCAGCCGGGAGAGCTCACCCGCCGCGCCGTGGGCGCCCCGGACGAGGTGGCCCTCGTTGATGATCCCGGCGCCGACGCCGACGCCGAGCTGCAGGTAGGCCAGGCTCGGCACCTCGGCGCCGACCCCAAGCCGCATCTCGGCCACCGCCGAGCAGTTGACGTTGTTCTCCAGCCGGACCGGGCCGTCGTAGTGGTCCGCGAGCGCGCGGAGCAGGGCCGCGACGGCTCCCCGCTCCCGGTCGGCGTCGGCGGCCGAGACCTGGCGGCGGCCCGCGTCGACGATCTGCGGGACGGCGATCGTCACCGCGCGCAGCCGCCGCAGCCGGTCGGGCCGGGCGCACCACTCGGTGAGCTGCTCGACCGCCCGTTCCACGACCGAGGCGGACGGCTCCCGCCGCCGCGCGGTCCCGGGACCGCCGGGTTCGGTGACGGAGACGTGCGCGCGGTCCGTCCCGGCGAGGTCGACGGCCATCAGCTCGATGTGGGAGCTGCCCAGGTCGACGCCGAGCGCCCAGCCGACCTCCTCGGCCGCCTCGAACACCACGGCGGGCTTGCCCGTCGCCGGGACGTGCCTGCCGTTGCGGCGTACGTATCCGGCGCCTTCGAGCGAGCTGACGGCGTCGTTGACGCTCGGCTTCGACAGGCCCGTCGCCGCGAGCAGCCGGGGCCGGGTGGTCGACCCGTGCCCCAGCGTGTGACTCAGGACGTGCCGCTGGGTGGGGGGCAGTTCCAGGGGACGGACGTCGTCATGCAATCGAGGTCACACCGTCTCGGTCAGGGCGCGTACGGCGGCGGCCGAGCTCGCCCTGGACGCGCCGAAGGTTCGGATCACGCCGGTGGCGTGGGGGTACTCCGTCCCCGGGTATCCCATGTCGACGACGACCAGGCGCGGGGCCCGCAGCCTCTCGAAGACCTCCGCGCTGCGGGGGTGCAGCGGCAGGTCCCGGACCACCGCGACCACCACGTCGGACGGCGCGACACCGGACAGGTCGGGAAGGCCGTGGATCGGCGGGCTCAGGACCAGGTCGTGGAACGGGACGCCGGCCGCGCGCAGCTCAGGCCCGATGCCCCACGGGACGGGTCCCGCCGCGATGGAGGTCCGGTCGTCGAAGGTCAGGACGTGCACGGCGCCCCCGGCGATCGAGACGTCACCCTCGCGGACGGTCGCCCCCCACGCGGCCTCAAGGGCGATGGAACGCTCGGCCGTCGTGTCGGTCGCGCCCGGCGCGTCCGGAGTGCCGGGGTAGGCGCGGGCCATCGCCTGGATCCGCCGGTTGGCCTCCTCCAGCCGCTCGACGGGCAGCGCGCCGGACTCCGCCGCGGCGACGATCGCCTCGACGACGGCCCGGGTCGCCTCCTCGTACTGCTCGGCGCCCAGGCACAGCGCGTCGACACCGGCGCGCAGCGCGCCGACCGCGGCGGCGGGCAGCGACGAGGCGTGGTCGAGGACGCCGCGCATCTCCAGCGCGTCGGAGATGACGACGCCGTCGTAGCCGATCTCGTCGCGGAGCAGGTCGCCGATCACAGTCTCGCTCAGGGTGGTGGGGACACCGGGGTCGAGACAGTCAATCACGACATGGGCGGTCATCATGCTCGCCACGTTCGCGCCCGCGGCCCGTACGAAGGTCCGCAGGTGCTCCGACTCGAAGTCGGCGCGTTCGGCGGTGACCCGGCCGAGCGAGAGGTGCGAGTCGAGCAGGGATCCGCCGAGCCCCGGATAGTGCTTCAGGCAGGCCGCCACGCCCGCGCTCTGCAGGCCCTCGATCCAGGCCGCGGCGTGTTCGGCGTTGGCCTGCGGCGTACGGCCGTACGAGCGGGTGGTGATCGGGCTGGTCGGGCTGGTCACGTAGTCGCCGATGGGCGCGAGGTTGAAGTTGACGCCGAGGTCGCGCAGCTCGGCGCCGATGCCCCTGCCGACCGCCCTGGTGGCGTCGAGGTCGTCGTTCTCGCTCAGCACGCGGTTGCCGGGGTAGGGGCTGCCGCTGTCGTGGTGGATCCGGGTGACGTCGCCGCCCTCCTCGTCGATCCCCACGACGGCGTCGGGGCGCGCGTCCAGGATCTGCCGCACCAGCGCCGCGACCTGGGGCGGGGAGACGATGTTGCGGCCGAACAGGATGACGCCGCCCAGCCCCTCCCGCAGCAGGTCGAGCAGCCACTGCGGGGCCGTGGTCCCCTCGAACGCGGGCAGTACGGTGCCAAGGGCGAGATGACGCAGATGGGATGTCATGTCAGTTGTTCCTCATCGTTGCATGAAGCAGCGTTGCGCAGGGCCAGTTTGGCGAGCCGGACGGCCCCGAAGACCGGCTCCGTGTCGAGAACCGACAGCGGCAGCGTCACCTCCTGGGCGACCAGCCCGGAGGCGAACGCGGCCCGGAAGGAGGGCTGCTTGACCATGATCGCACCGGCGCCGACGACGGCGTCGGCCCGGACACCGAGGCGCAGCGCCGTCACGACGTTGCCCGCGAGCCGCCAGGCGTTGTCGGTTATGGCCTGCCGGGCGCAGGGCGAACCGGCCTCGGCGCACTCGAAGACGCCCGGCGCGAGATCTCCGAGGGTCTCCCGGGCGCGTCGCACGGCCCCGGGGAGCCTGCGGTCCTCGGTGACGCCGAGCGCCCCGGCCACGAACCGGCCGAACACCGGGTCGCTCTCCTCACGGTCCAGGCCCGCGGTGTAGAGCCGGAGCGCGTCGACCACGATGCGCGGCGCGCTCCCGTGGTCGCCGAGCAGCCAGCCCCAGCCGTCGGTGAGCACCGTGACCCCGTCGGCGGTCAGCCCGCCGACCACCGCGCCGGTTCCGGCGATCACCGAGAGCGCGTGCTCCCACCCCCCGGCCAGGCCGACAAGCAGGGCGTCGTTGCAGACCCGCACGGCCACGCCGGGACCGAACTCGGCGGCGACCGCGGCCTCAAGCTCCCTGGTCAGCGCCTCGGAGTCACATCCGCGCGCCCCGACGCCGACCGCGGCCAGGATGTAACCCCCGGGGGTGACCCGGCGCAGCGCGCCGTGGACCAGCCGGGCCCGCTCCACGGGCGACAGGTCGTTCCAGCCCGTGTTCGACCTGGTCTCCGTGACGAGCTGTTCGCCGGTGACCGCGTCCTCGACGCGGACCCTCAGGTACGAGCCGCCGATGTCGAGGCCCGCGACGCCGCGACGCGGCCGGTCGACCGTGCTCACGCGGCCGTCACGACCTTCGTGTCGAGGCGGGTGAACACCGGGTCCTCGGGGTGGCGGCCGGTGGTCGCGCAGGCCTCCTGGACGACCATCTGGAAGATCACGCTCGCCGCGATGGACAGCTCGGCGTCGGACAGCCCCGGCAGGTGGATCTGGTGCAGGGGGCCGCCTCCGCCGTACTCGATCGGGTCGGCTCCGATGAGGTGGACGGTGGAACCGTGGTCGGCCAGCTGCCGGGCGAGCAGTGCCTCCGACCCGCGGTTCACGATCAGGTGGACGGTGCCCGGCTTGGCGCTGTCCATGAAGCCGTGCAGGTAGGACCGGGTGTCGAAGGCGGAGGCGGGGATCGTGAGGCCCTCACGGAACAGCAGCGAACCCCCCTCGGCCGCGGCCAGCCCCGCCCCTGAGGAGACCAGGTCGACGTGGCCTGCGGCCAGCAGGTCGGCCGCCATACGGCTCGCGGCCCCGCGCCACCGCGTCACCGTGGCCAGCCGTCCGCCGAAGGAGCGCCAACGCTCCTCGTCGACGCCGCCGGTGAGGTGCTCGGCCAGCAGGGCCAGGGCCAGGGCGGTGGCGGTGTAGCCGACGGTCGAGACCCGGGAGTCCGCGACGTCGCCCAGCCACAGGTGCCGCGGCGTCAGGTCGGCCACCGGCGAGGGCACCCGGTTGACGACGCTCATGCGCGACTCGGCGGGAGCCACCGACAGCGCCCGCACGATCTCGACGCTGCGCCCCGACTGGGAGATCCCCAGGTACGTCGTCTCCGGCCGCACGTGCTCGGCGGTGAAGTCGGCCCCGGTCAGCAACTCGCACGAGACCCCCCGCGCGGTGAGCCCCGCCGTCAGCACGTGGGCCGCGGCACGGCTCGCCCCGATCCCGAACACGACCAGGCGCCGCGTCTGTGGCGCGGTGTGGCGGCGGAGCAGGTCCGGCAGCGTCGTGGCGAGCCGCGTCAGCGCCTCGGGCTGGCTGTCGAAGGCCTGGTCGAAGGTGTTCCATGGCGGGCTCTGAGGATTGCCGGTTGCTGTAGCCATGTTAGTAAGGTAGCTTACCTTACTCAGGATCGTCAAAAGCTCAGGATCCTGTGGAGGTACATCTCATGAACGACCGTCCGTCTCCGCTCCAGCCGACCCGTCGCTCGGTTCTGGCGCTCCTCGCCCTCTCCCCTGTCGCGGGCGCGCTGGCCGGCTGTGCCACCGGCGGCACCCGGCAGAGCGCCGCCCCGGCCGCCACTCCGACCGGGGCCGCGGCCGCGGGCAACCCGTTCGGGGTGGCCCAGGGCGCGCCCATCGAGGTCGTCGTCTTCGACGGCGGCTACGGCCAGACCTACATCAAGCTGCCCGTCGAGCTGTACCAGGGCAAGCATCCCAAGGCCAAGATCACCCAGACGGCGACCCAGCAGATCCAGCAGTCCCTCCAGCCGCGCTTCGTCGCCGGAAACCCGCCGGACGTGGTGAACAACTCCGGCTCCAACGCCATCGACTACGGCGCGCTCGTCAAGGACGAGGCACTGCTGCCCCTCCTTCCGCTGCTGGACGCCCCCTCGTGGAGCGATCCAGCGGCCAAGGTGCGCGACACCCTGCGCCCCGGTGTGGTCGAGGTGGGTACGCACGGCGGCCAGTTCACGGTCCTGAACTACTCCTACGGCGCCTACGGCGCGTGGTACAGCTCCGCGCTGTTCAAGGAGAAGGGGTGGACCTACCCCCAGACGTGGGACGAGTACCTCACGTTGTGCGACAAGATGGCCACCGCGGGCATCGCCCCGTGGACCTACCCCGGCCAGTTCCCGTACTACATGTTCTGGTGGCTGGCCTCGATGATCTACAAGGTGGCCGGCAAGGAGGTCATCGACAAGATCAACAACCTTGAGAAGGACGCCTGGACCGACGAGCGGGCCGTCGCCGCCCTGAAGGCCTTCGAGGCGATCCCCGCCAACGGCTGGGTGCTCAAGGGAAGCTCCGGGCTGAACCACACCGACGCGCAGATGCAGTTCCTGCTGGGCAAGGCCGGTTTCGTCCCGGGCGGCTCCTGGCTGGAGAAGGAGATGGGCGACAGCGTCCCGGCGGGCTTCGACATGTCGATCTGCCGCGTCCCGTCGATCACCGCGAACGACGACCGGCCCTTCGGGGCCCTGTGCGCCAAGGCGGGCGAGCCGTACATCGTTCCGCGCTCGGCGAAGAACACCGCGGGCGGCCTGGAGTTCCTGCGGGCGATGCTCTCCGACGAGAGCGCCGCGAACTTCATCGCCCAGGCGGGCACCCTGTCCTCCAACCGCAGGGCGAAGCTGCCCAAGGACGCCAAGCACGGTCTCGTGTCGATCGACGCCGCGCTGGCCGAGGCGGGCGACAACGTCTTCGGCGTCACCCTCGACACCCGTGACAGCCGGCTGTGGGGCGACATCGCCAAGGTGATGGGACGCTTCATGAACGGTGACGTGAAGGCGGACCAGCTCGCCAAGGAGGCTCAGCGCCTCACCGACGCGGCCCGCGGCTAGGACGAGCACCCCATGCGCAACCGGCACCAGAGCCGTGTCATCGTCGGCTTCCTCGCCGCGCCCGTCGTCCTGTACACGGTGTTCGTGGCCTCGCCATACGTGCAGGCGTTCTACATCGCCCTCACCGACTGGCGGGGCCTGTCAGCCGAGGTGGACCTCGTCGGCCTGGCCAACTTCGCCGAACTGTCCGGTGACCCGGTGTTCTGGAAGGCACTGCTCAACAACCTGATCCTGCTGGTGACCCTGCCCGTGGTCACCATAGGACTGGCGCTGTTCCTCGCCTTCATGCTCAACGCCGCGGGCGGGCCCCGCAGCGGAGAGATCCGGGGCGTGTGGGGCGCCGGGTTCTACCGGGTCGTCTACTTCTTCCCGTACATCCTGTCGATCGCGATCATCGGTGTGCTGTGGACGAACATCTACAACCCCATCAACGGCCTGCTCAACGGCGCGCTGCGCGCCGTCGGCCTCGAACAGGTCCAGCCGTCGTGGCTCGGTGACGAACGGCTCGCCTTCTGGGCCGTGCTCGCCGTACTGGTCTGGAACGGCGTCGGCTTCTACGTCGTGCTCTTCACCGCGGGCATCAAGGCCATCCCGGCCTCGCTGCTTGAGGCAGCGGTGCTCGACGGCGCGTCGAGAACCCAGATCTTCTTCCGCATCACGATCCCGCTGATCTGGGAGAACGTCCGGACGGCGACGGTCTATCTGGGAATCGCCGCACTGGACGCCTTCGCCGTGGTGCAGATCATGACCGCCGGCGGGCCGAACGACTCGACCCAGGTCGCCTCGTTCTACCTCTACCAGAACGCGTTCTCCTACGGCCGTTTCGGCTACGCCTCCGCGATGGGCGTCGTGCTCTTCGCCGTCACCCTCGCCCTGTCCGCCTTCACGCTCCGGGCGACCCGTAGAGAGAGGATCGAGTTCTGATGGCCACCGCCACGGGCCCGCGAAGGTCGTCCGGCCCCACGATCGCCGTCGCCCAGGTGTTCCTGGTCCTGTGGGCCGTGATCTCGACCGCGCCGCTGCTGTGGGCCGTCGTCAGCTCCCTCAAGTCGGATCCCGAGATCGTCGCCGACCCGTGGTCGCTGCCCGCGGCCCTGCGCTGGGAGAACTTCGCCCGGGCCTGGGACAGCGCCTCCATCGGGACGTACTTCGGCAACACCGTCATCGTGGTCGGTGGCGGCGTCACGCTGACGCTCCTGCTGTCGGCCATGGCCGCCTACGTGTTCGCCCGCTTCGAGTTCCGTCTCAAGGGAGTGCTCTACTACTTCTTCGTCGCCGGGATGACCTTCCCGGTCTTCATGGCGCTCGTCCCGCTGTTCTTCGTGGTCCAGAACCTGGGGCTCGGCGACTCGCTGCCCGGCCTCATCCTGGTCTACACGGCCTACTCGCTGCCCTTCTCCATGTTCTTCCTGGTGGCCTTCTTCCGCACGCTGCCGGGGGAGATCGCCGAGGCCGCCACACTCGACGGCTGCGGGGAGATCGCGACCTTCTTCAGGGTCATGCTGCCGATGGCCAAACCGGGACTCATCAGCGTCGGGATCTTCAACTTCATCGGCCAGTGGAACCAGTACCTCATCCCGCTCGTCCTCGTCAGCGACGACAGCAAGTTCGTGCTGTCACAGGGACTGGCCAACCTGGCGGTCGAACAGGGCTACGCCGGTGACCGCTCGGGCCTCTTCGCGGGCCTCACGATCGCCATGGCGCCGATCCTGATCGTCTACGCCCTCCTGCAGGGCAGGGTCCAGGCGGGGATGACGGCCGGTGCGCTCAAATAGGAGCTCGCCGGTCTGACCCGGAGAGCGCGGGCGGTGGCGTAACCTCCTGGGCGGAAGCCTGAGCACGACGGAGGGGACGGCGAAGAGGAACGTGGCGCAACGTCCGACGGCCGAGCAGATCGAGCGCCTGTTCGTCGGCACCTCGCCCCGCTACACCCGGGTCGAGGTCGCCGAGCTGGCGCGGCTGCCGCAGGAACTCACCGAACGGATCTGGCGGGCGCTCGGCTTCGCCACGCTGGCCGACGACGCGGTCGCCTTCACCGACGCCGACGTGGCCGCGCTCGGCCGGGTCAGGGCGATGCTGGAGGACGGCCCGCTGGACGAGCGGGCCGTCATCAGGATGACCAGGGCGATCGGCCAGACGACCGCCAGGCTGGCGCAGTGGCAGGCCGAGATCATGGTCGGCGCCGTGCTCGACGGGCAGGGACGGCCGAGCGACGCCGACCTCGCCGCGGTCCTGGAGGCCTCCCGCAGGCTGTTGCCCGACTTCGAGCAGGTGCTGGTCCACGTCTGGCGGGCCCAGCTCGCCGCGGCCGGGACCCGCCTGCTCGCCACGACCGACCTCAGCGAGGAGATCGTGCCGAACCGGCTGACCCTCGCGGTCGGCTTCGCCGACCTGGTCTCCTTCACCCAGCTCTCCCGCGAACTGGACGAGAACGGCCTGGCCGACCTGGTCGAGGGGTTCGAGTCGCGCGCCGCCGACGTGGTCGCCACGTACGGCGGGCGGCTGGTCAAGACGCTCGGGGACGAGGTGCTGTTCACCGCCGCGGAGCCGCGGACGGCCGCGGGGATCGCGCTCGGCCTGGTCGAGGCGATCCGCGACTACGGCCCCGAGGTACGCGTCGGGCTCGCCTACGGCCCCGTGGTGCCGATGATGGGCGACGTCTTCGGGACCACGGTCAACCTGGCCGCGCGGCTGACGGCCATCGCCCGTCCCGGCACGATCATCGCCGACGGCGAGCTGGCCGAGGCCGTCGAGGGGGCGGAGGGGGTCACGGTCCAGCGCATGCGCCGCCGTCCCGCGCGCGGGCTCGGCATGGTCCAGCCGTACGTGCTCAGAAGGGCCTGACGGGAGCCCGGTCCGGCCTGGTAAGCATGGACACCGGGGTGCCCGGTGAGGCACCGCCACGATGCCAGACGATCAAGGACGAGGTGCAGACATGCCGTACACCGTGCAGGGCGTGGTCGCGCGAGGCAAGGGGGAGCCCGTCTCCCTGGAGACCGTCCACGTGCCGGACCCGGGTCCGGGTGAGGCGGTGGTGAACGTCCAGGCGTGCGGGGTGTGCCACACCGACCTGCACTACCGCGAGGGCGGGATCAACGACGAGTTCCCGTTCCTGCTCGGCCACGAGGCCGCCGGGGTGGTCGAGGCGGTCGGTGAGGGCGTCAGCGACGTCGCGCCCGGCGACTACGTGATCCTGAACTGGCGGGCGGTCTGCGGGCAGTGCCGCGCCTGTCGCCGGGGCCGTCCGTGGTACTGCTTCAGCACCCACAACGCCACCCAGCCGATGACCCTTGAGGACGGCACGCCGCTCAGCGCGGCCCTGGGCATCGGCGCCTTCGCCGAGAAGACCCTGGTCGCCGCCGGGCAGTGCACCAAGGTCGACCCGGCGGCCCCGGCGACGGCCGCCGGGCTGCTCGGCTGCGGTGTGATGGCGGGCATCGGCGCCGCGATCAACACCGGCGGCGTGACCAGGGGCGACAGCGTGGCCGTCATCGGCGTCGGCGGGGTCGGCGGCGCCGCCGTGCACGGTGCCCACCTGGCGGGCGCGACGAAGATCATCGCGGTGGACATCGACGACCGCAAGCTCGCCTGGGCCAAGGAGTTCGGCGCGACCCACACCGTCAACTCCCGCGAGAGTGACCCGGTCGAGACGATCAAGGAGCTCACCGGCGGCAACGGCGCGGACGTGGTGATCGAGGCGGTCGGCCGTCCCGAGACCTACGTGCAGGCGTTCCACGCCCGCGACCTGGCCGGGACCGTGGTCCTCGTGGGCGTCCCGACCCCGGAGATGACGATCGAGCTGCCGCTGCTCGACGTCTTCGGCAGGGGCGGGGCGCTGAAGTCCTCCTGGTACGGCGACTGCCTGCCCAGCCGTGACTTCCCCATGCTCATCGACCTCTACCTTCAGGGACGGCTGAACCTGGACGGTTTCGTCTCCGAGACGATCGGCCTCGGCGACGTCGAGGAGGCCTTCGCCAAGATGCACCGCGGCGAGGTGCTGCGCTCGGTGGTGGTCCTGTGATCGACCGGGTCGTCACCTCGGGGACGTTCTCGCTGGACGGCGGGACGTGGGAGGTGGACAACAACGTCTGGCTGGTCGGTTCCGAGCGCGAGGTCGTGGTGGTCGACGCCGCGCACGACGCGGCGGCCATCGCCGGGCGGATCGGCGACCGGGAGGTCAGGGCGATCGTCTGCACCCACGCGCACAACGACCACATCGACGCGGCGGCCGACCTGGCCGCCCGGGTCGGCGCGCCGATCATGCTCCACCCGGCGGACCAGGTCCTGTGGGAGATGGTCTACCCGGACCTGCCGTACACGCCGCTCGGGGACGGGCAGGTGATCACCGCGGGCGGCGTCGAGCTGACCGTGCTGCACACCCCCGGCCACACGCCGGGCGCGGTGTGCCTGCACGCGCCCGAACTGGGCGTGGTCTTCACCGGCGACACGCTGTTCAACGGCGGCCCCGGGGCGACGGGCAGGTCCTTCTCCTCCTTCGAGACGATCATCGGGTCGATCGGGGAGAGGCTGCTCACCCTGCCGGGTGAGACGGTGGTCGAGACCGGCCACGGCGAGTCGACCACGATCGGCGCGGAGGCCCCGCATCTCCAGGAGTGGATCGCGAGGGGGCACTGATCGTCTGACGCGCCGGGACACGCGCGGCGGGGAAATGTTCTTCGTGTGGTCTACATCACATAGGAAAGCCTTACTGAATGCGTTATGTTAGGTATGCCTTACCTAGTTTGTAGTGCACCTGAGAAAGGCCTTTTCCCGCCGTGTATGTCTGCGTCTGCCGCGCTGTCACCGAAAACGAGGTGCATGACTGCATAGCGTCGGGAGCCCGCAGCGCGCGCCAGGTTCGTGACCGGACCGGTGCGGGTGGTGACTGCGCCTCCTGCGTGCGGAAGATCTGTGCGATCCTGAAGCGGTCTGAAGACTTGTTGCCGACCGCTTAGCCCGAGGAGCCCGCCATGCAGGGCGACAAGAAGATCATAGAGTTGCTGAACGAACAGCTCACGGCAGAGCTGACCGCGATCAACCAGTACTTCCTGCACGCGAAGATGCAGGAGAACTGGGGATACACCAGACTCGCGAAGTACACCCGCGAAGAGTCCATCGACGAGATGCGCCACGCGGAGAAACTGACGGATCGAATCCTCTTTCTCGAAGGCCTGCCCAACTATCAGCGGCTCGGTACGCTGCACATCGGCCAGACCGTCGAGGAGCAGCTGAGATCCGACCTCAACATCGAGCTTGAGGTCGTCAACCGGTTGAAGCCCGCGATCATTTTCATGCGGGAAAAGGGCGACGCCACCTCCGCTCGCCTCTTCGAGGAGATCCTTGAGGACGAGGAACACCACATCGACTATCTGGAGACGGAGCTGGGGCTGATCAGCAGCCTGGGCGAGCAGCTCTACCTGGCTCGCTACGCCGAGCCACCGTCGGCCTCCTGAGGTTGATCGTCCGAACACGCCCGCCGAATTCCTTTCGGAGGGCGTGTTCTGTTTTGTCGGAAACATTTGAGGGAACGGCCGGCGGGGCTGCCCTTTCCAGGCGGTTCTGATGCGGGAGCGCTACCGCGAAGGCTCCAGCCGTTGCGGGACGACTATCCGGGATTTATCAGTGTTTGCCCAGGTCAATGGATAGGTCAATGACGAGTCAAACCGCGCGCTGTGCCCGGGAAACGATCCCTTAAGGTCCTACGATCGCAACATGACCTGTGTACTTCTCGCCGAGGACGATACCTCGATCTCCGAGCCACTGGCGCGCGCGCTGCGTCGGGAGGGCTACCAAGTCGAGGTGAGTCCCGACGGCCCGCAGGCCCTGGAACGGGCGCTGTCGGGTGGCATCGACTTGATTGTTCTTGACCTGGGCCTTCCTGAGATGGACGGCCTGGAAGTCGCAAGACGCATACGCGCAGAGGGGCACGGCACGCCCGTGCTCATCCTCACCGCCCGTGTCGACGAGGTCGACACCGTGGTCGGCCTCGACGCCGGGGCCGACGACTACGTCACCAAGCCGTTCCGGCTCGCCGAACTCCTGGCCAGGGTTCGCGCGCTGCTGCGGCGCGGCACCTCTGAGACCCCCGTTGTCCAGGGGGTGCGCATCGACGCCGACTCCCGTCGCGCGTGGATGGGGGACAAGGAGCTCCACCTGACGACCAAGGAGTTCGACCTGTTGCGCGTCCTGGTCCGCGACGCCGGGAAGGTGGTCACCCGCGAGCAGATCATGCGCGAGGTGTGGGACACCAACTGGTGGGGCTCGACCAAGACCCTGGACATGCACATCTCATGGCTGCGCCGCAAACTGGGGGACGACGCCGCCAAGCCGCGATACATCACGACCGTGCGAGGGGTTGGCTTCCGCTTCGAACGCGAGTAGGGAATGCGCCGCCGCCTGCTCTCCTCAACCCTGCTTGTCGCCGTCATCGGGGTGTTGCTGCTGGGCATCCCCCTGGGCGTCGCGGTGAACCGGCTGATCGAGGAAGAGGCGACCCAGGAGCTTTCCTCCCAGGCCAAAAGCCTGCTGGGGGAGGTGGAGTATGCCCGGATTCAGGACCAGCCCGTCGATCCGGAGCAGCTCAAGCGCAAATACCCCGACCGATATATCCAAGTCTATGCGAAAGGGACTCCCCCCCAGGTGACGATGGTGGGGACCGAGCCCCCCGACAGTCGCAAGATGACCCAGGACGCCCAGTCGGAGAACGGCGTGTACGTCGCGGTCAGCCGGGACAAGACGCAGGTGGAGCGGGAGGTCAGGGCATGGCTCCTGCTCATCCTGGCGCTGGCCGCCGCGGCCCTCGCGGTCGCGGTAGGGCTCGCGGTCGTGCAGTCACGCCGGCTGACACTGCCGCTCAGCGACCTGGCCATGATCGCCGAGCGGCTGGGCTCCGGCGACGCGAGACCCAGCAAACACCGCTACGGCATCCAGGAGCTCGACCGGGTCGCCGAGGTGCTGGACCGCAGCGCCACCCGGATCTCGGATCTGCTGGCCAGGGAACGGGAGTTCGCGACCGACGCCTCGCACCAGCTCCGCACCCCTCTCACAGGTCTGACCATGCGACTTGAGGAGATCGTGGCGGCCGCGCACGAGCCGGGAATCGTCAAGGAGGAGGGCGAGGCGGCCATCGTGCAGGCGGAGCGGCTCACGGCGGTGATCGACGAACTACTGGCGGCGGCGAGAAGGCAGCGGCAGGCGCAGGCGGACGCCGTCACTCTGGACGACGTGCTCGACCAGCAGTTCATCGAGTGGGGCCCGGCCTTCCGCAGGGTGGGACGCAAGCTGAAGCTGTCCGGGACGCGCGGCCTGCAGGCGCTCGGCACCAGCGGAGGCGTCAGCCAGGTGATCTCCACGCTGCTGGAGAACTCCCTCGAACACGGCGGCGGCACCGTGACGGTCACCACCAGTGACAAGGACAGGTCGATCGTGATCGAGGTCGCGGACGAGGGGCAGGGGGTCTCCGACGAACTCGCCGGACGGATCTTCGAAAGGAACGTCAGCGGAGGTGGGGGCACCGGACTCGGGCTGACCCTGGCGCGGGCGCTGGCCGCCGCGGACGGCGGCCGTCTCGAACTCATCCGTCCTCGCCCGGCGGCCTTCGCGCTGTTCCTGCGCCAGGTGGACGACACCACGAGAAACCGGGTGGTCAGCGGCCCCGCGTGAGCCCTAGAGGACCCGGGTGTTCTCGTTCGGGAGCTCCCTGGGGATGTCCTCGGTCGCGGCCAGGAAGACCCACTTCTTGTAGGACCAGAACCTGAAGAGCGTCCCCAGGCCGACACCGACCAGATTGGAGATGTTGAAGCTCAGCGGGTCGGTCAGTTTGAGGGTGTACTGGGTGAAGCCGATGCACAGCAGCCCGATCAGCAGCCCGATCCCGTTGAGCAGGAAGAACAGGAAGTACTCCCTGGCCAGGCCGCTCTGCTCGCGGTGCCTGAAGGTCCAGTAACGGTTGCCGAGGTAGGCGAAGGTGGCGGCCACGGTCGTGGCGGCGACCTTGGAGGTCAGCGGCCCCTGGTGCAGGACGTACTGCATGAAGTTCAGCCCGCCGGTGTCGATGACGAAGGCGATGGCTCCGATGACCCCGAACTTGGACAGCTCGTGGATCAGGCCGACGAGCTGCTCGTAGGCGCGTCGCAGAAACAGCACGTCTCCCACACGGTCCCTTCGGATGGCTGAGGCCGTCGCTGGGAGGACCTCGGACGTTGTTCTGTCAGGTTACCGGCGCACCCGCTCGTCCCGTGTTTCGGCTGACCAGATGTTCCGCAAGCAGTCAGTTACGGTGTTTCAAGAAATATCGGATTTATGGCGATAAATCTAGGCGTATGGCGTTATTCCGGCCCGGGATGTCACACCTGGCACTCAGGGCAAAACATGACCGGCCCCACGCCGTACCCGGTGGCGCGGGGCCGATGCCCCTGCCGGTTCCCGTGCGGAGGGCCGGTAAACTCGACCGACGTGAGCAGCCCTTCCCCGGTCAGTCCCATCGGTCCCGTCGTCGGCGTCATCGGAGCAGGTCAACTGGCCCGGATGACCCAGCAGGCGGCCATCGCCCTCGGGATCGAGCTGCGGGTGCTGGCCAACTCCCTCGACGAGAGCGCGGCCAGGGTGATCGCCGACACCAGGCTCGGCGACTACCGCGACCTGGCGGTCCTGCGTGACTTCGCCAAGGGGTGCGACGCGATCACCTTCGACCACGAGCACGTGCCGACCGAGCACGTCCGGGCGCTGACCGAGGACGGCTTCGCCGTACACCCCGGTGCCGAGGCGCTGGTGCACGCCCAGGACAAGGCGGTGATGCGTGAGCGGCTGACCGCGATCGGCGCTCCCTGCCCGCCGTGGCGGCGGATCGCCTCCGTCGAGGACGTGACGGAGTTCGCCGCCGAGCACGGCTGGCCGGTCGTGCTCAAGGCGGTGCGCGGTGGCTACGACGGGCGGGGCGTGTGGGTCTGCCGGTCGGCGGAGGAGGCCGCCGAGGTGCTGGCCGGCGGGGTGCCGCTGATGGCCGAGACGTTCGTGCCGTTCGAGCGCGAGCTGGCCGTCCTGGTCGCCAGGTCGCCGCACGGACAGGGTGTCAGCTACCCCGTCGTGGAGACCGTCCAGCGCGACGGCATCTGTGTCGAGGTGCTCGCTCCCGCCCCGGGGCTCGACCCCGAGCGGGCCGCGCAGGCGCAGCGGATCGCCCTGAAGATCGCCCACGAGCTGGGCGTGACCGGGCTGCTGGCCGTCGAGATGTTCGAGACCGTCACCGGGCTGGTCGTCAACGAGCTGGCCATGCGCCCGCACAACAGCGGCCACTGGACCATCGACGGCGCCCGCACCTCCCAGTTCGAGCAGCACCTGCGCGCGGTGCTCGACCTGCCGCTCGGCTCGCCCTCGCTGGCGGCCCCCGTCGTGGTGATGGCCAACCTCCTGGGCGGCGACGACCCGGACCTGTTCTCCCGCTACGAGCACGTCATGGCGCACGACCCGGGAGTCAAGATCCACTTCTACGGCAAGGACGTACGGCCCGGCCGCAAGATCGGCCACGTCACCGCCCTCGGCACCGACCTGGACGAGGTCAGGGCGCGCGCCCAGCACGCCGCGGTCTACCTGTCCGAGGGCCGCTACACGTGAACGTCCGTAAGCGCGGCCGCGGGCCGCGAGGCGAGGAGAGAGCATGACCGCCGTCGGTATCGTCATGGGCAGCGACTCCGACTGGCCGGTGATGCGGCTGGCCGCCGAGGCGCTGGCCGAGTTCGACGTCCCCTTCGAGGCCGACGTGGTCTCGGCGCACCGCATGCCCGAGGAGATGATCGCCTACGGCAAGCAGGCGGCGGGGCGCGGCCTGAAGGTGATCATCGCGGGGGCCGGGGGCGCCGCCCACCTGCCCGGCATGCTCGCCTCGGTGACCCCGCTGCCGGTGATCGGTGTCCCGGTGCCGCTGAAGTATCTCGACGGCATGGACTCCCTGCTCTCGATCGTCCAGATGCCCGCCGGTGTCCCGGTCGCGACCGTCGCCGTCGGCGGCGCGCGCAACGCGGGGCTGCTGGCCGTACGGATTCTGGCGGCCTCGGATGAGGCGCTGCGGGTCCGGATGGAGGGCTTCCAGGAGTCGCTGCGGGACCAGGCCCACGCCAAGGGCGCCAAGCTGCGCGCCGAGGCCGCCTCCCTCGGCGGCTGATCCCTCCCTCCTCATCCGTGTGGATATCTCCCGCCCTTCGGGGCAGGAGAGGACCTTCGGCGGGATGAGGAGGGAGGAATCATGAGAAACGTGATACGGACCACCCTCGGGGTGACGGTCCTGATCCTGGCGGTCCTCGGCGGCATGGGAGCCGGCACCCGCCGCCCCCTCACCTCAGGGCAGGCGGCACTCCCGGCCCCCACGCCGGGAGAAGCGGGCAACAGCCGGATCCTCCAGCGGCGCGCCCCCGACGGGCTGGTCGAACACCCGGCGGGCCGCCACGTGCCCGGTCACCGCGACCCTGGGCTTCGGCCGGCGTGGTGACCGGTCACCGGGCAGACACTCCACGCACGACGCGGGGCGGCGCGGGCGGGTGGGAGACGGCCTAGCGGGAGCCCGTCGAGGCGGGCGGGGCAGGGGCGGAGCCGTACGCGAGGGCGGCGGCGACGCAGAGGTACGGCGCGGCGAACAGCGCGAAGATCACGCCATGCGCGGCGAACGGCGAAAGAGCGGCGTAGACGCCGTAGACCACCACCGTGCCCGCGTCCATGCCGATGCCCGCGAACGAGGTCACCGTGGCCCGGCTCGGCCCGGTGATCCGCCGCTGGAGCCTGGCGTCGGCGATCACGCTCGCCAGCTGGAAGACGCAGAAGCCCGCGCCGACCGCGACCAGCCCGGCGGGCCGCTCCGTCAGCGCCCCGGCCGCCATGACGAGCGAGGCCAGGGCGAGCACCGCGGCGAAGGCCCTGACCGGCATCCTGTTCGCGACCCCGGCCAGCAGGCCGCCGACCGCGACGCCACCCCAGACGATCAGCACGAGCAACGGCACGGTCGCCTCGGAGACGCCGGTCGCCGCCGCGAGCAGCGGGACGTACTCCTCAAGACCACCCCAGACCGCCGTCACCACCGCGACGAGCAGCAGGGCGACCCGGACCGGCCGGTTGTCCCGCACCTCGCCCAGGCCCGCCCGCAGCACGGCCACATACCCGCTCGCGTCCTCGTGCCGCGCCGAGGCCACCCTGTGCTCGGGCAGCGCCATACCGGTCAGGGCGCACAACACGCAGGTCAGCACACTGGCCACACCGAGGGCGAAATACCCGCCGACGCTCAGCACCGGGGTCGCCGCCGCGGTGGCCGCCGCGACGGCGACGAGCCCGATGGCACGGACCCTGCCCATCACCGTGGCATAGCGCCCGGCCTCACCCAGATGGTCGAGCTCCTCGTAGACGAGCGCCTCCATCGAGCCGGAGCGGAGCGAGGAACCCGCGCTCCAGAGCACGAACCCGAGCGCGAACGACCAGTAGGCCGGAACCAGGAACCACAGGGCGTAACCCACCGCGGACAGCAGCGGCCCCACCGACAGCAGCAGACGACGGGAGACGGCGTCGGCCCACGCGCCCGAGGGGACCTCCAGCAGCATGCCGCAGACGGCGCCGATGACGAACAAGGAGGAGATCTCGGGCACCGACAGGCCGTGGTCGGCGAACAGCAGAGCGTAGACCGGATAGAGGAGGACGAAGTCCTCAAGGGCCGCGTAGAGGTAGAGGGGACGGGTCAGCCGCTTCACACGGGCGCCCGACGCACGCGGAGAAAGTGCGATCATGAGGTCTTTCCACGAGACGAGATGGGACGGGGCTCCAGGTGCTCTGAGGCGCCAGGTGGCCCACGGCATCCGCTCTCGTTTCGACCTCTGGTCGTTCATCAATGTCGTCGGATCATGCCAGGATTATACGGACGTTCTGCCCGTGTCCGTCCTCCCGTTTTTCCCCTCGGCCGTCCGGCGGAACGCCCCGTCAGCCCTTGACCAGGTCAAGGATGTCGTTGTTCAGCTGCTCGCTGTGGGTGGCGAACAGGCCGTAACCGCCGGTGGGGTACTCCTTGTAGACGCAGCCCGGCACCAGCTGCGCGGTGCGCCTGCCGGTCATCTCCACGATCGCGGACTGGTCGGCCGTGCCGTGCACCACCAGCGTGGGGACGGTGATCGCGCGCAGGCCCTCGCGGTGGTCGGCGTGGAAGGTCGAACGCCACACCTCGATCGTCGCCCACGGCGCGGTGTCCAGGCACCGCCGCAGCGTGAGGTCGACCAGCGCGGGCGAGGCGTCGTTGCCCAGGTGGGTGGCGTAGAACCCCTGTGCCCGCTGGGCGAACCACTTGGGCCGGGGTCCTTCCTGAACTGGGCGATCACCGCCTCGCAGAGCATTTCGGGCGCGCCGTGCGGGTTGTCGTCCGTCCGCTTCAGGAACGGCAGCACCGCCGAGACGAACGCGACCCGCGAGACCCGCTCCTCACCGTGCCTGACCAGGTAACGCGCCACCTCGCCGCCACCGGCGGAGTGCCCGACCAGGGTGATCTCCCGCAGGTCGAGGTGCTCGACCAGGGTGGCGAGGTCGTCGGCCCTGGTGTCGATGTCGTATCCCCCCGAGGGACGGTCGGAGCGGCCGTGCCCACGCCTGTCGAGGAGGACGCACCGGTAGCCCTGCTCGACGAAGAACGGCACCTGGTACTCCCACATGTCGGCGCCCAGCGCCCAGCTGGCCACGAACATGATCGGCTTGCCGGTGCCGTAGTCCTCGTAGGCGAGACGGGTGCCGTCGGCGGTCTCGAAGTACGGCATGGCAATCTCCCCAGGATCTTTCGGTTGTTTCGCTGATCAGAACGTTATTGAAGTCCATCAAGGGAGGAATCGGTCATCCGTTAGGTAATCGCGTACGGTCCTGTCCGTCGCCGGTCGTCGCCGCGGATACTGTGTGCGGGAATCCGGCGCGGGGGAGAACGTCACCGGTCATCCTGGATCTCCGTATGAAGGTGCCCGGCGCGGCACCGACCCGACAGCGAAGGTGATGAGAGATGGACGTTGACCTGAGCAAGGCCGTCTGGCGCAGGGCGGTCACGGGTGACGACCCCACCGAGGACTGCGTCGAGGTGGCCGTGATCGACCCGGTCGACTCCGGCCACAAGGCGGGCCTCGGCTCGCTGTACGTGCTGCGCGACTCGAAGAACCCCGAAGGCCCGAAGCTCTTCTTCACCCGCTCGGAGTGGGAGGCCTTCGTGGGCGGCGTGAAACTCGGCGAGTTCGACAACTGACCGACGCCGGGGTCGAAGTTTGGGTCTGGTGGCGGGCCGGGTGAGGATCAACAATCCCGATCGTGACCTTGACTTCGATCGCTCTCGCCCTGTCCCTCGCCCTGCCCGGCGCCCTGTCCGGTGTGTCCGCCCCCGCCCAGGAGGCCACCTGGTGTCCTGAGGTTCCCGGCCACCGGGTCGAGTGCGGAACGCTTCCCCGGCCCCTCGTCCAGGGAAGGCCGGACCTGGGCGCCGTCACCGTCGGATACGCACGAATCCTCCGGCGGGAGACGGCCGGCCCCGCCAAGGGGACGATCCTCGTCAATCCCGGTGGCCCGGGAGGACAGGCGATCGCCCAGCACGAGACGTTCACCGCCCTGCTCGGGGGCCTGCTCACCGACCACGACCTGCTGCTCGTCGATCCCCGGGGAGTGGGCCGGTCGGGCCCCCTGACCTGCGGCGTTCCCGCGGGTGCCGTGGTGACCGAACCACGGGAGGGCCTGTTACGGCTGGTCGGCCGCTGCGCGGACAACCTCGGCCCGCGCGCCGCCGGCTACACCTCGGCCGCGACCGCCGACGACCTCGACGCCGTCAGGGCCGCCCTGGGCATCCCCAAGGTCATGCTGTACGGACTCTCCTACGGCACCTACCTGCTGCCCGTCTACGCCCAGCGGCATCCGGAGCGGGTCCAGTCGGCGGTGTTCTCCGCCGCCTACCCCATCGGTCTCGACCCGCTGGGCAGGGAGAGCGCCCAGGCCGTCTCCCTGACACTGCGGCGGATCTGCGAGCGGAGCGGGGCCTGCGACGGGGAGCGGGCCGTACGGGACCTGGGCAGGGTGGCCGCCAGGCTGCGGGCCGTACCCGCGCGGGTGCCCCTCACCGTCGGCGGACGGAACAGGTGGGTCGCGCTCACCGAGGACAGGTTCGCGCAGCTGGTCTACTCCTCGGCCAGCGTCGCCGTCGGGGCGGTGCCCTCGGAGGTCCCGGTCGTAGGCAGGCTGCCTAGGGCGTTGCGCGGCGCGGCCCGGGGGGACGACCGTGAGCTGGTCGCCCTGATGGGGGAGATCATGGCGGGAGACCTGGCGGCCTACGAGGGCATGGACATGGGCATCGCGGCCACCGTCTCGTGCAACGACTACCCCCGCCCGTGGCCGGTCGGG
Organism: Streptosporangium sp. NPDC020145; assembly: GCF_040631275.1. Lineage (NCBI taxonomy): Bacteria > Bacillati > Actinomycetota > Actinomycetes > Streptosporangiales > Streptosporangiaceae > Streptosporangium > Streptosporangium sp. NPDC020145. The sequence goes on along the minus strand of NZ_JBEXZT010000002.1, from coordinate 262,592 downwards.
GCCTCGCTCGCCGAACGGCGCCGCCACTTCGAACGCGCGGTCCGACGGGCCAGGCCCGGCGAGTTCGGCGCGTTCAGCCCCCTGGGATTCGCCAGGGCGCAGGCCGACGCCGGGGACTACTGCCTGCGCTGGCCCGCCAAGGGCACCGGCAGGCCGTACGTCTCGACCGGGAGCTTCCCCGACGTGCCGGTGCTGGTGCTCAACGGCGACCTGGACGGCATCACCGCCGAGGCCAACGGGCGCAAGGCCGCCGCGCAGTTTCCCCGGGGGGTCTTCGTGTCCGTGCCCAACGTCGGCCATGTGTCGGAGTTCGAACCCAGCGGGTGTGTCGTGGGCGTTGTGACCGCGTTTCTTCGTGACGGCCGGACGCCGGACACCTCGTGCCTGGCGGCCATCCCCCCGGTCAAGGTCTCTGGGTGATCGCCGGGGTTTCGCTTTGCTGATCTTGACGTGTTTTGGGGATGCGCTTCCAAACGAGACGGTGTCACATTACCGTGCGTGATGCAGTTGTCACTGAAGGCATGATCGTGTCCCCTGATGACCGGTCATGCTGCGATACCGGTGTGAGACGTAAGACAGGAGTTCGGATGCCATCGTCGCGTGAGCTCGACAGCGGGTCAGGCCCGCTGGCGTTCTTCGCAGCAGAGCTTCGCCGCCTGCGCGACCAGGCCGGATGGACCCAGGAGCAGCTCGCAGAGGCGATCTCCTCCTCCGTCTCCCTGGTCGGGATGGTCGAGACCGCCAAGCGCAATCCGTCGCGTGACTTCATCGAGCGCTGTGACCGGATGCTCAACACCGAGGGGACGCTCATGCGGATCTGGCCGATTCTCAGCCAGGCCGCCTATCCCGTCTGGTTTCGTCCATGGGTGGGGATCGAACGCAGGGCGCACGTTCTCAAGAACTGGCAGCCGCTGGTCTTCCCCGGCCTGCTGCAGACCCCCGACTACGCCCGCGCCCTGCTGAAAGGCAGGCGGACGATGCCGGAGGAGCGGATCGAGGAGCTGGTCGCCGCCAGGATCGAACGGCAGAGCCTGCTGCACGGAGCCAATCCACCCCTGTTGTGGGCGGTGCTGGACGAGAGCATGCTCTACCGGCGGGTCGGCAGCCCCGAGATCATGCGCGGTCAGATCGCGGCCGTCATCGCGGCGATGGAGAACCGTCACATCTCCATCCAGGTGATGCCAGGGGACGCCAGCGTCACGGCCGGTCTGAGCGGGGCGTTCGTCATCGCCGGAATCGAGGGCACCACGGACACCGCCTATGTGGAATGCGCGATCGAAGGGCGGGTAACGGATCATCCGCGTGACGTGGCGGAGGTCAGCAGACGCTACGAGGAGCTTCGCACCGAGGCCATGTCCCCGGGGGCGAGCATCGATCTCATGACGAAGGTGATGGAGACATGGAAGCAGACCTGAGCGGGGCCGTGTGGCGTAAGGCGTCGTTGAGCAGCGACAACGGCGGAGAGTGCGTCGAGATGGCCGCGGTCGGCCCGCTGTTCGCGCTACGTGACTCCAAGGACCCCGACGGGCCGAAGCTGATCCTCACCCGTACGGCGTGGCGGGCGTTCCTCGGTGAGGTCAGGCAGGGTTCGTTCGACGTCTGATCAACCGGCCCCCTGACGCTCTCACGCGCAGGGGGCCGTCGCGTGTGTCAGGGGCGCCCCAGGGCGCGGTAGTGCCAGCCGGCCTCGCGCCAGACCTCGGCGTCGAGGGCGTTACGGCCGTCGACGATCTTGCGCCTGGCGACCACGGAGCCCAGGGCCTCGGGGTCGAGGTCGATGAACTCCTGCCACTCGGTCAGCAGCAGCACGACATGGGCGTCGCGGGCGGCGTCGAGGGCGGATTCGCCGTAGGCGAGCTGGGGGTGTGCCCGGCGGGCGTTCTCCTGGGCCGCCGGGTCGTAGACGGTGACCTGGCCGCCCTGCCGGCTGATCGTGACGGCGACGTCGAGGGCGGGCGAGTCGCGGATGTCGTCGGAGTTCGGCTTGAACGCGGCGCCGAGGACGGTCACCGTACACCCGTGGAAGGAGCCGCCGGTCAGCTCGCGGGCCAGGTCGACCATACGGGCGCGGCGGCGCATGTTGATCGCGTCGACCTCGCGCAGGAAGGTCAGCGCCTGGTCGGCGCCGAGCTCTCCGGCGCGGGCCATGAAGGCGCGGATGTCCTTGGGCAGGCAGCCGCCGCCGAAGCCCAGGCCGGGGTTGAGGAACTTGCCGCCGATGCGGTCGTCGAAGGACAGCGCCAGCGACAGCTGCTTGACGTCGGCGTGGGCGGCCTCGCAGACCTCGGCCATCGCGTTGACGAAGGAGATCTTGGTCGCGAGGAAGGCGTTGGCGGCGACCTTGACCAGCTCTGCGGTGGGGTAGTCGGTGATCACCAGGGGGGTCTGGCGTTCGAGCATGGCGGCGTAGACCTCGCGCATGACCTTCTCGGCCTTCTCCGAGGCGACGCCGAGCACGATCCGGTCGGGATACAGCGTGTCCTTCACGGCGAAGCCCTCGCGCAGGAACTCCGGGTTCCAGGCCAGCTCGGCGCCGGAACCGATGGGGGCGAGCCGTGCGAGCTTCTCTGACAGGCGTTGCGCGGTGCCGACCGGGACCGTCGACTTGCCGACCACCAGGCACTCACGTTCCAGGAACGGTGCCAGCGACTCGACCGCGGCGTCCAGATGGGAGACGTCCGCGCCGTACTCTCCGGGTTTCTGCGGGGTGCCCAGGCACAGGAAGTGCACATCCCCGAAGGCCGCGGCCTCCTCGTAGGAGGTGGTGAAGCGCAGCCGTCCGTTGGCGAGATTGCGCCGGAGGATCTCCTGAAGGCCGGGTTCGTAGATAGGCAGGTCCCCGGCCTGCAGGCGGGCGATCTTCTCCGCATCCACGTCGACGCCGAGGACTTCGAAGCCCAGCTCCGCCATGCATGCCGACGTCGTCGCACCCAGGTATCCGGTTCCCACCATCGTCAGGCGGTAGGCCACTGGTGTTCCTTTCGGTTTCTGCCCGATTCTGTGCCGTCAGAGTAGCGGCATCCACTTGTCTGTACTCTCACGCCACCTGCACAAACATCTAGCTGCACTGATCTACCACCCTGGAGCGGTCCATATTTTGTTGGACGTCCTAGTATTTCTCCATGAGCTTCCCTCTCTACGAGTTGCCCGAAGAGCACCAGATGCTCCGGGAGACCGTCCGTGCCCTGGCCGACGAGAAGATCGCTCCGCGGGCCGCCGAAGCCGACGAGACAGGGGAGTTCCCCTGGGACGTCTACAAGGCACTCGTCGCGGCCGACCTGCACGCCGTACACGTCCCGGAGGAGTACGGCGGCGCCGGGGCGGACGCGCTCGCGGCCGTCGTCGTCATCGAGGAGGTGGCGCGGGCGTGCGCCTCGTCCTCGCTGATCCCCGCGGTCAACAAGCTGGGCACCGTCCCGCTGCTGCTGTCGGCCTCCGAGGAACTCAAGCAGCGTTACCTGCCGCCGGTCGCGCGGGGCGAGGCGATGTTCTCCTACGCCCTGTCCGAGGCGGAGGCGGGCAGCGACGCCGCGGCGATGAAGACCCGAGCCGTGGCCGACGGCGACCACTACGTGCTCAACGGCGCGAAGATGTGGATCACCAACGCCGGGGTCTCCGAGTACTACACGGTGATGGCCGTGACCGAGCCGGGCGTGGGCGCCAAGGGCATCTCCGCCTTCGTCGTGGAGAAGTCGGACGAGGGCGTCAGCTTCGGGGCCAAGGAGCGCAAGCTCGGCATCCGGGCCTCCCCGACCCGTCAGGTCATCCTTGAGGACGTCCGCATCCCGGCCTCCCGCATGATCGGCGCCCCGGGCACCGGCTTCAAGACCGCGCTGGCCACCCTGGACCACACCCGCGTCACGATCGCCGCCCAGGCGCTCGGCATCGCCCAGGGGGCGCTTGACTACGCGATCGGCTACGTCAAGGAGCGCAAGCAGTTCGGCAGGCCCGTCGCCGACTTCCAGGGACTCCAGTTCATGATCGCTGACATGGCGATGAAGCTGGAGGCGGCCAGGCAGCTCACCTACGCCGCCGCCGCCAAGTCCGAGCTGGCCATGCACGGCAAGCCGCAGAAGGACCTCACCTTCATCTCCAGCGCCGCCAAGTGCGCCGCCTCCGACGCGGCCATGGAGATCACCACCGACGCGGTCCAGCTCCTCGGCGGGTACGGCTACACCAGCGACTACCCGGTGGAGCGCATGATGCGCGACGCCAAGATCACCCAGATCTACGAGGGCACCAACCAGATCCAGCGCCTGGTGATGGCCAGGCAGCTGCTGAAGTAGGTCGCTGAGAACCGTCCGCCGGTCTTCGTGGCCTCCATGAGGCTCTGTTCCGTCCCCGCTCCGTGAGACGCGGAGCGGGGCGGGACACGGGCGTCCCGTACCCGCACATAGGGAAGCGGAACGGGGAACGGCTTCGCCATCGGGTCGTTCCCGTGAAATCCACTGCCTGTGACCCTCTGAACTCACACGCTGGGCGAGGTTCAGGCTGAGTCATGGGGAAGGGCTCCCACGGGTAGACCGTGATGTCGGCTTCCTCCAGGGGGTCTTCGCGCTCCGGCCGGGCTTCGTCCAGGATCCGGTGCAGACCGATCGGGGGGTAAGGGGAGGCCGCCCTGCCGAATCGCAGCGGAAACGACCGGAATTCTTCGGTCGGTGGAGCGCCTGTCACCTCTTCAAGGGTCCGGACCTCGGGTTACGGCAGAGGCGAGACCGTTGTGAGCCGGCGATCTGGACGAATTCCAGGATCATTTCATCCAGACCGATGGTCGATCGCACTGTTCATTCCGGTCGGCTTGCGTCGACGGGAGCGGCGTATGAGTTTCCGCGGGCGACCGGAGATCGCCGGATACCGGCTTGGGTGATTGTATGTGTCGGGTTCGCGCGGGGTGAACCACTGACTGCGAAGGGTTGAGGTCGATCTCTCGTGTTCGACCCTGTGGGCCTGGGTTCGGAATCGATCCGTCGCTCGTCGGCATTTCTGAAATGCCGTAGTTGGCTGAGATCCGCTGACAAATTGTCTTCTCCCGGCGGGAATCATTAGCAGATCGACTGGGATTCGAGGTCGCGGACGGGGTGTTGGCGTGAACCAGCGTTCGTTGCGAGGCCGGTCGGCTGAAGCGCATGCCGTCAGGATATTTGCAGTACTTTAATTGGCAATGGAATCTCGTCCTATCCGTAGATAATGGGGAGGGAGTGGTCGCCACCTGTTTGTTATTGAAGGCAATCTATACTTTATTTGTATGTCGTGTGACGATTGCACCGCTTTGTCTCATCGTCGGAAAGGCTGGAGTGAACACACGACAACCGGCGTCTGATTTATCTGTTCGGACGCGCCGCCGTACCGTTCTGGTCGCTGTTCTCGCGATGCCGCTCTCGTTTGTGAGCGTGCCCGCCGTCGCTCAAGGACCCCCGCCGTCCCCTGTCCCGGCCTCCGGATCGACGACATCGTCGAACGCCGTTTCGGAGCCCACGCTCACGACCGCCTGGGAGAAGGCGGCCAAATCCGGCCGGCCCATCGAGATCCCCGCCCGCTTCACCGAGACCATGAAGGTTTGGGCGGTCCCCGACGGTAAGCATCTGAAGGCGGAGTTACACACCCGGCCCATACAGCTCAGGAACCCCACCACTCAGGCATGGGAGCCCATCGACCCCACCATCGTGATCCGGGGCGGGCGAATCCAGGCCACGCGGGTCAAGACCCCCCTGATCTTCGGCGGCCGAGGTAGCAAGAACCTTGTGTCCGCGGCGGGTGAGCAGGGCACGAGCGGTCTGAGCGTGACCAGGGCGTTGCCCGAGCCGAAGATCTCCGGCAACACGGTCACCTACCCTGACGCCGTGGCGCCCGGGGCGGATCTGGTGATTCTGGCCCAGGCCGAAGGGTTCGTCTCCCAAGTGGTCTTCCGGCGTGAACCGACCGGCCCGGTGAACGTACGGCTGCCGCTCACGCTCCCAAGAGGCACCACGTTCGGCAAGACCCCTCAAGGGCTGCCGCAGCTGAAGGACGCCAAGGGCAGGGCGAAGGCGGCGCCGATCGTGCTGACCGCAGTGGACGCCAAGGTGGAGGCCTCCCCGGAGGAGGGGAGGACCTCTCCGGTCCGGGCACGCGTCGAGACCTCCGGCGCGACATCGGAACTGGTGTTCTCGCCGGACGAGAAGTTCCTGTCGGACCCGGCGGTGACCTATCCGGTGACGATCGCCGCAGCCTCGGAGTACTTCGGCGGCGGTGTCCCCACCGACGCCTTCGTCACCAGGAACGATCCCTACAACAATCACGCCGCAGAAGGGTGGCTGCGCGCGGGAACCACGTCGACCAGCGCGGATGTCGCCCGTGTGTACCTGAAGTTCAACACCGAGGCCCCGGAACTCGAGGGGGCCACCGTCGTTGACGCGGACCTGAGAATGTGGAACTACAAGTCCAGCGGTCCCAACGGACAGTTGTGCGGGGACCCTCTGGGAGCGGGCATCGTGGCCGCGCGCGTCACCTCCCCCTGGACCCTCGACGGAACGGCCGACAGCCTGGACTGGTACAACCAGCCGTCGAGCACCGGCACCGAGGGGCTGAACCGGGCCGGTTACAACTACGACGCCCCCGCGAGCACTTGGTGCGCCAAGGACGAGGAACTCTTCCACAAGGTCACCGGTATGGCCCGTGCATGGATCGAACAGGACGTGCCCAACCACGGGCTGCTGCTGAGGGCCGCCAGCGAGACCGCGGCGATCAACTGGCGTCAGTACTACTCCGCCCAGTTCGGTGGTGGCGAGCCGTACCCGGGCTACCGTCACCCGCCCGCCCTCATCGTCGAGTACACACCGGCGCCCACGGTGACCGAATGGGTGAGGTTCGAGGGGGACGACCTGCCGGAGTTTCCCACTTACGAGCAGGCCAAGGCGATGGAGTCCGAGCCTCTGGACGCCGCCGCCAACTGGGGGCTGACCAACGAGGAGGCCAACGAACTCGAAAGTGCGGGCCTGGGCGTGCCCTACGAGATCTCCGCCAACCGGCTTGGGCCGCTGCCGGACGACGTCGAGGTCGATCCGGCCACCATGGAGCCCGACGAGGTTCCGGCGGGCAGTCTCCCGACGGACGAAACGAAGCCGACCGTCACCGACGTGCGACCAGCCGCCGACAGCACCGGCGTTCCGGTCGGCAGCACGGTCACGGCGACCTTCAGCGAACCCGTCTGGGAGCCGGAGATCGCCGTCAAGGACCCCGCCGGGACCGTGGTCCAAGGCACGAAGACCTTGGATACCACCAAGAAGGTCCTCACGTTCACCCCGGCTCAGCCGTTGAAGGCCACAACCATCTACAGCGCGGAGGTGAGCGAGGCCTACGACGACGACGGCAACAACATGGCCCCGCATTCCTGGCGCTTCACCACCGAGGACGACACGACGCCGCCGACGGTCTCCACGGTTGTCCCGCCGGCCCAGGCGACCGGGATCTCCGTCACCACACCGGTCACGGTGACGTTCGGCGAAGCGGTCACCGACGTCCTGCTCACACTGAAGGATCCGGCCGGCACGGCGGTCACCGGTACGACGGCCATGGATTCCACCCAGCAGGTGTTCACGTTCACCCCCGCTCAGCCGCTGGCCCCGGCGACCCCGTACACCGCCGAGGTGTCCGCCGCCAAGGATGTCGCGGGCAATCCCATGGCCGGGCCGTACACCTGGTCGTTCATCACCGGGGCGAACCCGCCCGCAGGGCTCGTGGCGGCCTACGGCATGGACGAGGGCGCCGGGACGAGCGTCGGTGACTTCTCCGGCCACGACAACACCGGAGTGGTCACCGCCGCGTCATGGCGCGACGGCAAGTACGGCAAGGCCCTGTCGTTCGACGGCTTGTCCAGCTGGATCACCGTGCAGGACGCCGCCTCGTTACGTCTGACGACGGGGATGACGCTCTCGGCCTGGGTCAACCCGACCACGGCGGCTTCCACGTGGCGCAGTGTGGCGACCAAGGAACTGGACGAGGGCGCCTCCTACAGTCTCTACGCGGCCAACGGCGGCGGATATCCGTCCGGCTGGGTGCAGGTCTCTCCTGAGGAACCTTCGACCGTCGACGGACCGTCGCCGCTGCCGGTGAGCGCTTGGAGCCATCTGGCGATCACCTACGACGGTGCCGCCCTGCGATTGTTCGTCAACGGCGGGCAGGTCGCCGAGACCGCGCTCAGCGGCGGCCTCCACGACGACGGCGGCGCGCTGCGGATCGGCGGCAACTCCGTCTGGGGGGAGTACTTCAGCGGCCTGATCGACGAGGTGCGCGTCTACAACCGCGCCCAGACCGACGCCGAGATCCAGACCGACATGAACACCCCCATCGGCTCCGGCACCTCAGGTCCCAGCCCCACGCCGACCGTGACTCCCACGGCGACCCCGACTCCCACTCCCACGGTCACGCCGACTCCGGTCCCGGGGCTGGTGGCGGCCTACGGCATGCAGGAGGGCACGGGCACGACCGTGGGTGACTCCTCGGGGCAGAACAACACCGGCGCCGCCACCGACACCACCTGGGCGGCGGGTAAGTACGGTACGTCGCTGTCGTTCAACGGCTCCTCCAGCTGGGTCACGGTTCCACACGCCGCGTCGCTGAGGCTGAGAGACACGCTGACGCTTTCTGCATGGGTACGGCCGGCGGCGCTGGGCGGTGTCTGGCGCAGTGTGCTCATGAAGGAGAACGCCGAGGTGGGTGGCGTCTACGGTCTGTACGCCGACTCCGAGTACACGGCGCCCTCAGGCTGGCTCCAGACCGCCCAGGAGGGAGGCGGGCTCACAGGTGAGGCCCCGTTGCCGCTGAACCAGTGGAGCCATCTGGCGGTCACCTACGACGGCGCCATGATGACCCTCCACGTCAACGGTGCCAAGGTCGCGCAGGCGCCGATAACCGGCGAGGTCGTCGATGACGGCGGCGTGTTGCGGCTCGGCGGTAACAGTTTCTGGGGCGAGTTCTACAGCGGCCTGATCGACGAGGTGCGCGTCTACAACCGCGTCCAGACCGACGCCGAGATCCAGATCGACATGAACACCCCGATTCCCGCCGCCCCGGCGCCGGCCGAACCACGCGCCGTGTCCGCCGCCACCCCGAGCATCGTGAAACTGGCGGTGTCAGGCGACAGGGGAGCCTCCGGCACCACGCCGCGACTCACCGTCTGGGTGTCAGACCGGCAGGGTCGTCCGGCGAAGGTCGAAGTGGAGGTGACCCGTCAGCCGGACAAGTTGTCGAAGTCCGCAGCGCCGAAGGGCAAGCGGGCGACGGGCGAGCGGCCGACCTGGTCGGGTACGGTGACCGGGAAGGCCGAGACCTCCCGCCACACGCTACGGATTCCGGCCGGCAAGCTCAGGAAGGGCCAGCAGGCGCGCTGGCGAGCGCGGGCGACCGTCGCCGGAGCGCCCGGCGCCTGGTCGCAGTGGCAGACGTTCACGGCCGGCGGTGATCGGCCGGACAGCGGGCCGCCGGTGCGGACCACCGCCCCGGCCCCTTCTCCACCATCCGTCACGGCCCCGACCGTGGCCTCGGACCCGGACACAAGCGGACCGTTCAGCTACGAGCGCATGAGCCGTACCGACTGCGACAAGGCGCGACGACAATCCCCCCGGCCCTGGCACGGATGGGGCTGGACCGTGCTCAAGCCCTACACAGGCTGCTACAGCAGGAAACTGGGCTGGGGTGACTGGAAGCTGAACCCGTTCACCCGCCAGCCGGTGAGCAAATGCCCGCAGACCCATGCCGTCATCATGACGGCCAACGTGCTGGTGTACACGAACCTTGGCACCAAGAACGGCGCACCGGTCGTCTACGGCGAAAACGACAAGGACCTCACGGCCCAGGACATCAGCGTCTGGACCAGCATCACCGATGTGTTCGTCGAGGATTCCAAATGCAGGATCACCACGGCGTTCGACGGTTTGGGAGTCCAGGTCGCGGTCGACGCCGTTGGGGCGGACGGTTCCAGTTGCACGATCGTCAAAGGACAGAACCGGAGCACGACGATCGGGGGCCTCAAGAGCGACGGTGAGGACGCCTTCGTCTTCCGGTCCGGTGGAGCGAAGATCAGCAACTGCACGCTGCGCCCCAAGCTGTATCCTCCACAGAACGTCAAGGACCTAGATCCGAGACCCTTCCACCTGTGGGAATACCTCGCCACCGAACAGGATCCCCCGACCAGGAAGGGCGACCTCCCCTTCGTCGCACGCTGTGACACCAAGCGCATCTCCTTCCTCGTCAAGGTCCCCAAGGGGGAGAACCCGTGGAGAGGCAACAGCGGAGGATGCAGACTTCTCGGCGCCGACCGGGTCTACACCATGTACACAGAAGACTCTTATCGAAAGCAGGTGGCTCAGCACATCCTGTTCGCCTTCCAGCATCCGCAGGACACGGACCCGAAGGTGGACCGGGAGGGCAAGGCCATCCCCAAGGATTTCCCAGGTAACTACGACAAGTGCGGGAAATCATTCGGTCCCCACCTGGAGCCCTGCGTCAAGGTTCCCCTGACCAAGCGATCCGGCACCGAACGCATTCCGGGTGGCGGCGCGAAATACGACTCGAAGAACAAGAGCGAGCGTGACAGGTACTGCAAGAACCTGCCCGGACGCGGCGAGGGCATGCAGTGCGACGAGTATCCGTTCGCATCCAGCTGGGAGGCGATAGGGGTCGATGGGAAACTTGAGAAGAGTACCTGGATTCCCACGCTCAATGCCTCACTTCGTTATGTCACCGCAGAGCAGAACGGGGCAGCCGGTCGTGATCTGAGCGCCTTCTACGCCCGCTATCGTGTGCTCCCCGACGAGACACCCGAAGGAGGACTACGAGACAAGCCGGGCAACGCCTTCTTCGTGAGAATCGTGGAAGGCCCTCCTCCGGCGCCTTCGTCGTAAGAATGTGAACAACCCGACAACCGGAATTCAGGAGGGGGCGTTCCCACGGGGCGCCCTCTCCTTCAGGAGGCGGCCATGCGATCACGCACCTACCTGCACGACCTTCTGGCCTCGACTCTCTTCACCGAGGACCTCGACAGCGACACGGACCTGTGGGCGCTGGGATTCACCGCCATCTGGGTCAAAGGCGCGGGTCTCGACACCCTCGCCCGAGCTTTCTCCCTGGACCTCACGACCCGTGCTCCATGCCATCTGAGCGAGATTCTCGATCACGCCATCGCCGACGGATCCTGCTGGGTCGCCGAGGTCAACGACTGGATCGGCATCGTACCGGCCGTCGCCGACGACGAGGTCTTGCGCTCCGTCACCGAAGGTGGTCATCAGGCCATCGGTTTCAGCATGGACATCAATCACAACGCCTGTTTCGGCTACGCCCGCGACGGACGCATCATCGTCTCCTTCGATCCGACCTCACCGGAGGATCGGTACGGCGAAAACCCATACGCGCTCGATCGCCTGACGGACGGCCTGCGCTTCCAGATCGACACCGAGGCCGAGAACCCCGACGATCTGGTGGAGGTGGAGGAGAGCATCAGCTCGGCGCTGGCACTGATCGGACGCGTCACGGAGACCGATATGGCCGCCGACTGGTTCCAGGCGTGGCACTCGCGCATCGGCAGGAGCCAGGAGCCGCGTGTCCCTGGAAACCGTGCCGAGATTCCGTGATCGTGCGTGAGCCGGAGAAACAACTGTTCGACGAGGGCGCCGGTATGGTCTGGTCCGTTGGTGGAAGAGCCCCAGGAGATCCTAAGTTCTAGTGGCCGTCGCGGTCGGCATGGACCAGGGAGGGTGGTGCCTCCTGCCGTGATGGAGACGAGGAACAGGCCATGCCAGGCGGTGATGACGATCACCAGGGCGGTCATGGCGAGCAGGCGGCCGATTGGGGACGCTGCGGTCTTCGGCGAAGCCGGCGGCTGCGCCAAGGAGCGCAAGCGGTTCGGCAGGCCCGTCGCCGACTTCCAGCCCTGTTCCGTGAGACACGATTTAAGGATGGAATCCGGTCATATCGTGGAGGGCTTTTTAGGAAGTCTCCGAACCCTGCTGAAGATCGGTGACCACGGCTGTGAACTCCTCACAGAACGATCTTTCGGGGCGTTGTGACGGTACGGTGTGCCGATGGGAGACGTCTACGAACTCGTGCTTTCGGCGGACATTCGCGCTGACGTGACCGACGACGAGCTCGCCGAGCTGCGGTGGCACGTGGGGGAGGGGCCGCGGCCTGAGCGGTTGCCGATCGGCTCCGACAGATACGTGGAAACCTATCCGCTCGGTGATCCCGATGACCCCGATTGTGAATGGGAGAACGCGGAGGCGGAGCCCGTGTTCGCGCAGCGGGGCGCTGCCCGGTGGGTGGGGGGCGCGCTCGTCGCCGAGTTGGTCGCGCGAGAGCGGTCGGACGGCTGGGCGCTGACGGTACGCCAGGAACTCCATCCCGACGACTTCTACCGGCTCCGGACATTGCTGGACTGGCTTGGCCGGTGTTCGGTTGACGCGCATGCCGGTGGCGCCGGATTCTTCGTCGGTTACCTGCGCTTCCACGAGAGCGTTGAGATCGCGCCACTTGTCCTGTCGAACGGGCGGATTCGCGTGCCGGAGGACATCGAAACGCACACCCCGTACTGGGAGGACACCGGGTTGTGACCGGCCAGGCCCGTGACACGTCGGAGGAGAAGAAACGGACATGGTGCTACCGGCAGATGTTCGTTCTGGGCGCCGCATTGCTGCTCACAACCGGAGACCATATGACCGACCGCGACGATCCGGGGAAGGCGAGACAATCGGTGGTCACACCGGCAGGGAAGGACGACACGTCGAACGCTAAGGTCATCGACAAGGACCAGCGCGTCGAGATTGACGAGAACAGCCCGCTTTGGCCGCTGTTCGAGGGGCTTCCTTACGGCGATTCCACCGCCACGGATTCCAAGAAGGAATGACCGCCGGTCTCCGGAGAAATCATCGAACGATCATGTTCCGGGTGACTGTGACCGAGGGGTTTTCACGGTTCGGAGCAGGTGCCTGATCGCTTTCCTGAAGCAGGCGGCTTTCGAACCGGCCATCGCCGCATGAAGGGCGGCCTCTGCCGGATCCGGCTCATCTGAATCCGGGGCCGGGTCCGCTGGTGGAAGAGCCCCAGGGCGATCGCGAGGAGGGCGCAGGCCGCGGCCGTCGTGGTCAGCACGGGCCAGGGGAGGGTGCCTCCTGCCGTGATGGAGATGAGGAACAGGCCGTGCCAGGCGGTGATGACGGTCACCAGGGCGGTCATGGCGAGCAGGGGGACCGTCAGGTGCCACCAGGCGGCCGGCCCGGAGGCGTCGCGGTCTTCGGCGAAGCCGATCCAGGCGGCCTGGAGCAGCGCGAACACTCCCACGAGGCCGAGTAGTGTCAGCCACGTCCCCAGCCCGGTCCGCCGGACCGCCCCGTCGATCCAGCCGCCGCCCGGGGCCGTGGTCTCCATCACGGGCAGCGTCGCGTAGGCCGCGCGGGCGACCCGTGGGTACTGCCCCCTGGTGTCGCTGACGACCACGACCAGGTTCCTGGTCCGTTCGGTACGGCCCCGGCCGACCTGGCCGGTCAGCGTCCGGATGCCGTACCAGCTCCGGAGCTCCTTCAGCCTGTCGTCCTCGTGGTTCCCGGGGACCAGCGCGCCGGTGCACGGCAGTTTCAGCATCCGGAGCGTCCGGCACGGCCCGACGAGCGTCGCGAGCCTGCCGTCCTCACCGATCGTCAGCACCGCGAGCGCCGACGTGCGGGGAAGGGCCCGGGAGAACCTCTCCAGGTCCGGGTGCCCCGCCGTACGCACGACCAGGAGGGTGTCACCGATGCGCCGCTCCGTCGTCAGGGCCGCTCTCGCCGTGTCTCCGATCCGTCCCTCCCAGATCTGGATGAGGGTCAGGACCCCCAACAGGACGACCAACGCCGTGAACAGGCGTACGAACGGGGCGGGCCGCACCGCGAGCCGCAGACCGCCGGTGAGGAGTCCGGGGCGCCCCGAGTCCGCGCCGCGCCTGGCGAGTTCGCGGCCCCCGGACACGGCGAGCGCGGTGGCCGCCGAGGGCAGCAGAACCCACAGGCCGGCCGTGCCCACGGCGAAGGCGATCAGTTTCCCGGCCGGAGGGAAGTACTGGCTGAGGGCGACGGTCCCGACCGCGAGAGCGCACGCCACGAGGCGCCGTTTCGGAACGGAGTACGGCGGGGCGCCGGGCCCTCTTTCCGCCTCTCGGTCTCCTTTCTGTGCCGTCTGGTCGTCCGTTCGCGCCTCGGGGGTCTTTCTCGCCGTCCGGCGCGGGGCGGCCACGAGGACGAGCCCGGTGGTGAGGCTCGTGAGGATCGCCGCACAGCCGAGAGGCCAGGCGGCGCGGATGTCGGCGGAGTTCAGCACGTAGCCGGTGGCCGGCACGGGCAGGTCGACGCACGCGGCCAGGACGAGCACGAGACCTCCCGCCACGCTGCCGATCACGAGCGGCGGAACCTCCTCGCCGAGCCCCGTCAACGCCCGGCGCCACCGTGGTCCGGTACGGTTCCCGGTTCGCGGGGCGCGTCGGGCGGCGACCGCCATGAGCGCCAGGGCGGGCACCAGCGTGAACGTCCCGAGCGCGAGCAGCACCTCGGACAGGTCACGCTGGTCCAGCGTCTCGACCAGCGGGAAGGGCCGTCCGAACCCGGTGATCGGCAACCATGATTCGCGTTCCACCGCGTTCGGGGAAGTGGGCGGGCGAACGTAGGCGAGCCGCTCCGAGGGTGACAGGAGCCCCTCCGGCCCGATGAGCCCGCCGAAGCGCCCGTAGCGGGTCCGGACCTCCTCCGTGGCCCCGCGTCTCAGCAGCTCCGGGGAGAGCATCGCCTCTCCCGGCGCGGGCCATCGGGTCAGCCCGGGAGGCGGCGGCGCCGAGGCGTCCAGTGGTTCGACGAACACCACGCTGTGCTGCAGGCCCCCCACCGCGTCGAATCTCGACGCCCACCAGGCGACGGCGTCTCGTGCCGTCTCGGCGATGACCGGGCCGCGCGCCCGGTCCCTGGCCGCGCGTCCCTCGTATGTCGCGACCGCGAGAACCATGGCCGACATGACCACGGCCAGCACGCACGAGGCGGCCAGGAGGGCCCACCGGCCCGTCACGGGGCCGGACTCCAGGTCTCCGGCCGGAACCGGCGATCGGCTCGTACGGCTCCGCGGTACGCCATGGGAACGCACTTGCCTCCCGCTGTCGGTTCCGGGCGTCAGGACGAAGGCCGGGTCGACGGTGCCGGCCCGGCCAGGTGATGGACTTCGGGTCAGGGGGAGACCCAGGGCCCGACGTCGTCGGGGGCGTGGTTGTTCTCGTCGATGGCGCGAAGCTTGATGATCTTCGATCCGCTCCCGGAGTAGGCGGTTCTTCTGTAGCCACTGTGGTTCCAGAGGGTCCGCTTGGTCCCCGGGCTGCTCTGCCGGTAGTACTCGGCCTTGACCGGGTCACCGTCGTCGCTGTTGTCCTTGACCGCGATCTTCCCCGGGTTGCCCTGCGCGGGCGCCCAGGCGTGGGCGCCGCCGCCGTAGGAGCTGACCGCGACCGCGTTGGCGGTCGGAATCACGAGTCCGGCTGTGAGCACCGCCCCCGCGACCCATCTGATCTTCACCATAATGCCTCCCGTAGCGCCGTTCTGGTTTTGGAACCACTCGAACTTGATTTGGAGAGTGGTCAATTAAAGAGAGCGGCTGTAATAACAGTATGTTTTTGCCGCGCTTCGTCAAGGCGGTGTGTGTTGTGAATCGGGTGGGCATTGAATTGTGTCCTGGCCGGTCAGAATGGCGCGGTGGTTGTGTCGTCGTTTATTTGTCTGCTTATTTCCACATAAAAGGGGATGTGGAAGAAGGTGGCGGACCCGGCCGGAGGGTGTTTCCCGTTCCGTGGAATACCGGCCCTGGTCGCCGGTCGGCTGATCGGCCGAGGCGTTTTCACGGTGACGGGCACGGGCGGGGCCGTCGGGGAGAGCGCGTGGTCGGTCTCGGGGTGGCGACTCGCTAGGGTGGGGCCTTCGATCTTGACCCCCTTCGATCTTGACCCCGGGAAGAGCCGCATGTTACGTCGTCATCGTTTCGGTGTTCCCGCCCTGCTCGTCATGGGCGTCTACCTCGTCGCGGTGGTGGTCGCCGCCGGGGCCGCGTGGGTCACCGGTGATCTCGGTGCGCTGTGGTGGCTGACGGTGTTCACCGAGGCGGGCGCGGGCGCGGCGGTGACGTGGCCGAACGTGATCGTCCTGGTCCTGGCCGGAGCGCTGTGGGCCTGGGCGCTGTGGCAGTGCCTTCGCGGGCCGCTGGCGGGGCCGTCGCCCACCCTGGACCGGGACGAACGGCGGCTGAGGGCGGCGCTGTACGCGACCGCGGCGACCTGGTTGCTCTACTTCGCCGTGCCGTCGTGGCCCTGGTGGGTGACGGTGCTCGACTCCCTGCTGATGGTGGTGGTCGTGCTGCTGTTCCGGCCGGTGCTGACACGCGGTGTGAAGGGCGCCGACCGCACGGGGGCCGTGGGCGTCCTGGCGTACGGGGGCGTCGCCGTCTCCGAGGTGCTCGCCCTCCTCGGCCGGGACACGCCCGGTCAGCTGAACCTGATCTGCGCCCTGGCGGCCCTGGTCTGGACGGTGCTGGTGCTGCGGGCGCAGTGGATGGACGGCCGCTGGCGGACGGCCACCGTCCGGTACGGCATCGCCTCCCTGCTGCTGCCCGTTCTCTGGCCGCTGGCCGGGCTGCTCGCAGGAGGGGAGGCCGTCCGCGACGCCCTGACGGTCGTCGACGCACTGGGCATGGTCTGGCTGATCCGTTCCGCCCATGACCTGGCCGACCCTCGGCCGGCGGCCGACTCCCCGCCCCTGCCGGTCGCGGCGGAGGGCTCATCACCTCACCGGTGAACCCGGGAGGTGTGGGCGGATCTCCTCGACGCCGGGAAACGGCTCGGCCGTCGTCCCGCTCTCCCGCAGGTTGAGGAAGTCGACCTCGAAGGAGACCGACAGGTCGTCACAGCGGGCCGCGAAACGCTTGACGTGCTCAAGCTCGCGGTGCGCCTCGAAGGCGGCGCGGTCACGGTACGGCTCGTGGAAGATCCGCTGGAGCGGCCGCCCCTCGACCGTGTGCGTGGTGTAGATCAGCGTGTCGGGTTCGCTCTCCCGGACCTTCGCCACGGTCCGGGCGGTCAACCGGTCGAACCGTCGGCGCCCGCCTGGTCCTCGCACGTGAAACGCACCATCGATCCGAACACGGGTCTCTCCCGCGTCAGCCGGTGGGGAAGGCGATCACGCCTGCCTCGGCGCACAGGACATCCTGGGCGGGGGTGGCGCCGCTCACGCCTATGGCGCCGACGGGATCGCCGTCGTGTTCGAGGAGGAGACCACCGGCCAGGGTGGTCGGGCGGAAGGGCAACTGGTCGCCCGCCAGGTCGAACACCTCGGGGTAGTTCTCCCTGAGCCCGGTCAGGTCGGCGCTGTCGCGGCGGAAGGCGGCGGCCGTACGGGCCTTGCAACGGGCGACCTCGGGGGTGAACCAGGTGGCGCCGTCACCGCGGACGACGAGGACGTCCCGGCCGAGGGCGTCGACCACCGCGACGCTGACCCGCAGGTCCTCCTGGGCGGCGCGGGCCAGCGCGGCCTCGGCCATCGCGCGTGCCTCGTCCAGTCTCAGTTCCCGTGCCACGACATGTCCCTCCCGCGTCGAGTCGTACGGTCCCACTATGTAGGACATCACAGCAAAAGTCGTATACGACCGGACCCGGTGGGAATCAGGGAAATCGGCGTCGTGATACTGGTTCTGACCCGAGCGCCCCGCCGGCTCCCGCACGGACCGGAACCCCGCGAGAAGGAGATCCATGAACGTCGGCACCCCCGGCCAGGACGGACGGCACCAGGACGGGCGGACGCGATGACGGTCGCCGCACGGCCCGCCGCGCTGTCCGGGCTCCGGCGGGTACGGGTGCTGGTCACGCTCGGCGCCCTCTCGGCCTTCGGCCCGCTGTCGATGGACCTCTACCTGCCGGTCCTGCCCGAGCTCGGCAGGGCACTGCGGACCACCGACGCCTTGGCCCAGATGACCATGTCGATGTGCATGGTCGGGCTGGCGCTCGGCCAGCTCCTGGCCGGTCCCATCAGCGACCGGATCGGACGCCGCCGCCCGCTCCTGCTGGGGGTCGCGACGTACGCGGTGGCGTCGGTGCTGTGCGCGCTCGCCCCCGGGATCTGGTCGCTGATCGGCTTCCGCCTGGTCCAGGGACTGGCCGGGGCGGCCGGGCTGGTCATCGCCAGGGCGATGGTCCGCGACCTGTTCGACGGCGACGAGGCGGCGAAGGTGTTCTCGCTGCTCATGCTGGTCGGCGGCCTGGCGCCGGTGGTCGCCCCGCTCGCCGGTGGCCAGCTCGCCCGCTTCACCGACTGGCGGGGCATGTTCGTCGCGCTCGCCGTCATCGGTGTGCTGCTGTTCCTGGCCGGGCTCACCCTGCCGGAGACGCTGGAGAAGCAGGCGCGGCACACCGGCGGGCTGCGCGAGACGGGACGGCAGTTCACGGTGCTCGTGCGCGACCGGGTCTTCGTCGGCTACGCGATGCTGCTGGCGCTGGCGGGCTGCTCGCTCTTCCTCTACATCACGCTCAGCCCGTTCGTGCTGCAGGAGGGCTACGGGGTGACCGCGCAGACCTTCTCGGCGATCTTCGCGGTCAACTCCGTCGGCATCGTCCTCGGCGGCAACGTCAACGGTCTCCTGGTCGGCCGGTACGGCGCCCGCCGGATGCTGGGCTCGGGACTCGTCGTCGGTCTGGTCGGGGCGGTGGCCGCCCTCGCCGGGGTGCTGGCGGGCTGGGGCCTCTACGGCCTGCTGCCCGGCCTGTTCCTGGCGGTCGCGAGTGTCGGCATGTCCACGCCGAACGCCAACGCGCTGGCCATGACGCCGCACGGCGAACGGGCCGGGACGGCCTCGGCGATGCTGGGCGTGCTGCAGTTCCTGCTCGGCGCCGTGGTGCCGCCGCTGGTCTCCCTGGCGGGCGCGAGCGCGCTGTCCATGACGCTGGCGATCTGCGTGACCTCCGTCACGACGCTGGCCGTGCTGTTCGCGACGCTCCGGGCGCGGCCCCACGCCGCCTGAGCTGGGGTACGGCCCGGCGCTGGGCGCGGGAGACCACCTCGCGCAGCACGTCGGGCCGGTTGGTGATGACGCCGTCGACCCCCTGGGAGATCACCCGGCGCATGGCCTCCCGGTCGTCGACGGTCCAGGTGAACACCTCCATGCGGTGGTCGTGGACGTTCCTGACGTAGCCGGGGGTGAGATCGCCGTACGTCGGATTGATCTGACGGGCGAACCTGGACAGATCGTCGAGCCGGGAGGCCGGGGGCGTGCCGAGCAGGCCGATCGGGACCTGGGGCATGATCCGGTGGAACGTCCGCATCGAGTCCCAGTCGAACGACTGCACGACGAGCCGTCCCGGGGCCAGCCAGGCCGGATGGCGGCGGAGCTCGTCGGCGACGCGCTCCTCGACGCCCGGATACAGGCTGGGCGCCTTGATCTCAAGCAACAGGCCGAGGCCGCTGTCGTCCATCGCGCGCAGCGCCTCACCCAGGGTGGGCACCCGCTCGTCCCGGTACTTCGCGGCGAACCACGAGCCCGCGTCCAGCCTGCGGATCTCCGCCAGCGTGAAGTCCCCGACCCGCCACGGCGACCGGCCGGGGAAGATCCGCTCGACGTCGGTGGTGCGGTTCAGGGTGGTGTCGTGCACCACGACGAGTTCGTGGTCCCTGCTCTCCTGGACGTCGAGCTCGAACAGGTCGGCGCGCTGCTCACGCGCCAGTTCGAAGGCCGTGACGGTGTTCTCCGGCGCGTACGCCGACGCCCCGCGATGGGCGACGACGCTCACCGGCCGTACGGCGGCAGCGGCGGGGGCGGCGGGGGTGGCCGTCAGCGCCGCCACGAGTGCGGTCGTGACGAAGAGGCCGAGTCGTCGGAACATGGGTCTCCTCGGGTCGGAGGGATGACCTACGATTCCAAGCTGACTGAGGCCTGTGACAACAAGTTGAGGAACAAGTAACCCGGCGATGCCGGGCAGGTGAGCAGACGCGACGGCGGTTTACCCGGACCCGGGCGGATCTTCCCCTCGGGGAGGGGAAGATCGCCGGTCTCAGCGGCGGCCGGACAGGTTCGCGGTGTAGGTGGAGTAGCCACAGGGGTAGCCCCCGAAGCCACGTATCGAGATCCGTCCGGAGACGGTGCCGTCGTTGCGGAAGGTGTAGGAGGCGCCGCCCTCCGTCGGGAAGTAGACGCAGCTGGTGAGGGTGCCGGTCGCGGTGAAGTTGTTCGAGCCCGAGGCGCTGATCCGGCTGTCGGGGGAGACGGTCGCGGTGTTCCCGCTGGTCCTGACATAGGCCATGTCGAGGGCCGCGGTGCCGCCGAAACAGGCCGAGTTGCTGCCGTACCAGATGGCGCCGACCTGCGGGGCTCCGGCGGGGAAGCCCGACTTCAGGCAGACGTCGACCGGGTTGGTCCCGTTCGTGGTGACCCGGGTGACGGTGCTGCGCAGGACGAGCGTGGCCGAACGCCGGAAACTCCTGCCGCTGACGGTGCCCGAGATGACGACGCTGTAACTGACGGCCGTGCTCGACCGGCCGGTGGCCGTGCCCGCGTGGGCGGTCGTGGGGAGTGTCGCGGCGATCAGTGCGGCACCGGCGAGGGTGGACGTGATGACGCGTGTGCGCATGGTGTGCTCCTGACGGAAAGGGCGGACCCCCAAGGGGATTTTGGGATGGCCGCTCCTTGGGCCGCCATCCCC
Organism: Streptosporangium sp. NPDC020145; assembly: GCF_040631275.1. Classification (NCBI taxonomy): domain Bacteria; kingdom Bacillati; phylum Actinomycetota; class Actinomycetes; order Streptosporangiales; family Streptosporangiaceae; genus Streptosporangium; species Streptosporangium sp. NPDC020145. Next base: position 241,882 of record NZ_JBEXZT010000002.1, on the reverse strand, counting down.
AAACATGGGGATGCCACCGGGGGAGGGGGGACGGAAGGATCAGCACAGGCGCAGCTCCATCGCCCAGCGCAGCGCCGCGGCACGGGGGGAGAGATCCTTCTCCCCGGGGTGGGAGGCCAGGTACTTCCGCTTGGCCGCCTCCAGGTGGTCGGCGACGGTACCCGGCCTGATCCCCAGCTCCCTGGCGGTCTCCTTCAGACCCAGGCCCCGGCAGCCGACGACGGCGACCACGTCCAGCTCACGGGGGGAGAGGCGGTTGATCCTGCGGCGGTGGGCCGTCAGGGCGAACGCCCCCGCGAGCGCGGCCTCAAGCTCTGCCTCACCGGTCCCCGAGACGGTCCCCGAGACGGTCCCCGAGACGGGCCCCGAGACGTTTCCCGAGAGGTTTCCCAAGGCGGCGAGGACCTCCTCGTGGCCGTCGCCCTCGGCCAGCGCGCGCAACGCCGTACGCTGCCTGGCCGACAGGTCGCCCGCGCCCAGCGGGCGGGCCGCCGCGTCGTCGAGCAGGAGGGCGGCCAGCAGCGGGGAGACGTGGTGACGGCCCGCGCTGACCAGGCCGACGGCGTGGACGTACTCCGCGTGGGTGGTGAAGCGCTTCTCCACGTATCCCCAGGCCCCGGCGGCGACCACGTCGAGCACCTGGGCACGGCCCGCGACCCCGGAGGTGGCCAGCACCCGCCAGCCCCTTGAGGTCAGGTGGGCGACGGCCTCCGCGCCCGAGCGGCCCTCGGGAAGCGAGTGGTCACAGACGGCGACGTCCCCCGGGCCGCCCTCAGGCAGGGACTCCACGGCGGTCACCGGTTCGAGCACCGTGTGCCCGGCGCGGCGCAGGGCGTCGGCCAGCGGGTAGGACACGATCGGATGGTCGTCGACGATCCCGACCCGTGCCCGGCTCACCCCCGGTCCCCGGGCCAGCGCAGGACGACCTTGGCGCCACCGCCAGGGGGGCACTCGATCGTCCAGCTCCCGCCGTGCCGTTCGACGGCGGCGAAGCTGCGCGACATCCCGCCGCCCCGCCGTACGGGGCTCTCGGGCAGGCCGCGGCCCCGGTCGCGCACGACGACGGTCACACCGTCGTCGTGCGCCTCGGTGTACAGGTGCACGCCGTCCGGGTTGCCCGCGTGCCTGGCCACGTTGTTCAGCGCCTCACGGGCGGCGGAGGCGAGCGCCGCGCCGACCTCGGGGGGAGGGTCGTGGTGGACGCGCAGCACGTGGGTGAGCTCAAGTCCCAGGTCGGCGGCGCTCTCGGCCACCTCGGCCATCAGGTCGGCGAACGCCGTCGCGTGCTCGTCGGTGATGAACCGCCTGGCCCGCTGGGCGGCCCTGCGGGCGGCACGGGCGGTCGGCGGATCGAGGGACGGGCTGCCCGCGACCCGTTCGACGATCGGCAGCAGGTCGTCGTGGATGGCCCGGTGCGCCGACTCGCGCTGGCGCGCCGTCTCCTGGCGGCGTTTGTACTCGGCGATGAGCTCCTGGCGTTCCTCGGCCAGTCGCTGCGCCAGCACCGTCTGGCCCGCCAGGTCACGCAGCTCCCTGCCGATCAGTACCGCGATCAGGAACCACAGCGTGAAGCCCAGCAGGTCGGACAGCAGCTTCTGGGTGAGGTTGGGATAGATGGAGGCGGTCCACGCCACGGCCAGCACGGCCACCGCCGCCACGGCCCTGCGGCTCCAGCCGAACCCGAAGCCCAGCACCGCCGAGGCGGCAAGGCAGAAGGGCAGCAGGGCCGTCAGGACGACGTTGCGTTCGTGGGGGAGGGCGGCGCGTGAGCCGATCGTCATCACGACCAGGCTCACCAGGACGTCGGCCCAGACGAGCGGCGGGTCGTGCAGGGTGCCGTGCCAGGCCCTGGCCGTGAACCACACGGCCTCGACGGCGGCCAGGAGCGCCACGCAGGCCGCCGCCCAGGGAAGGGCGAGCCGGTCCCACGAGACCAGCGGGACGAGCAGGAACGCCGTGGTGCCCACCCTGGCGTAGATGATCATCCTGGCCATGCGCCGTTCGGTGGCGGCCTGGACGTCGTGCCGTAGCAAATCCACGTCTAGGCGACGTGCCTGGGCCCTCGACCGGGTTACCGCGTGCCCTGATCGTTACCCCCGCGCGGGCGCGCGGGGGTCAGGCGACGGACAGAGCCTCCCGCAGGCTGCCCCGGGTCTCGATGTACCTGTCGAGATTGGTCATGGTCAGCAGGCGGGCGACCATGCCGGGCCGTACGACCAGGATGAGGCGGCCCTGGGCGTCCCTGGCACGGGTGAGCGCGCCGACCAGGACACCGAGGCCGACCGAGTCGCAGAACGAGATCTCGGTCAGATCGAGCACCAGGCAGGGATGTTCGATCATGCCGAGGGCACGGCCGATCTCCGTGTCGAGACGCGGCGCGACCGACATGTCCAGTTCCCCCGCGGCGTGGACCACGACACAGGGACCCCTGCGCCATCTGCGGACCTCAAGAACCGTCATGGCCATCACCTCCTCACCGGATCCCTGCCCCGGGAGGAGGCGGACTCACTTCTTGCAGATGTTCTCGGTCGCGGTCTTCGCCTCGGGAAGCGTGCTCGCCGAGGGGCTCGGGGTCGGAGCCGGGGTCGAGGTAGGGGCTGAGGAGGGGGCCGTGACGGTGACCTTCCTGGCTCCCGGGTACTTCTGGCCGACGACCACCTCGATCCGGTCGCCGAGGTCGTCGACCACGCGCACCTCGGCTCCCGGCAGCGCGGCGGCCAGGGTGCGCGCGGAGTCCTCGCGGCCGGGGCCGTACCGGATGAGGGTCTTGTCGTGGTCACGCTCGCGGGTGTCCCCGGCGGGCTGCGGCACCCGGAACCCGGCCTTGATCAGGTCGTTCCTGGTGCGCGCGCCCAGGCCCCTGATCAGGGTTCCGTTGAGCACCTTGACGGCGATCCGCGACGGCGGCACGGTCAGCGGGGTCGCCGACGGCTTCGCGGACGGCTTCACAGAAGGGGTTACGGAAGGTTTCACGGAGGGGGTCGCCGAGGGGCTGTTCGTGGGCTTGGCGGGCTTGGTGAGCGGGTCGTCCGCGGCGATCCTGCGGAACATCTCGGCCGCGGCCTCCTTGTCCCACAGCACGGCCGACTCACCGGTCGGCGTCTTGTAGTCGACGTCGGCGAGCGGGACCGTCGCGAAGGAGACGTCGTCGGTCGAGACGTTCTTGAGCTGTTCGGCCAGGCCGAGCAGGTCCCTGCGGAGCGCGTCGTCGACACTGAGCGTGCCGAGGGTGCTGTTGACGAACGCGCTGAGCCTGACGGGATTGGCCAGCGTGCCGCCGCTCAGCGCCCGCTGCAGCAGGGCCGAGATGACCTGCTGCTGCCGGTCGATGCGGTCCAGGTCGGAGCGGGCGGTGGCCCGGGTCCGGGCGTAGGACAGGGCCTTGGCGCCGTCGAGGGAGTAGTTGCCCGCCTGGAGCTGCAGCCCGGTCTTCGGGTCGTCGATGGCCACGGGGGTGCAGACGTCCACACCGCCCAGGGAGTCGACGACCTGGATGAAGCCCAGCACGTTGACCTCGACGTAGTGGTTGATGGTCAGCCCGGTGACGTTCTGCACCGTCCGTACGGCCAGCTTGGGCCCGCCGAGCTGGTAGGCCGCGTTGATCTTGCGCATGCCCTGGCCGGGGATCGTCGTCCAGGTGTCACGGGGCAGGCTCACCACGGTGACGCGGGTGTGGTCCTCCGACAGGTGCAGGACCATCATGGTGTCGGTGCGCTGCCCGCTCTCCCGGCCGAGCTTGAGCTCGTTCTGCTGCTTGCGGGTGAGGTTGTCGCGCTTGTCCACGCCGACGACCAGGATGTTCATCGCGCCGGTGGCCTGCGAGCCGGGCACCCCCGCGTCGACCGACTTGATCTGGCTGCCCACGTAGTTGGTGAACGCCCAGGTCGTCCCGGAACCGCCGAGGACCAGGCAGGAGAGCGCGCCGGCCAGGACGAGGCCGCGCCGCCGTGACCGGGCACCCCGGGCGGGCCTGCGCTCACGCCGGGGGGCGACTCGGACCTTGCCGTAGGCGTCGCCGCCCACCCGCACCCCCGAGTCCTCTTCTCCCGACTCGCGCATGCGTGGCCCCCTAGGCTTGCTGGGTCGATGAGGTACCCGTCCGTACAGTAGCGTGAGCGACGCCATGAAGCAGTTCCCCGACTCGCCCGCGCCGGCGTCGTCTCCCGAGACACGTGTCTGGCCGCCCATCTCCATCGTCATCCCGGTGCTGAACGAGGAGCGCCATCTGCGGGAGGCGGTGCGCCAGGTCCTGTCGCAGCGTTACGACGGCCCGATCGAGGTCGTGCTCGCGATCGGGCCCTCGAAGGACCGCACCCAGGAGGTCGCGGACGCGATCGCCGCGGAGGACCCCCGGGTGGTCGTGGTCCCCAACCCGACGGGCCGCACGCCCAACGCCCTCAACGCCGCCATCGCCGCCTCGCGCAACGCCATCGTCGCCCGGGTCGACGGCCACGCCATGCTGCCCGAGGACTACCTCAAGGTCGCGGTCGAGACCCTTGAGGAGACCGGGGCCGACAACGTCGGCGGTGTCATGGCGGCCGAGGGCGTCACGCCCTTCGAGCAGGCGGTCGCCCGCGCCATGACCTCCAAGATCGGCGTCGGCGGGGCCAGGTTCCACACCGGCGGAACCGCCGGGCCCGCGGACACGGTCTATCTCGGGGTGTTCCGCAGGGAGGCGCTCGAACGCGTCGGCGGCTACGACGAGCACTTCCAGCGGGCGCAGGACTGGGAGATGAACCACCGCATCCGCGAGACGGGCGGCCTGGTGTGGTTCCAGCCCAGGATGCGCGTGTCCTACCGGCCGAGGCCGAACGTCAAGGCGCTGGCCAAGCAGTACTTCCACTACGGCCGCTGGCGCAGGGTGGTCGCCCGCACCCACGAGGGCACGATCAACCTGCGCTACCTGGCGCCGCCCGCCGCGGTGCTGGCCATCATCCTGGGGCTGGTCGTCTCGCCGTTCTTCTGGCCCGGCCTGCTGCTGCCCGGTGGCTACCTCGCGGCGATCCTCGCCGGGTCCGCGCTCACCGGGAGCGGACTGCCGACCTCCGCCCTGCTCAGACTGCCGCTGGTCTACATGACCATGCACATGTCGTGGGGATGGGGCTTCCTGACGAGCCCGCGCAGCCTGGTCAAGCCCGCCAAGGGCTGAGGTTCCCGGCGGGCCGTACGGCTCGCCCCGGAGTCTCAGCGGGCCGTACGGCTCACCCCGGAGACGAGGACGTCGACCACCGTACGGGCGAGGTCCGCACGCGACGGCTCGGGCGCCGGTGCCGTCAGGGGTCCCGCCGGTTCGGGGGCCAGGCAGCTGACGCGCACGCCGTCGGCCGCCCACTCCCCGGCCAGCGCCCGGGTCAGGGCGACCACCGAGGCCCGCGCGGCCGACCGCAGGGCGTGCCCCGCCCCGGGGTACGGCACGGCGGAGTGGAACAGCAGGTGACCCCGCCGCTCACGCAGGTGGGGCAGGGCGGCGTCGGCGACGACGACGGGACCGAGCTGGGCGGCGCCGGTCCTGCCCAGGTCACCGGCGGCCGGCGCCTCGACCACGCCGACGACGTGGTCGATCCCGCCGCTCTCCTCGGCCACGCGTGCCAGGGCCTCCTCGACGGAGCGCGGGTCGCTCACCAGCGTCCAGGGGAAGGAGAACACCGCGGCGCCGTGCCGTCCGGCCAGTTCGGCCACCGCCGCGCCCACCCCGTCCCCGTCCCCCTCGCCGAAGATCACCACGGTTCCGCCGTTCAGCGCCGCGCCGTACGCGGCGGGCGGCTGCTCCGGCACCCGCTCGGCGGCGAGCTGGAACAGCCGCTCGGCGATGAACACGTCGACCGGGTGGGTGACCTTCATGTTGCGCTCACTGCCGGGCACGACGTGGATCGGCACGTCGGGCAGGTAACGCAGCACGACGCCGCAGTCGTCGGTCGGCGGCCGGTCGGCGAAGCCGGGATCGGCGAACGCCCGCTCGTAGGCCTCGCGGATCACCGGCAGGCGGAAGCACTGCGGGGTCTGCACGCGCCGCAGCGCCGCCCGGTCCGGGACCTCACGGACGACCTCCCCGTCCGGTCCCCGCCCGACGACCACGATCGTGTCGGAGGTGGGGATCGCGACCTCGACGGCCCGGTGGGTCCGCAGCGCCTCGACGCACTCGGTGATGACGCGCGGTTCGAGCAGCGGCCGTACGGCGTCGTGCAGCAGCACGTCGCACTCGCGCTCTTCGTGCTCTCCGTGATCTTCAAGGGCCCGCAGCGCCCGCCAGGTGGTCTCGGTACGGCTGGCGCCGCCCTCAAGGACCCGGCTGACCTTCGTGAACCCCCCCGCCGCGACGACGCGCTCCACATCCTCGGTGAAGCCGGGCGTCATCAGCACGAGGATCTCGTCGATCTCCGGGGCGTCCTGGAACACGGCCAGCGTGTGCTCGATGATCGACCTGCCCGCGATCTCGACGAGCTGTTTGGGGGTGTCGAGCCCGACCCGCCTGCCGACCCCGCCGGCCAGGAGAACCCCGACGGTGTGCGGGCGTGGTTCAAGAACGGTCAAGGTCTGACTCCTCCAACGGTCTGGATACGGCGAGCGTAACGGTTGACCGTCCGATCCCGGCCCGCGGTCCCGTGCTATGCGGTCAAGATCTCGCTACCCTGAGTGCGCACTCCCCGATTCGTACGGCGAAGCCGTCGGATACGAAGGAGCTCTTCTTGCCCGATCCCGATGCCTCCCTCCCCGCGGAGGGCCTCCCCCCAGACATTCCATCCGACGGCTCCACACCTGTTCCCGCCGCCCGGACGGCCACCGTCGTGCTCGCCACGACGGACGCCGCGGGACTGCGCGGGCAGGGCGGCACTCTGCTCGACCGGCTGACCGCACAGCTCTCCGGGCTGCCCACCGGGGACGTGCACGTGGTCACCCGCTCAGGTGACGTCATCCGCGCGCCCGGCGGCGCCTACATGATCGGCTCGGAGGGGTCCGGCGGCCTGGCGGACGACCTGCGCAGGGTCGCGGGCGTCGCCCGTACGGCCACGGGACCGGTCGCGGTGCTCGCCGGGAACCTGGTGGCCCACACCGAGGCGCTGGCGCTGCTGCTCGAACGCCCGGGACGCGACACCGGCGCCCTGGTCACCAGGGGGGACGGAACCCCGACGGTCAGGATCGACAGGGGGCTGGTCTCCGCGGCGGGGACCTCCCTCCACGACGTGGAGGGCCCGAACGGCGCCTTCCACGGTGCCTTCCAGGTGGGCGCCGACGACGTGCGGACCCTGGCGGCGACCGCGGAGACGCTGGCCGACCTGGCCGAGGCCGGTGGCCTCGGGACGACGGACGGCGCGGAGGCGGGCGAGCTGCTGCTGTCCGGCCTGCTGCGCTCCGGTGTCGCGGTGCGAGCCGTCGGGCTCGGACGGCTGCGCTGCGACCGGGTGACGACGCAGGAGGAGGCGAACGCGGCCCTGCGGCGGCTGAGCGAGGTGGACGAGTCCGAGGCCCGGCTGGACGCGGCGATCAAGAGCGACGACGGCTTCTTCGCCACCTTCTTCGTCAGCTCGTGGTCCGGACACGTGGTCAGGGTCGCGGCGCTGCTGGGCCTGCGGCCGAACGCGGTCACCGGTGTCTCGGTCGGCCTGGCCGTACTGGCCGCCGTCTGGTTCTCCGCGGGCACCCGTCCCGCGCTGGTGACCGGGGCCGTGCTGGTCTACCTGTCGTTCGTGCTCGACTGCGTCGACGGCCAGCTCGCCCGCTACACCCGGCTGTTCTCCCCGCTCGGCGCCTGGCTCGACGCCACCTTCGACCGGGTCAAGGAGTACGTCGTCTATCTGGGACTCGCCCTCGGCTACCAGGGGGAGGGCATCTGGCCGCTGACCGTGGGGGCGCTGATCCTGCAGACGCTGCGGCACACGGTCGACTTCTCCTACGTGGGCGCCAGGGCGGACGCCGAGCGGGCGGGCCACGCCTGGGCGGGGGCCGCGGGTTCGCCGGCCGCCAGGAGCGACGTGGCCGTGGCCGCCGAGGGGCCCCGGCGGCGGGGGCGCGATCCGTACGGACCGGTCGTGACGCCCGCCGAGCCGCCGGTGCCTCCAGCGCCCCCGGCGTCTCAGGTGCCTCAGGAGCCGCCCGCACGGCGGGGCAACGCGGTCGTACGGCTCTCGCACCGTCTGGAGCAGGACTCCCTCACCCGCTGGCTGAAGAAGATCATCGTGCTGCCGATCGGGGAGCGGATGGCGTTGATCGCGGTGACCGCGGCGCTCTTCGACGCGCGGGTGACGTTCCTCGCGCTGCTGGGGTGGGGCTGCGTCGCCATGCTCTACACGCTTTCCGGCCGGGTCGCCAGGTCGATGAGCAGGTGAGAGGGGAGCCATGGTCACCGTTCACATGACGCCGGTGCCGCGCGGCAACGTGGTCGCCTACCGCGACGACGGGGTGCTGTCGCGGGGGATGGGCGCGCTGGTCGTCGGGCAGTTGCCGCCGCTGCCGCCCGTGCTGGTCGGCACGTTCGTGACCGGGGTGCTGCTGCTGGTCGGGGTCGCGGGCACCGACGGGCTGGCCGTCCTGGCCCCCGCCGTCGCGCTGCTGCTGGCGGGCCCCGGCAGCTCACACCCGCACGACGGCCGCCTCGACTGGCTGGTGCCGCCGATCCTGCGCCTGACCGAGTACGGCTTCGTGGCCTCGGTCGGGTTCGCCCACGACGTGCCGCCCTGGTTGATCTTCACCCTGCTCGGCGCGATGGCCTTCCACCACTATGATCTTGTCTATCGTCTGCGGCAACGCGTCTATCCGCCGCAGTGGCTGGCGACCTTCGGGCTCGGCTGGGACGGCCGGATGCTGCTGGTCGCGCTCGGCGGGCTGACCGGGCAGGTCACGCTGGTGTTCGCCCTGCTTGCGCTGTATCTGTGGGGTCTGTTCGGGTGGGAGAGCGTTACCTGCTGGCTGGCCGTACCCCGCTCGAAGGCGGGCTCGGCCGGCCTGGAGACGCATGACTGAGAACACCCGGCAAACCTCCGATTACACGATCAAGGCCTGAAGGCAACTAACCTTTGGGACCAGGAGTGCCCGTCGAGGGGCTCACTTGGATGAGGAGTGCACGTTGCTGGGAATGGTGCTGGCCGCCGGGGCCGGACGACGCCTGCGGCCGTACACCGACACGCTGCCCAAGGCGCTCGTGCCGGTCGACGGTGATACCACGATCATGGACATCTCGCTGCGGAACCTCGCCGCGGCCGACCTCCGTGACGTCGTGGTCGTCGTCGGATACCAGGCGCAGGCCGTACACGAGCGCAAGGCCGAGCTGGAGCGGCGGCACGGCGTGAAGCTCACCCTCGTGCACAACGACAAGGCCGAGGAGTGGAACAACGCCTACTCCCTGTGGTGCGCCCGTGACCATTTCGACCAGGGTGTGCTCCTGGTCAACGGCGACACCGTGCACCCGGCCTCCGTCGAGGAGACGCTGCTTTCCGCGCCGGTGACCGGCGACATCCTGCTCGCGGTCGACAACGTCAAGAAGCTCGCCGACGAGGAGATGAAGGTCACCCTCGACGACGACGGTCACCTCAAGCTGATCACCAAGCTGATGGACCCGGCCGCCGCGGCCGGTGAGTACATCGGCGCGACGCTGATCCGTCCCGGTGCCGCGGAGCGGCTCGCCGACGCCCTCAGGGCCACCTTCGAGCGCGACCCGCAGCTGTACTACGAGGACGGCTATCAGGAGATGGTCACCCGCGGCGAGAAGATCGCCGTAGCCCCGATCGGGGACGTCCCGTGGGTCGAGGTGGACAACCACGACGACCTCGCGAGGGCCCGGGAGATCGCGTGCCGATACTAGCCAGGATGCTGCCCGCCCCGCTGACCATGGAGGTACGGCGGGGCGCGGTCGCCCAGCTCGGCACGCTGCTGGCCGACAGCAGGGTGGCGACCTCGGGGCGGGTCGCGGTGGCCGTCGGAGTGGGGCAGGGCGACCGGATCGCCTCGGTCATCGCCCCCTCACTCGGTGAGGCCCAGGTCTTCCGGGTGGCGAACGGCTCCGTCGACGCCGCGGTCTCGCTCGGCGCCGACCTGCGCAAGGGCGCCTACGAGGCGGTGGTCGGCATCGGCGGAGGCAAGACGATCGACGCGACCAAGTACGCCGCGTCGCTCGCCGGGATCCCCATGGTCGCGGTGGCGACCAACCTGTCGCACGACGGCATCTGCTCGCCGGTCGCGTCGCTGACCCACGACGGCGGCAAGGGCTCCTTCGGTGTGCCCATGCCGCTGGCCATCGTGGTCGATCTCGACTTCGTGCACGACGCGCCCGACTCCCTGGTCCGTTCCGGGGTCGGCGACGTGGTGAGCAACCTGTCGGCGATCGAGGACTGGCAGCTCGGCAACACCGAGCGGGGCGAGCCGATCGACGGTCTGGCCTGCGCGATGGCCCGCACCTCGGCCGAGGCGGTGATCGGCAGGAACGACTCCATCGAGTCCGACGCCTTCCTCACCGTGCTGGCCGAGGCGCTCATCATGTCGGGGATGGCGATGGTCATCGCCGGGTCATCCCGTCCTTCGAGCGGCGGAGACCATGAGATCCTGCATGCCGTGGATCAGCTTTTCCCCGGCACCTCGAACCACGGCGAACTCGCCGGAATCGGTGCCGCCTTCTGCTTCTTCCTCCGCGAGGACTCGCGGAGACTGACCCAGGTCGTCGAGTGCCTGCGCGGGCACGAGCTTCCGGTCACCCCCGGCGACGCCGGACTGACCGAGGAGCAGTTCACCGAGGCCGTCATGCTGGCGCCCTCGACGCGTCCGGGACGTTACACGATCCTGGAGCACCTGCGCCTGTCCGAGCCGGAGATTCGCGAGCGGGTGGGGGACTATGTCCGGGCCGTCGGTCGCTGAGTTCCGCGCGGTCGCCCAGCCGCAGTCGACCATGGGTCGCAACAGCGGCGAGCACTGGGCGGGCTCGCTGTACATGCGCAAGCTGTCGATCTACGTCACCTGGTTCCTCGCCAAGACGCCGATCACCCCCAACCAGACCACCTGGCTGATGATCCTTTCCGGACTGCTGGCGGGCGTGGTGCTCACGGTGCCGGGGTTCTGGGCCGCGGTGGGCGCGGCCCTGCTCATCCAGCTCTACCTGCTGCTCGACTGCTCCGACGGGGAACTGGCCCGGTGGACGGGCCGTACCTCGATCACCGGTGTCTACCTGGACCGGGTCGGGCACTACTTCGCCGAGGCCGCCCTGCTCATCGGTCTTGGCTTCAGGGCCTCGGAGGTCCTGCCCGACTGGTACACCGTGCTGGGCTTCGCCGCCGCGCTCGGCGCCATCCTGATCAAGGCCGAGACCGACCTGGTCGACGTGGCGCGTGCCCGCTCCGGGCTGATCGCGGCGACGGAGAGTTCGGCGGAGCAGTTCCGCTCGCGGGGCCTGGGCATGGCCCGCAGGGCCGCGGCGGCGCTGAAGTTCCACCGGCTCGTCCAGGCGGTCGAGCTGTCCCTCATCGTGGTGCTCGTGGCCCTGTGGGACGCCCTCAGCGGCGGTCTGGCCGCGACGCGGGTGCTCATGGTCGCCTGCGTGGTGGTCGCCGTGCTGCAGACCGCTCTGCACCTGGTGAGCATTCTGGCCTCCAGGCGGCTTTCGTGAGGAACCGGATGGCGTTTCGGTGCGTCGTAGGTGCGGACGTCCCACTGTTTGGTGGGTGTTCGCCGGAGGTTCCGATACGCTTATTTCCCGGTAAATCAGGAAGTTGTACTGAAGCCAGAATCGCCCCACCCAGCAGACTCGGTGATCATGAAAGTATGCCCCGCACGTGCTCTCGACGCGTCAAGGCGATGACGCGTTGAAGATCTCGTGCGTCATCCTCACCATGGGCAACCGGGTCCCTGAGCTGGCCCGGGCCGTCGAGTCGGCCGTCAACCAGGTCGACGGCGATGTCGAGATCGTCATCGTCGGCAACGGCGCGGACGTGCCCGAGCTGCCGGTCACCGTGCCCGCGGGATCGGCGGCCTCGATCAGGACCGTCCGGCTCAGCCACAACACCGGCATCCCGGCCGGTCGCAACCGCGGCGTCGAGGAGTGCTCCGGCGACGTCGTCCTCTTCCTGGACGACGACGGCTGGTACGGCGAGAGCAACGTCATCTCCCACCTTCGTGAGCGCTTCTCGACCGAGCCCGACCTGGCGGTCGTCTCCTTCCGCGTGATGGATCCCGAGGGCGGTGTCGGTCAGCGCCGTCACGTCCCGCGCCTGCGCGCGGGCGACCCCGAGCGGTCCTCACCGGTCACCACCTTCCTCGGTGGCGCCTGCGCCATCCGCCGGTCGGCCTTCCTCCAGGTCGGCGGCCTCCCCGAGCGTTTCTTCTACGCCCACGAGGAGACCGACCTGGCCTGGCGGCTGCTCGGCGAGGGCTACCGGATCGAGTACGACGCCCAGACGGTCATGTACCACCCGCAGGTCCCGCCGACCCGCCATGCGGACTTCTACCGCCTCAACGCCAGGAACCGCGTCTGGCTGGCCCGGCGCAACCTCCCCTGGCCGCTGGCGGCTTTCTACCTCCTCAACTGGATCGTTCTCACCCTGCTCAGAGAACGTTCCCGTCCGGCGCTGCGCGCCTGGTTCACCGGCTTCACCGAGGGGATGCGCGAGCCCGCGGGCGAGCGCCGTCCGATGGGCTGGAAGACCGCCTGGCGCATGCTCCGCCTGGGCCGTCCCCCGATCGTCTGAGCCGTCAGCCGGGCGCGGCGGCGTGCGGCTGACCGAGATCGTCTTCTCCTTGCCGAGGAGCGGTTCCACCGGGTTCGAACCGGTGGCCGCACGGGCGCGACCGGTCGGTCATGCGCTTCGGGCGTGCGGATCCTGCGGGGCTGTCAGGAGAGGGGCGAGGCGTTCGAGCTGGTCGACGGCGGAGACCAGGTCGTTCGCCAGGGGATGCACGAGGACGTGGTCGGCGCCCGCCTCCAGGTGGGCGCCGAGCCTGTCGGCGACGGTCTTCTCGTCCCCCCAGCCCAGGATGGCGTCGATGAGCCGGTCACTGCGTTCACCCGCGAGGTCGTCGTCCCCGTAGCCCAGGCGCCTGAAGTTGACGGTGTAGGGGGTCTCGACGTCACGGAACCGGGCGGGGGTCAGGGCGCGCATCCGCGCCCTGGCGGAGACCGGGTCGGTGTCGAGGACGACCGCCTGGTGAGGGATCAGCAGTTTGCCGGGCCCCAGCCGCTCGCGCGCGATCGCGGTGTGCTCGACCGGCTGCATGAACGGGTGCGCTCCGTCGGCGTGGTCGGCGGCGAGCCGGTGCGCCCGGGGCCCCAGGGCGGCCAGGACGAGGGGGTAGCCGATCTCCGGGAGCAGCGTCGTCGCCGCAGTCGCCATCGCCTCTAGATAGGCCTGTAGCTCTCCCAGTGGGCGGTCACCGCCGTGCCCGCCGAGACCGAGGACGAACCGCCCGGGGTAGGCCTCGGCGAGGGTGGCGGCGCCGCCGTGTGCGGCGAGGGGCTCGCGCATCCGGATGTTCGCCACCCCCGTTCCGACGACGATCCGGTCGGTCGCGGCCAGCATCACGGCGTGCTGGGTGAACACCTCACGTCCGGCGCCGAGGGAGGTCGCCGGGGGTTCGCCGCTCCACAGTGAGCCGTAGCCGAGCCGTTCGACGCGGGCGAACTGCTCACGTTGCACACCGACGGGGGTCCTCAGCAGGGTGGGCGGGGCCAGCCAGACACCGAACCGGCCCAGCCTCAGACGTGTCTCTTCCACGGTCACGATCGCTTGCCTCCGGGGTATGGGAGGACTCCCTACTATTCGGAGGAGTCCTCCGTTTTGTGTACACCACAATACGGAGACTGCCTCCGTTTGACAATCGACGCATGTCGTCGAGCGGCCTGTCACAAGGCGGCTGCTGTGTCGTGAGGAGAGGGAAGCCCTGTTCCAAGCGGCCGGGTTGCCCGGCCTCTCCCGAGGGCGGGTTGCCGGGGCCTTGTCCTGAGGAGGCCGGGTGGGGGCGCCTTGCGCCATGGACGGGCCCCGGGGCGACCGGAGGGGGTCGCGGTGGGGCGGACGGAGGGAGCCGTCGGCCTGGGCGCACCGGGCGGAAGGCGCCGGGTGGAGGGCGCCGGGTGGGGCGCGTCGAGTGGGGGCGCCGGGCGGAGGGTGTACTCGCCCACCTCGACCAGCCGCTGTTCCGGGTGCCGCTGCCGGTCGAGGTGGGCGAGGCGCCGATGGCGGCCGTCCGGGTCGGGCGGCCGCCATCGCTGTGGTCCGTGGACCAGCTCGTGGGAGGGACTAGGGAATCCAGTTGAAGGTGTCCGGGTCGGGGCCGACCCGCTCGTCGCGGTTGAGGGCGGAGATCGTGTTCATCTCCTCCTCGGAGAGCTCGAAGTCGAAGATGTTGAAGTTCTCCTGCATGCGCTCGCGCCTGAGCGACTTGGGGAAGACGATGTCGCCCCGCTGGATGTGCCAGCGCAGCGTCACCTGGGCGGGTGTCCTGCCGTGTCGTTCGGCGATCCGTACGATCGTCGGGTCGGTGAGCACCTTGCCCTGCGCGATCGGCGACCACGCCTCGGTGGCGATGTCGTGCTCGGCGTCGAACGCCCTGATGTCGTCCTGGGTGAGGTACGGATGCGCCTCGATCTGGTTGACCGCGGGCACGGTCTCGGTCTCCTCCAGGACCCTGCGCAGGTGGCTCACGTGGAAGTTGGAGACGCCGATGGCCCTGACACGCTCCGAACGGTAGATCTCCTCCAGGGCCCTCCAGGTCTCCACGAAGTCACCGACGGCGGGCAGCGGCCAGTGGATGAGGAACAGGTCCAGGTAGTCGAACCCCAGCTCCTCCAGCGTCCGGTCGAACGCCTTCAGGGCGTCGTCGTGGGCGTGGAAGCCGTTGTTCAGCTTGCTCGTGACGAACACCTCGCCCCGGTCGAGACCGGACGCCCTGACCGCCTCGCCGACCTGTGCCTCGTTGCCGTACATCTCGGCGGTGTCGATGTGCCGGAAGCCGACTTCGAACGCGGACAGCACCGCCGCCTTCGTCTCGCCAGGTTTGATCTGGTAGGTCCCGAACCCCAGCTGCGGGATCTCGACGCCGTTGTTCAACCTGATGATGGGTACCGAAGTCATCCGATTTCCCCTTGATGTCTGTGTGTTGAGCCCCAAGCATGCCGGTACCCGGCTTTGTGCCGTTTAACAGGTACCCCCTCGACATCGCCGACCGGCATCGTGACCCCGCCGACCTGGAGAGAAGGGACAAATTTCCCTTATGTGGTGATAAGTGGTGAGAAGCGGGAAGGGGTGCGGCACCCAAGGGCGGGGAAGAGCCCCCGGGCCGCAAGGTCCGCCGAAGCCGTACGAGGGCGGCGCCGGTGGTCGTCCGGCCCGGGGGTTCCGCGCGCCTCGCGGCCTCTCCGGGGTTCACGCGGCGGCGTCTGCGGGCTCCGGGTCGGAACGGGGAGACGGGAGGGGGCCGGAGGGCTCGGGAAGCCTCAGCGTGATCAGGACGGCCACGGCCAGGACCGCGACGAGGCAGACCAGCACGGTGCGCACCCCCCAGGCGTCGGCCAGGGCGCCGAAGGCGGGGGAGAGCAGGCCGCCGACCGACAGGGTCAGCCCCAGGGTGAGCCCGCTGGCCGTTCCCACCCGGTTGGGAAGGTAGTCCTGAGCCAGGGTGACCTGGGCGGCGAAGGGCACGAACAGGGCGGTGCCGAACAGCGCCGTACAGCACAGCACCCCCGCCAGGCCGGGTGAGAACACGACGCCCGCCACCGCGAGCGCGGCCGTCAGATAACCGAGGCGGATCGTGCTCAGCCGTCCCCGTCGTTCGGCGAGCCATCCGCCCGCGAGGGTGCCGACCACGCCGCCCGCGGTGAAGACGGTGAGCGTGGCCGTCCCGGTGGCGGTCGAGACGTGGAAGCGGCCGATGACGTTCAGGGCGGCGAAGGAGCCCATGACGACATAGGGGATCGACCAGAATACCGCCAGGGCCGACAGCCGGGCGAACGCCCGCCAGTCGTCGCGCCCCGTGGCCCCCTCCGCGCTCGCCGGGGCGGTCGCGGTTGCCGGGCCGGAGTCGGAGACGCGCCGGGCCAGGAGGTAGCCGACTCCGGCCACCACGGCGGGCACGGCAAGCAGCCAGGTGCCCCGGGTTCCGGCGGCGTTGAGGACGAGGGCGACGAACAGCGGGGCGAGCGCGCCTCCCACGTTGCCGCCGACGGAGAAGACGCCCATCGAACGTGCGGAGCCGCCGCCGGCGACCCGTGCGGCCTTGGCCGCCGCGGGATGGTAGGCGGCGACGCCCAGGCCGGAGACCGCGATGGCGAGCCATGTCCACGCGTAGTCGTCGACCAGGCCGGACAGGCCGACCCCGACGCCGGCCGCGATCATGCCCACGGCGACCAGCCAGCTCATCCGGCGGCGGTCCACGGCTACGCCGAACAGCGGCTGCACGACGCTGGACAGCCCCGTGGCGGCCACGACGATCCCCGTGGCCAGCGCGTAGCTGTAGCCGCGCTCGGCCACCAGGAAGGGGAGCAGGGCGGGGACGGCGCCCTGGTACATGTCGTTGACCCCGTGGGTGACTGTGAGCAGCCCCAAGGCCCTGCGGTTCTTCACTCTCTCGTGCGTCCTTCTCGTGAAAGTCCGAGGACTGTCCTCAGACCTCAGACAACATAAGGTGTCGATCGTCCCTGGAGTTCCGCAACTCCAGGGACGAGGTCAGGAGGTCGCCAGCAGGGTGGCGGCCTTGGCGCTCCAGCGGCCCTCGCTGCGGGTGATCCGCACCGGGTGGTCGAAGCACGCACTGATCAGGTCGGTGGTCAGGACGTCGTCAACCGGGCCGGAGGCCAGGCAGTGGCCCTTCCTGAGCAGCATCGCGTGAGTGGTGCTCGCGGGAAGCTCCTCCAGGTGGTGGGTGACCAGGACCGTGGCCAGTGAGGGATGCTCGTGCCTGAGCAGGTCGATGCTGCCGAGGAGCTGCTCGCGGGCGGCCAGGTCAAGGCCCGTCGCCGGCTCGTCGAACAGCAACAGCCGTGGCCGGGGCATCAGCGCCCTGGCGATCAGGGCCCGGCCACGCTCGCCCTGCGACAGCGTGGGCCAGCGCGCCTCGCCTCTGGCGCCCATGCCCAGCAGCTCGATCAGGTGGTCGGCGCGCTGGGTCTCCTCGGCGGTGGGCGCCCAGCGGGGCACGAGCGCGATGGTGTTCGTCAGGCCGGTCAGGACGACCTCTTTGACCCGCAGCGGGGAGTCGGGGGCGTGACGCGGGTCGACGTGACCCAGGTAGGAGCGCAGCTCCCGCATGTCGACCCGGCCCAGCCTGCGCCCGAGCACCTCGACGACGCCGCGGGTGGGGTGGGTGACCGCGCCCAGCAGGTTGAGCAGTGTGCTCTTGCCCGCGCCGTTGGCGCCGAGCAGGGCCCAGTGCTCACCCCGGTGCACGGTCAGGGAGATCTGCCGCAGCAGGTGGTTGCCGTCGCGCACGACGTCGACCTCCTGCGCGTGCAGGACGGGCCCGGTTTCCGAGGGCTGGGAGACGATCATCGGTCGGCCATCTCCGCCCTGATGAACGCCATGGTGCCCTCCAGGTTGTCGGCCGTGGCGGCCACCGCGGCCTCGGCGTCGCCGCGCGCCAGCGCCTCAAGCACGTCGGCGTGGGCGCACGAGACGTCGGGCAGGGCGGCCTCGTGGGTGACCATCTCGATCAGCGCCGCGCGCAGCACGGGGCGCACCACGTCGAACAGGCCGACGAGCACAGCGTTGCCGGACAGCTCCACGATCGCGTGGTGGAAGTCGAGGTCGGCGTCGACAAAGGCGGCAGGGTCACCGCCGACCCGCTCCTGGCGCTCGCGCAGCCTCGCCCTCAGCCGCTCGACGTCCTCGGGGCGGATGCGCCGCGCGGTGAGCCTTGCGGCCTCGACCTCAAGGGCCCTGCGCACCTCGTAGGCCTCAAGCAGCCGGGCCCGGCGCAGGAGCTGGCGCACGTCCGGCCCCTCGTGGGGGATCGCGGACAGGTCGGTGACGAACGTGCCCGAGCCGTGCCGTACGTCGACCAGACCGTCACGGGCCAGCAGGCGGATGGCCTCGCGCACCGAGGAACGGCCGACGCCGAGCTCCTCGGCGAGCCGCACCTCGCTGGGCAGCCGTTCACCGGCCTTCCAGCGCTGCTCCCTGAGCAACTCGCGCAGCAGGCTCTCCAGTTGCGGCACGACGGGTCCGTGCCGCAGGCCGGGTGACTCGGCCATCTCCCACCTCCCATGGGCTCTCCTCGATGCGAGAACCCTAACAGGTCCTCAGACCTCTGAAGACCGACGAAGGTCTTCCGGGAGCACATGAAGGCTTCCCGGGCCCCACGAAAGCTCCCAGGACCATGAGGCTCCGATAGCCGGGAAGGCCTTCCTGGCGAAGGCTCCCAGCACCCCTGGAGGTCAGAGCACGCGGAGATCACCGGCCGGTTGCTGTTGTGCTCCCTGGGGAGAGCGGGACGGGGAGAATCGCTAGAGTTCGAAAATCCGAACATGGCTCCATCGGCGTTCTACGGCGCCGCGAAAGGTTCCGGCGTGGACGTCTACACCCTCGGCGAGGCCTTCGCCATCGTCAGCAGCAGCCGGATCCGTCACGAGAACGAGGTCAGGCTGGACGTCACGGGATCGGAGTTCACCGTCGCGGTCGGCCTGGCCAGACTCGGCCACAAGGTCGCGTGGCTGGGCAAGGTGGGCGCGGACGAGCTGGGCCAGCGGGTGCTCACCGCGCTGCGCGGCGAGGGAGTGGACGTCTCCGACGCCAGGACCGAGGACGGCTCGGCGACCGGGATGATCCTGCGGGAGACCAGACCGGGGCAGGCGGCCAAGGTCACCCACTACCGGGGAGGCACCCGGCTCGCCCAGGGGAACGTTCCCATAGACCGCATCGCGGCCGTGCGCATCCTGCACGTCAGCGGGGTCACCGCCGCGCTGAGCGCGCGCGACGCCATGCAGGCCGCGGTACGGGCGGCACAGGCGGCGGGGGTCGTCGTCTCGGTGGCCGTGGACTACCACGACCGGCTCTGGCCCGACCTGCGGGAGGCGGAGGAGGTCCTCGGCGCCCTGGCAGGCTCGGCCGACCTGCTGTTCGTACGGCAGAGCGAACTCGACCTGGTCAAACCCGCCCTCGGCGGCGGCAGGCAGGTCGTGGTGCTCAGGGGGACCAGGGGGGCGAGCGTGCGGGTGGACGGCGTCCGCCACGACGCCCCGGGCATCGTGGCGCCCGTGGTCGACCCCGGAGGGTGCGAGAACGCCTTCGTCGCGGGCTATCTCAGCGCCCTGCTCGACCGGCTGCACCCGACGGACAGGCTGCGCAGGGGCGCCCAGCTCGCGGCCTTCGCCGCGTCGAGCCCCAGCGACTGGCAGGGCCTGCCGACCCGCGCCGAACTGCCGCTCCTCGAACTGGAGGGCTGACCTACAGCTGCTTGGCCTCGCCGAGCGTCATGGCCAGGTGGGAGACCGTACCGGTCAGCACCGCGCGCCTGGGCAGGCCGAGCTCGCTCAGCTCCTTGGCGATCGGGTGGTTGCCCAGGCGGATCAGCGCCCCGCCGAGGCGGGCCCGGACCCCGCGCAGGGTGGCCGACCAGGGGACACGGCGGGTGACACCGTCGAGCTGGCCGTAGGCCCTCGGCGGCGTGACCCTGCCCACGAAGGGGACGGCCGCCCCCGGCTTGACGAGCAGGTCGAGCACCAGGCGGCCGTCCCTGCGCACCACGCACCGCTTGTACGGCGAGGCCATCCGCAGGTCGATGTCGGCGACCTCCCGGGGGAAGCCCCAGATGGCGCGTCCCGCCTCCGCGGCGAATTCCCGGTCGGACGGCAGCCAGTGGACGAACGACCCCGCCCCGGCCCGGCGCAGCTCGGCGAGGTTGGCCCGCAGGCCACGAGCCCTGGGCGGCGGCCCGGCGTCGGGCGGCCTGGTCAGGAAGGAGACGGCGAACTCCCGGCAGGCCTCCAGGTCACCGTCGGCGTGCTCGGCGAACGCCAGTGTGCACAGGGCCCTGCCCGGCAGCACCTCGGCGACGTCGAAACCCGAGTAGGCGATCACGGCCCGGGCGGCGTCCGCTCTGACGAGATAGGAGGCCGCGCACGCCACCGCGTCGCGGACGCGGACGGGGGTGGATATCTCACGTCCCTGGATCAGATGGCGTGCCATGCCTCCAGTACACCAATCTCCACGGCGGACGTCACCGGTTTGCCGGCCCATTCCTCAAGGCGGCCGACGAACTCACCCGCGTGGTCGGGCCAGTGGTGCTCGTTCAGCGCCTGCTCGTACCCGCGCTTGCCCATCGCCGTGGCCCCGCCGGGGTCGTCCCGCAGCCCGAGCACGGCGTGCAGCGCCGCGTCCACGTCCCCGAACGGCACGACGACGCCGCAACCGACCCGCTCGACCATCGAGGCGGCGGCGGGCAACGGCGTCGTCACCACCGGGACACCCCTGGCCATGTACTCCACGACCTTGGTCGGCATCGACTGCCGGTAGTTGGGCACGTCGTGCAGCAGGGAGAGCCCGGCGATCGCCCCCTCGGCCATCCGCAACGCGTGCTGGTTGGGCACGTAGCCGTACCAGTCGAGCACGCCCTCCCGCTGCGCGTCCCGCAGCAGCGGCCTGATCTCCTGGTCGGCCGCCCCGACCAGGTCGGTCCTGATCCCGTGCGGCAGCAGCCGCCTGGCCAGCTCGACCAGCTCGACGGCCCCCCTGGCCGCCGACAGCTGGCCGACGTAGATCACCCGGTTCCCCCCGGGCGGGGCGGGCGGGCGCCGGGGCACGTAGGTGGTGTTGAGCACCACGGGATGGGGCCTGGAGAAGCGCTCCTGGTAGGCCTCCTCGGCCAGGATCAGGTGCATGCGCCGCTCGGCCCTGGCCTCGACCCCGCGCACCAGCGACGGCAGCGTACGGCGCAGCACCTCGGGCAGGTACGGCTTGGCCTCAAGGGCGGCGGCCGTGTCCTCGTGCACGTCCCACACGGTCGCGGGCCTGCGCCTGGGCAGCCGGAACAGCAACTCGATGTCGTGGACGATCAGCAGGTCGGCGCCCTCGATCCCGCGTTTGAGGGCCTTCCTGGCCGCCTTGAGCGCGCGCCTGCGGCGCCGCCCGGTCGCGCGGGGAACGTCGATCGCCCTGATCCCGGGATCGGGCGTGACGTTGCAGTCGGTGAAGGGCGCGACATAGGTGATGTCATGCCCGGCGTCGAGGAGCGCCCGGATCTGCCGATGCATGATCCGGGCGTCTTCGGGGTGATGGACGATCGTCCCGACACATACCCGCATATGCCGATGCTGAGTGCCGGTTCCGTCCGCACCGGATGCGTTGAGTGAACTACCGGGGAACGGCGGCTGAACTCTCCTTCGAGGAGGGCCTGCGGTACAGCCAGACCAGGCGGGGTTCGAGCAGCCATTTGAAGAGCGTGCGGGTCTGCGGCAGGCTCAGGATGATCGCCAGTACGAGCGAGCTCGACGCGATCGCCAGCACGCCGAGCGGGCCGTACAGCCAGGGGAAGCTCAGCCACTTCTGGTCCTTGGCGATGAGCACGACGACACCGTGCAGCAGGTAGGTGTAGAGCGTGCGGGTGCCCAGGTCGGAGAACCAGGTCTCGCGCCTCGGCACGAGCGCCAGCAGCGCGACCGAGAGCGTCAGGCCCGCCAGCAGCATGGCCGCGCGCACGCTCAGGCCCATCCACCAGCTGAGGTGCATGTACTTGAAGCTGTAGCGGTAGTAGACCGGGTCGAGGCCGACCCTGGGGGCGAGGTAGACGGCCACCGCGACGCCTCCGGCGACGACGAACCCGGCGGCGATCCGCACCCAGAACGGCTTGAGCAGGTCGAAGTGCTCGGGCTTGAGCAGCAGGCCGAGCACGTAGAACGGCAGCAGGCCGAAGAACCGGTCGAGGCTGAAGTCGCCGGATATCTCGGAGAAACCGGCCACCATGTATATGGTCACCGCGACCAGCAACGGCTGGCGCATCCGCGTCCAGATGGGGGTGGAGATCCGCCAGAGCACCAGCGCGACGAGATACCAGTTCAGCCAGGCCGGGTCGATGATCGTCAGGGTCCACTTCTGGCCGAGCGCGTAACGCAGCAGGGCGTACCCGATCTCGATGAACGCGTACGGCACCAGCATGGTGTCGACCAGCTTGTTGATCTTCGCGTTCGAGTTCCAGAAGTTGCGTCCCAGATAGCCGCTGATCAGCACGAACGCCGGCATGTGGAACGTGTAGATGAACAGGTAGGCGGCCCTGGAGGAGTGCGCGGCCAGGGTCGGCACCAGCGAGTGCCCGATGACCACCATGACGATCAGGACGAACTTGACGTTGTCGAGGTACGGCTCGCGCTTCTTCTTCGCCGGGGGAGCGGTGGGCTCCTCCTCGGCGTAGGCCCGCTGCTCCCACTCCAGGGCCGCCGGACCTCCGACGGACGAGGGGGCGACGGCCGGTCCCGCGGCGTGCGCGCCGACGGGAACCGGGGCCCTCTGCTGCTCGGTGACCTGGGGGTGTTCGTCCAGGTAGGCAGGGATTCTGGGCCGGGCGTTCAGGTGCGAGGCCGCCCGTGAGCCCCGGCGGCGCGGCGTGGTCCGCTCGGGGAGCTCGGCGGGAGCCGGTGCGGTGTACCCGGCCTGCTCGGCGGGCGCGGGGGGTTCCTGAGACGGGACGGGGTGGGCCTGCTCCCAGGGGGAGACGGTCGCCTCTCCCCACGCGGAGGGCCGACGGTCGGCCTCCTGGGGCTCGGGCTGCTGCCGGGCGGAGTTCTCCCAGTAGGAGAAGGTCTCCGAGGAGGGGGGCTCGGACGGGGTGCCCGAGGTCCACGCCCGTGCCTGGGCCGCGCCGAACTCCTGAGCCCACCGCGCGTCCCGCTCCCGGGACTCCGGCCTCTGGGGCAGGGGCTCCCGGGTCTCCGGCCTCTGCGACGCGGGTTCCTGGGACGCGGTGGTGTGCGGGGGGTCGTGAGGGCTGGGGTAGGGGCTGCGCGCCTGCCGTGCGGCGGACGGCGCCGCGCCCGCCCCGGAGGTCTCCTCACTCCCGAAAGCGGAGGACCCCTCCCAGTACGGCGTGCTCGTCTCCCCGCCGGGCGCGTTCTCCGGCTCCCGGTAGGCGGGGTAGCCCCACGCGGTCACCTCGCCCGCCCCCTCCGCAGGGTCGGGGGCCGGAGGCTGGGGCCACGGCGCCGCCCTTCCGTCCTGCCCGCCGGTTTGCCCGCCGCCTCCGGCGCCACTGGCGCCGTCGTCCCATGGGGCCGGTACCGGGGAAGAGGGTCGGGTGTCGCTCACGAGGAAAACGCTCAGCTATCTGTCGGAGACGGGGAAGCGGACCGGCGAGATCGCCCGGGACACGGACGGATGACGGAGTCGTCCACCGGTCGGACCACCATAAACGCTCTTGGACGCCCTGTCGCACGAGCTCGCCGCGTTTCACGGGGTTTCGTGACCGTCGGGGCGGCCCGGAGCTGGGAGAACGGCCCCGTTCCCGGAGGAACGGGGCACGGGGCGGCACCGGCGGTACCGGGGACAGGGCTCAGAGACAGGGGTTGGTGTTGGCGTCGACCACGTCGCCCTTGATGCTGTCCGGGATCTTGATGGGAGCGGCGACACCCTGCCAGTCGGCACCGATGACCAGCTGGATGACCGGCCCCTGGCCGTCCGTCGTGGTGGCCGGGGCGCTCGCCGTCGGCGTCGCGGTGGGCGCGGTCGAGGCCGTTCCCGTGGCCGACGGGACGTACGGCTCGCTGCCGCCCGGCTTGAGCTTGCCGCCCTCCGGCTTGACCTTCTCCTTGTTGAGGAGCTTGGCGGCCACCGGGGCGGCGTAGTCGGCGCCGTCCTGGGCGTTCCTGGCGTACAGGATGCGTGTCTTCGGCTGGTCGGCGCCGCTGGGCAGCCGCGCGTTGCCGACCTCGGTCACCGTGAAGCCCTGGGCGGCCAGCGCGTCGGCCACCTCCTGCGCCCTGCCGGCGACGCTGGTGCCGTTGAGCACCTGGACCCTGACCTGGGAGGGCTTGATCGCGGGTTTGGCGGGGGCCGAGGTCTGGCCTGGGCTGGCCGAGGGCTTCGGCGTGGCGGTCGGCTGCACCTCGATGTCGCTGCGGATCGCGGCGAAGAGCTGGTCGGCCTTCGGCTGGGCCCACTCGACCCGGCCGGGGTCGGGCGCGTACGGCTTCCAGGGGACGGTGACGGACTTCAGGCCCTTGGCGTTGAGGGAGGCCGCGCTCTGCGCGATCTCCAGGAGCCGTCCGGTGGTGAGGTTGCGGTCCATCGTCACCGAGGAGGTCGCGGCCTCAAGGAAACTGGTCAGCTTGCCGAGGTCGGTGAGCAGGTCGGAGCTGGTCGCCTTCTTCATCACCTGGGTGAGGAAGACCTGCTGGCGCTTGATGCGGCTGATGTCGCTGCCGTCGCCGAGCGTGTAGCGGGCACGGACGTAGGCCAGGGCGGTCTCGCCCTTGACGATGTGCTTGCCCTTCTTCAGTTCGAGCTTGGCCTTCTTGTCCGTGACGTCCTTGGGCAGGCAGATCTCGATGCCGCCGAGGGCGTCGATGATGCCCTTGAACCCGGAGAAGTCGACCTTGACGAAGTGGTTGATGTGGATGTCGGTCAGCGTCTCGATCGTCTTCCACGTGCAGGTGATGCCGCCGTCGTTGAAGGTCGCGTTGATCTGCCGGAGACCGGCGGGGATGATCGCCTTGGTCTTGGGGTTCTGGCACTCGGGCGCCTGGACCATCGAGTCGCGGGGAAAGCTGATCAGCGTCGCCTTGTCGCGGTTCGGGGAGATGTGCAGGAGGATGATCGTGTCGGTCCGCTCACCCGTTCCCTGCAGGTGCTGGCCGTACTTCTTGTTGCCCGCGCCGTCGCGGCTGTCGGAGCCGACGACGAGGACGTTGAGCGCGCCCGTCTCCGGCGGGCGGTCGGCGCCCAGCTTGCCCTCGACGTCCTCACGGGTGATGTTGCCCTCGATGTCCCGGTAGAACTTGTAGCCGGTGAGGGTGCCGACCACCATGACGCCGGTCAGCGCGACGCTGACCCAGGCGCCGACGCCGAGCTTGGCGGCCTTGCCGCCCGACCCTCTCGACCGGCCGCCGCCGTTCCTCCTGGGAGGTTCCTGGTAAAGAGGGGAGATCTCCTCAGGCGTCACGCCGTTCCCGGCCGCGCGCCTGGACGCCCTGCGCCCAAGGGCCGGCTGGGTGGTGTGATCGCTCATGGCGACGTGCCGCTGGTCGCTCATGCGATCTCCTTGCTCGGCGGCGACACCCGCTGTCTCGGCTCGCTCATAGCGCCCAAAGAGTAGGTCACGAAGTCGGCGTGGGGAGTCGTGATGGTACGAACTCAGCCATGATCTCCCCCCGGGGACTGCGCGGTGATCCGGCCGCCCAGCATACTCAAATACGGACATTTCTTGGAATGTTACTGAAGGAAGGTTTACTCGCGGCGAAAGCCGCAGCAAGGCAGGCCAGTGGTACGGCGGGCAGCACGTAGCGGTAGTCGAACTCCGCCACCGCCGCGGGCATGACCAGCAACGTCACCGCCGTCGCCCAGGGCAGCGCCCACACCACCGGGACGGATCCGGCCGACCTGGCCCGCCGTACCCCCGCGACGACCGGAGGGAGGAGCAGGATCACCAGCAGCGCGGCGCCGGGCAGCGCGGCGACGCCCTGGTAGGCCCGCATCCAGCCCGCGTACGGCTCGACCACCTCGGTCTCGATCGGCCCCCGCTCGTAGAGCCGGGCGAAGGAGGCGCCGACCAGGGCCGGGTAACGTCCCGGCGGCTCGGGCGTCGCGGCCGGGAAGAGGTAGTGGTCGTAGATCTCCTGGTCGGGGTAGACGGGCCGGTCCAGCGTGAAGGAGCGGCCGAGCTCCGTCAGGACCGAGCCCAGATAGTCCAGCGGCTGGCTGCGGATGGCCAGCGAGGCGAACTCCCCGGCCAGCGCGTCGGTCTCCCGGGTGAAGGTGATGCCGGGCAGCCTGACCAGCGGGGAGTCCTGGCCCCAGAGATACTCCTGCGAGGGGGGCCGCGACGCGGGCGGCCGGGGGTCGCACAGGACGGCCAGCTCCGCCGACGGCCTCATCACCGCGCAGTCGGCGAACGTCATCGTCTTGGCGTACAGGAAGGCGCCGTTCGCGCCGACCAGGCCGATCCTGCCGGTGGTCGCGTGGAACCAGACGCCGTAACCCAGGATCGGCAAAGCCGCCGCGGCCAGCGTCACCGCCGCGACCGCCACCCGGCCCCGCTGCCGGTAGAGCAGCCACGCGCCCAGGAGCGCGACCAGCGGCAGCCCGACCGTCCTGGTCAGCGTCGCCGCCGCGACCAGCAGGCCGATCGCGCACGCCCCGGCCATCCGCCCCCGCTGACTCCCGGGCTCCCGTACGGCCAGGCAGACGGCGGCCACCACGAGCGTCGTGAACAGCGTGTCGGAGACCAGCAGGTGCTCCAGCTCGATCTGGTAGGCGTCCAGCAGGACGGGGACGCAGGCGAGCGTCGCGGCCCAGGCGGGGGCGCGCAGCCGCCTGGCGGTGAGGTAGACCATCACGCCCGTCAGGAGCCCGAGCAGGTGCTGGACGCCCGCGACGAGGGCGAAGCTGTGCAGGGGCTCCAACAGCCGCAGGAACATCGAGTAGCCCGCCGGGCGCACCAGGTCGGGCCTGGGCCGCATCGCGGTGACCACGTAGGTGTAGGAGTCGGGGAACCACAGCGCGGGCCGGTAGCCGAGCATGGCGAGCGCCCGCAGGACGACCCCGAGACCGAGCACCACCAGGAACCACCGCTGCCTCAGCGGTTCCAGCGCGGCCCGCTCCGGCACCGGGAAGAGCCCCCTGCGCCCCCGCACCCACCCGACCACTACCGCCCCCTTCGCATGCTGCGCGTACGCTACCGGCTCGGCCCGCCCGTCGCGCGCCCCCGTCGCCGTCGCGCGGCGGGGCCGCTACGCTCGGGGCCAGCCATGAGGATCGGCCCGTGGGACAGCGCGCGCGGACCCACGGCGGGCAGGGTGCTCGCCGTGCTCTCGGCCGTGCCCGCGCTCGTCCTGGCGGGCTGGCTGCTAGCCGGGTTCGCGCTGCTCATGCTGGGCTGGTTCAGGCCGGTCGCCGCGCTGCCGCTCGGCCTGCTGGTCGCGGCGCTGCTGTGCCGCTACGGCCTGCGCCGCCTGCCGGAGACGGTCGAGGCGACCGCCGGGCAGACGGCCGCGGTCGTCGCCGTCGCGGCCGGTTCCGCGATCTTCAACACCGTGTTCGGCAGCGAGCAGCTCATCGTCCGCCGCGACCCGGCGACCTACGCGCAGTACGCCGTCTGGCTGGCCGAACACGGCTCGCTGCCGATCCCGTACCAGGAGGCGGCCTTCGGCGGGGCCGACCCGGCGCTGGTCTTCGGCAGCATGGGCTTCTACGACTTCGGCGGCGTGGTCGTGCCGCAGTTCATGCCGGGGCCGCCGATGATCCAGGCGCTCGGTCACTGGCTGGGCGGGCTGGGCGGCCTGCTGCTGGTCCCCCCGCTGCTCGGCGCCATGGCGGTGCTGGTCGTCGCCGGGCTCGTCGCCAGGTTCGTCGGCGCCCGCTGGGCGCCGCTGGCCGCCCTGGTGTTCGCGGTCAGCCTGCCGATCCTCTACACCTCGCGCACCACCTTCAGTGAGATCCCGTCCCTGATCATGCTCTTCGGCGGGCTCGTCCTGCTCCACGACGCACGGGCCAGGCTGCGTTCGGGCGTCATGGGGCTCGGCTACCTGCCACCGGTCCCCTCGGGGGAGCGGCCGGGGCTGGTCCGCGCGGCCCAGGCCTACGGCGCCGTCGCGGGCGCCGACCTGGCGGGCCTGGTGTTCGGGCTGGCCGTGCTGGTCAGGATCGACGGCCTGCGCGACATCCTGCCCGTGCTCGCCTACGCCGGGCTGCTGATCGCCATGCGCAGGGTCGGCGGCCGTCAGGAGGGACGGCTCGGCCTGCCGCTGCTGTGCGGGCTGGCCGTGGGAACCGGGGTCGGCCTGGCCGCCACCTACTTCCTGTCCCGGCCGTACCTGACCTACCTGGGAGCCTCGGTCAGGCCGCTGCTGGCCATCTGCGGGGCGGTCCTGGCCCTCACCCTGGTGGCGGCGGCCCTGGCCCCGGTGCTCGCCCCGCCGCTGCGACGGGCCGTACGGCTGCGCGGGCTTCCCGAGATCGCCGCGGGCCTGGTGGTGCTGGTCGTCGCGATCTTCGTGGCCCGGCCCTGGCTGCAGACCGTGACCCGCATCCCGGTGACCGCCGACGACGCGCTGAACGCCGCGTTCATCCAGCGAACCCAGGCGGACAACGGCCTGGCGGCCGACCCGACCCGGCTCTACTACGAGGAGTCGCTCTACTGGGTGATCTGGTACCTCGGCGTTCCCGCCGTCGCCCTGGCCACCATGGCCGCCGCCCTGCTGACGCGCAGGCTGGTCAGGCGGCGCGGGTTCGGCTGGCTGCTGCCGCTGGCCGTGATCGGCTGGACCACGGTCGCCACGCTGATACTGCCCTCCATCACCCCCGACCACCCGTGGGCCTCCCGGCGCCTGGTGCCCGTCGTCATCCCCGGGCTGGTGCTGCTGGCGGTCTGGGGGCTGCGCTGGGTCAGGGACAAGGCCCGCAGGCTCGGGTACGGCAGGCCCGTGCAACGCGGGCTGGTCGTCGCGGGCGTGCTGCTGCTGCTCGTGCCGCCCGTGGTCACCTCGGCGGGCGTCGCCTTCACCCCGGTCGAGCGCGGTGAGCGCGCCGCGGTCGAGGCGATGTGCGCGGCCCTGCCCGCCAACGCCTCCGTGCTGATCGTCGAACGGGTCACCGGTGACCGGTTCACCCAGGTCGTCAGGGGCACCTGCGGCGTGCCGACCGCCAAGGTCTTCCACCGGCAGGGCGCGGACATCCCCATCCCCTCCGACGTCAACCGTCTGGTCGGCCGCGTCCGGGCGGCGGGCCGGGTGCCCGTCCTGCTCGCGGTCAGGGCCGACCAGCTCGCTCCGTACGGCGATCCGGTCCAGGTGATGAAGCTGCGGGCCCGTCAGGACGAGCGTTCCCTCGTCGAGCCGCCGAACGGCACCTGGTCGATGGCCGTGGACGTCTGGATGACCGTCCCGCCCGCCTCCTGAAGGCCCGTAGGTAACGGTTTCGCCCGCCGGGGACCACCTCGTCAAGCGGTGATCGAATCCGTGATATCCATTCATGGCTGTTGTGAAGGACATCTGGTTATCGCGGTGGGTGACGCATTGGACACGATTGTTCCCGGGAGCGGGTCCGGTGGCTCGCGGAGACGGGCACGGGCCCGCCGCGCCGTACTGAGCGGGGTCGCGGCCGTGGCCGTACTGCCGGTGCTCCCGCCGACGGCCGCGCAGGCGGTGCCGTCCCCCAAGGCGCCGTCCCCCGAGGCGTCGGCTGCCAGGGCGTCGGCTCCCCGGGCGGAGTCCCCGCAGGGACGCTCCCCCGAGGCCGCGACTCCCACGGCACGGCCTCCCAAGGCGCCGTCCCTCAAGGCGGGGTCCTCCGCGACCGGCCAGAAGTTCTCCCCGCCGCCCGCCGGTCCCTGGCCGAAGGGCGGGACATTCTCCGTCTTCCTGTGCTGGGACGACGCCCCGTGGGAGAACTGCCACGGCAGGGCCGTGACCGCCGAGCAACGGCGTGCTCTCGGGGAGAGGCTGCGGGCGATGCCCCAGGTGAAGGACGTGCGGTTCGTCTCCCGCCAGGAGGCCCTGGCGGACTACCGCAGGGCCTACGCCGGGGACGAGGTCATGCTCTCCGTCCTCAAGGCCGGGGACCTGCCGGAGTCGTTCGTCGGGACGCTCCGTGACCGGGCCGACATCGCTCCCTTCCCCGCCGCGCTCAACCGGGCTCCGGGCGTCGCCAACGCCGGTGCCTTCGGCCACCCCTTCTGGCGGTACAAGGCCGACGCCTACCTCACGCTCTGCGGGGCGGACGACTGCGCGGGACGCGGCCGGGCCACCTCCCAGGAGAGGAAGGCCGTCGAGGCGAGGCTGGCGGGCATGGAGGAGGTCGAGCACGTCTACGTCGAGGACGCCGCCCACGCCCGGCGCGTCCTGTCCTTCATGTGGGCAGGGCGCCTGCCCGACTCGGCGACCGTGTCCGAGGGATACTTTGTAAAGCTCGCCGACCCGACGGACGCCCGGTCATTCGCCGCGACGATGGAGGAACTGCCGGGCGTCGGCGGCGCCGGTGTCGTGGAGACAGGCTGAGCCGGACGGCGAAGTGCACTCGCCTCCCAGCCGGGCAGAGTATCCTCGCCCGTCGTGAGCACGCCCGAGACGCCGAAGAGTGGAACCGCCGTGGACGCAACACCGTACGTCACAATCGTCCTGCCCTGTTACAACGAGCAGAACCACGTCATCGACGAGGTCGAGCGCATCTGCCGGGCGATGGACGACAGCGGTTACACCTACGAGCTCGTGGCCGTCGACGACTTCTCGACCGACGCGACCCTGGCCAGGCTGCACGAGGCCGCGCCGCGTTTCCCCAACATGCGGGTGCGGGCCTTCCACCGCAACGGCGGCTCGGGCACCGTGCGCAGGATCGGCACGCAGGAGGCCCGGGGCGAGATCGTCGTGTGGACCGACGCGGACATGACCTACCCGAACGAGCGCATCCCCGAGCTGGTGGCGATCCTGGACAAGGACGCGGCGATCGACCAGGTCGTGGGCGCGCGGACCACCGAGGAGGGCTCGCACAAGTTCCTGCGGGTGCCCGCCAAGTGGTTCATCCGCAAGGTGGCCGAGCGGCTCGCCGGGCAGAAGATCCCCGACCTGAACAGCGGGCTTCGGGCCTTCCGCAAGTCGGTGGCCAAGCCGTACCTGCGGCTGCTGCCTCCCGGCTTCTCCTGCGTCACCACGATCACGCTGTCGTTCCTGTCGAACCAGCACGACGTCTACTATCTGCCGATCGAGTACAGCAAGCGGGCGGGCACGTCGAAGTTCAGCTTCGTCTCCGACGCCTACCGCTACATCCTGCAGGTGCTGCGGATGGTCATGTACTTCAACCCGCTCAAGGTCCTCATGCCGCCCGCGCTGTGGCTGGTCGGCATCGGCCTGGTCAAGGGCGTGGTCGACATGATCCGCTACGGGTTCTACCTGACCAGCAACACCATCGTCATCTTCCTGTCCGGTCTGCTCATCGGCTCGCTCGCGCTGCTGGCCGACCTCATCGTGCGCTCCAGGAGCGAGTAGATGCGCGTCGCGATCGTCGGGCCCGCCCACCCCTACAAGGGCGGCGGGGTCGCGCACACCACGGAACTGGCCCACCGTCTGCGGGCGGCCGGGCACGACGTGCTGATCGAGTCGTGGCGGGCGCAGTACCCCTCCTTCCTCTACCCGGGCACCCAGACCGTGGACACCCCCGACGGCGCCCCCTTCCCCAACGTCCTGCGCGACCTCGACTGGCGCCGTCCCGACGGCTGGGCGCGCGCGGGGCGCCGCCTGGCGGGGGCCGACCTGGTGATCCTCGTCGTGCTCAGCCCGGTGCAGGTGCCCGCCTACCTGGGCATCCTGTACGGCCTGCGGCGCCGTACCCGGGTCGTCGCGCTGTGCCACAACGTGCTGCCCCACGAGCGCAAGCCGTACGACGTGCCGTTGATGCGGGCGCTGCTGCGCAGGGTCGACGGGGTGCTGGCCCACTCGCGGGCGCAGGGGGACCTGGCCCGAGGGCTGACGCCCGCTCCGGTGACGGTGGCCGAGATGGCGCCGCACCTGCCCGCCGCCCTGCGCGGACGTGCCCGGGGAGCGGGTGAGGAGGTGGCCGGGCGGCTGTTGTTCTTCGGCCTGGTCCGTCCGTACAAGGGGCTCGACGTGCTGATCAGGGCGCTGCCCGAAGGGGTCTCGCTGCGTGTCGCCGGAGAGTTCTGGGGCGGTCTCGACGAGACGAAGGCGTTGGTCGCGCAGCTCGGGCTGACCGACCGGGTCGAACTGCGACCGGGTTACGTGGCCGACACCGAGGTGCCGGAGCTGTTCGCCGACGTGGACGCGCTGGTCCTGCCCTACCGCGGCGGTACGGCCAGCCAGCAGGTGTGGCTCGGCCACGAACAGGGCGTGCCGGTGATCGCCAGCCGGGTGGGGACGCTCGGCGACCACGTGACCGACGGCGTGGACGGCCTGCTGGTCGAGCCGGGCTCGGTGGAGTCCCTGCGGGCCGCGCTTGAGGCCTTCTACCGGCCGGGAGAGCCGCAACGGCTGCGGTCCGGGGTCAAGCCGGTCGACCCCGAACCCTACTGGGACGCCTACCTGGCGGCTCTGGTCGGTGACCGGTAAGGGACACGGCACGCCGGTACGCTTGGGCCGCGCGCCCCGGCGGGCAGGGGCGGGCCGTGATGGCGACGAGGAACGGTGAACGGACGATGAGCGGCGAGCGGGTTGCGCAGCTGGAGTACTCCGAGTTCCAGGCGGCCATGCTGGACGAGGAGAAACGCCGCCGCAAGGCCGCGAAGATCGTGGCGGTGCTCGGCCACTTCCTCGGCAGGAGGGAGCGGGTCCTCGAAGGGCTGACGGTCGCCGACATCGGCTGTTCGGCCGGGTTCATCGCCGACGAGCTGGCGGCGGCGGGCGCGCGGCGGACGTTCGGCGTGGACATCGACGTGCCGGGCCTGCGCAAGGCCTCGGCGCGGTTCGGTGAGCGGGTCAGCTTCGTCTGTGCCGACGGTACGGCGCTGCCCTTCCCCGACGACTCCATCGACGTGCTGGTCTTCAACCACATCTACGAGCACGTGGTGGACCCTGACGCGATCATGGCGGAGATGCGCCGGGTGCTGGCCCCCGACGGCGTGCTCTACCTGGGCCTGGGCAACCGGCTCGGGGTGATGGAGCCGCACTACAGGCTGCCGTTCCTGTCCTATCTGCCGCCCGCGCTCGCCGACCGTTACGTGCGCCTGTCCGGGCGGGCCGACAGCTACTACGAGCGCTACCGGACCCGCAGGGGGCTGCGCCGGATGGTCAGGGGACTGCGGGTGTGGGACTACACCTTCCCGGTGCTGGCCACCCCGGCGGAGTTCGCCGGGTCCGAGCTGTTCCCCGGCGCGGTCGGCCGGGCCGCGGAGGGTGTCCTGTCCCGGCTGCCACGGCCGGTGCTCGGCGCGCTGCTGCCGGTCGTGCCGACCTACCTGTGGGTGGCGACCAAGGGGCGACGCCGTCCCGCGGGGGCCGCCCTGCCGCAGCCGCCGGAGCCGGTGCTCCCTCTGTGAGACCCCTGTGAGATTGGAACCGTGAGAGCGTGAAACGCCTGGTCCGGATCGCGTTCCTGGTCGTCGCGCTCGGCTTCGGCGCGTGGGCGGTCGCCCGGCAGTGGGACGACATCCGCGCCGGGTTCGCCCGGCTCTCCTGGCCCGGCCTGGTCCTGTCGCTGCTGGCCGTCATCGCCGCGCTGGGCGGCGGGATGATGACGTGGCGGGCGCTGCTGGCCGACCTCGGCTCGCCGCTGCCGTTCCGCCCCGCCGCGAAGGTCTTCTTCGTCGGCCAGCTCGGCAAGTACATCCCCGGCTCGCTGTGGCCGGTCCTGGCCCAGATGGAGATGGGCAGGGAACTCGGCGTGCCCAGGTCGCGCAGCGCGGCGGCGTTCTTCCTGACGATGCCGGTGCAGCTGGGCAGCGGGCTGGTGGTCTCGGGAGTGACGCTGCTGGCCGCCATGCCGGGTTCGGCGGCGCCGTACGCCTGGGTGTTCCTGCTGATCCCGGTGCTCGCGGTGGCCTTCGAGCCCCGGGTGGTCAACGCGGTCCTCGGGTTCGGGCTGCGGAAGCTGGGGCGTGAGCCGCTCGAACGCCCGCTCACCCGCGGGGGCATGCTCACCGCGCTCGGCTGGGCGCTGCTCGGCTGGACCGCCTACGGCCTGCACCTGGCCGCCGTCGTCCGTGACTTCGGCCCCTCCGGGCTTTCCGCGATCGTCTTCTCCATCGGGGCGTTCGCGCTCTCCTGGTGCCTGGGCATCATGACGTTCGTGGTCCCGGCGGGGGCGGGGGTGCGCGAGGTGGCCATGGTCGCGGTGCTGGCCCCGGTGCTGAGCCAGGGACAGGCGATCACGGTGGCGCTCTGCTCCAGAATCGTGATCGTGGTCGGTGACCTTGTTTGCGCCGGTGCGGCCGGGATCGCGGCCCGTCGTGACGTCGGTCCCACGCACGATCAAACAACGGGAAAACCCGTGTGATATACCCCACGTTTTCGAAGACGCTCGCAATAGAGTGAGGGGGAAATGGGAGAAGGAGCCCGCGCTGACCCTTGAGGGGGAGTGATCGTTCTTGACGCCCCGAGTGCTCGTCGACGCGGCCGCGGTTCCGGCTGACCGTGGTGCTCTGATCAGATATGTCGACGGACTTCTCGCCGCGCTTGACCGGGCGGGAGCCGACCTGGCGATCGTGTGCCAACGCGCCGACGCCGAACGTTACGCCGGGCTCGCCCCTTCGGCCAGGATCGTTCCAGGGCCGCTCGGCATCGCCAACCGGGCCGCCAGGATCGCCTGGGAGCAGACCGGGCTGCCGGTCGTCGCCCAGCAGGTGGGCGCCCAGGTGATCCACGCCCCCTACTACTCGATGCCGCTGCGTTCGGGGCTGCCCGCCGTGGTGACCGTGCACGACGTCACGTGGTTCACCGAGGCCTCCCAGCACGACACGGTCAGGGCCTCCTTCTTCCGTTCGGCGACCCGCACCGCCGTACGGCACGCCGCGCGGGTCGTCGTCCCCTCGAAGGCGACGAGGGACGAGCTGGTCAGGGTGCTGACCGCCGACCCGACGAGGATCGACGTGGCCTACCACGGGGTCGATCCCCGGCTGTTCCACCGGCCCTCGGAGCGGGAGCTGGCGCACGCGGCCGACCGGCTCGGGCTGCACGGCACGCCGTACGTTGCCTTTCTCGGCCCGATGGAGCCGCGCAAGAACCTGCCGAACCTGATCAGGGGGTTCGCCAGGGCGGTGCGCGAGCTGCCCTCGCCGCCCGCGCTGGTGCTGGCGGGCGGGGTCCACGAGGCCGACGTGGACGCCGCGATCGACGAGGTGCCCTCGGACGTCAGGGTCGTCCGTCCCGGCTTCCTGGCCTTCTCCGACCTGTCCGGTTTCCTCGGCGGCGCGCTGGTGGCGGCCTTCCCCTCCCGGGGGGAGGGCTTCGGGCTTCCCGTCCTTGAGGCCATGGCCTGCGGCACACCGGTGCTGACCACGCACCGGACCTCGCTGCCCGAGGTCGGCGGGGACGCGGTCGCCTACACCGAGCCCGACGAGGCAAGCATCGCCGACGCGCTGCGTTCGCTGCTGACCTCGCCGGAGCGCCGCGCGGCGCTTTCCGAGGCGGGGCACTCCAGGGCGAAGGAGTTCACCTGGGACGCCTCGGCCGAGGCCCATCTGTTGTCCTATCAGCGTGCGCTCGATTAGCGAAAGAATCGATCTTCCATCGGTTAATGGGCTATTCAGCACGCCGTTGAACGGTGAGCTAATCTCGCGGGATGATGGAGACCTCTTTGTCGGAGCTTGAGGCGATTCTTCTTGTCGGAGGACAAGGAACGCGACTGCGTCCGCTTACCCTGGGCACCCCGAAGCCGCTGCTGCCCACGGCGGGGGTCCCCTTCCTGGCGCACCAGCTGGCGCGGGCCCGTTCGTTCGGGGTACGGCGCATCGTGTTCGCCACCTCCTACCGGGCCGAGATGTTCTCCGAGGCGTTCGGGGACGGCTCGGCGTTCGGGCTCTCGCTGGAGTACATGACGGAGGAGACGCCGCTGGGCACCGGCGGCGCCATCAGGAACGCCGCCGACGCGCTGACCTGCGGCCCGGACGCCCCGGTGCTGGTGCTCAACGGCGACATCCTGTCCGGCCACGACATCGGCGACCAGGTCGCCAGGCACATCGCCAGACAGGCCGCGGTGACGTTGCACCTGACCGAGGTCGAGGACCCCTCGCGGTTCGGCTGCGTGCCGACCGACGGGGACGGCCGGGTGACCGCGTTCCTGGAGAAGACACCGAACCCGGTCACCAACCGGATCAACGCGGGCTGCTACGTCTTCACCCGCTCGGTGATCGACACCATCCCGGCGGGGGAGGTCGTCTCCGTCGAACGGGAGACCTTCCCCGGCCTCATCGAGGACGGCGCCCTGGTGCTCGGCTACGCCGACGCCTCCTACTGGCTGGACGTCGGCACCCCCGCCGCGTTCGTCCAGGGTTCCCGCGACCTGGTCCTGGGCCGGCTGGCCTCCCCGGCCCTGCCCGGGCCGACCGGTGACCTGCTGGCGCTGCCCGGCGCCGTGGTCGACGCGGGGGCGAAGGTGGACGGCGGTTCCGTCGTCGGCGCCCGCGCGGTCGTCGAGGCGGGGGCGCAGGTCTCCGGCAGCGTGCTCGGCGACGACTGCGTGATCCGCGCCGGGGCGTCGGTGACCGACTCGGTCGTGGGCATCGGGGCCAGGGTCGAGCCGGGCGCGGTCCTGCGGGACGTGGTCGTCGGTGACGGCGCCGTCGTCGGGCCGGGCAACGAACTGCTCGCGGGCAGCCGGGTCTGGCCGGGTGTCGTGCTGCCCGAGTGCGCCATCCGTTTCTCCAGCGACCGCTGACCCGCTCCCTTGGCCGAAAGACGGTGGCGGCCGGACCGGCCGCTCGATCTCAGGGCGACTCTGCGTCCGTTGCGGCACGGCCCCGGGGACCCCGCCTGGCGGCACACCCCCGACGGGGCGTTCTGGCGCACCTGCGCCACCCCCGACGGACCGGGCACACTGCGGGTCGCCGTCGCCGACGGCCGCGTCACCGGTGCGGCGTGGGGTCCCGGAGCCGGATGGCTGCTGGAGACGCTGCCCGCGCTGCTCGGCGAGGACGACGACGTCTCGGGCTTCGTCCCGGAGCACGAGGTGGTACGGCGCGCGGCGAAACGGCACGAAGGGCTCAGGATCGGACGGACCTTCCGGGTCTTCGAGTCCCTGGTGCCCGCCGTACTGGAGCAGAAGGTGGTCAGTGAGGAGGGCTGGCGGGCGTGGCGGTGGCTGCTGTACCGCTACGGTGAGCCGGCTCCGGGGCCCGCGCCCGAGGGGATGCGGGTCTTTCCCGGACCTGAGGTGTGCCGGTCGATCCCCTCGTGGGACTGGCACCGGGCGGGGGCCGAGGCCGTACGGGCCAGGACGATCGTGAACGCCGCCCGGTACGCCGCGAGGCTGGAGGCGGCGGGGGACAGCGCCGCGACCGATCTGCTGCTGCGGGCGCTGCCGGGGATCGGAGTGTGGACGTCGGCCGAGGTGCGCCAGCGCTCACACGGCGACGCGGACGCGCTCTCCGTCGGCGACTATCACCTGTCGTCGCTGGTCGGCTGGGCGCTGACGGGGCGGCGGACCGACGACGCGGGGATGTTGCGGCTGCTCGCCCCCTACCTGGGGCATCGTCACCGGGTCAGCAGGTTGCTGAGGTCGGACGGCGAACGCCCGCCCGCACGGGGGCCGAGGGCACGGGTGCGGGACTACCGGTCCTTCTGACGGGGAGCCTTCTCCTGGACGTGGCAGGGTCGTCGTCGCGCCAGTCACGGCCGTCACGGGTGTCGGTGCCTATCAGCGGGGCCAGCGCGGACACGGCGAGCAGGGCGAGGAGGAACCAGAGCATCGTGAACTCCTGTGGAGCGGTTTCCGGGGATGCCTCCAATATATGCAGGTGCAATAATTTACGTCTATCGAGATTTGCTTGAGGGTCCACTTAAGCAGTGCTGAAGTCGGAGCCGTACCCCGCGCCCGGTCCGTCCGGAGCAGGGTCGTAATGTGCCGTCATGAGCGACAACCCCACCGACAGCGCGATGCGTAGGGCGCTGGCCCGCGCCCGTGACGGCAAAGCTCTTGATCTCACCGAAGCCACCGTCCTCCTGCACGCCAGGGACGGTCATCTCGACACCCTGCTCGAACACGCGGGCCGAGTCAGGGACGCGGGTCTCGAAGCCGTCGGACGGCAGGGAACCATCACCTACAGCCGCAAGGTCTTCATACCGCTGACCCGCCTGTGCCGTGACCGCTGTGGGTACTGCACGTTCGCCACCGCTCCGCACAAGCTGGAGAGCGTTTTCCTGAGCCCCGACGAGGTGCTGGAGATCGCCAGGCAGGGCGCCGCCATGGGGTGCAAGGAGGCGCTGTTCACCCTCGGCGACCGTCCCGAGGACCGCTGGCACCAGGCCCGCGAGTGGCTGGACGCGCACGGCTACGACGACACGCTCTCCTACGTCCGCGCGATGGCCATCCGGGTCCTTGAGGAGACCGGCCTGCTGCCGCACCTCAACCCGGGCGTCATGACCTGGCGTGACCTGCAACGCCTCAAGCCGGTCTCGCCGTCGATGGGCATGATGCTGGAGACGACCTCACGGCGCCTGTTCGAGGTCAAGGGCATGCCGCACCACGGCTCTCCCGACAAGGACCCCGCCGTACGGCTGCGCGTCCTTGAGGACGCGGGCCGCAGCAACGTGCCCTTCACCACCGGCATCCTCATCGGCATCGGCGAGACCGTCGAGGACAGGGCCGAGTCGCTGTTCGCGCTGCGCAGGGTGGCCCGCGAGTACGGCGGTCTCCAGGAGACCATCATCCAGAACTTCCGCGCCAAGCCGGACACCGCGATGCGCGGCATGCCCGACGCCGACCTGCAGGAGCTGGCCGCCACGATCGCGGTCTCCCGGCTGGTCCTCGGCCCCCGGATGCGGGTGCAGGCCCCGCCGAACCTGGTCGACGCCGAGTACGACCTGATGATCAGGGCCGGGATCGACGACTGGGGCGGTGTCTCGCCCCTGACCCCCGACCACGTCAACCCGGAACGGCCGTGGCCGCAGATCGAGGAACTCGCCGCCCGTACCGCCGCCTCCGGCTTCACGCTGCGTGAGCGGCTGACGATCTACCCCGAGTACGTGCTCGCAGGTGAGCCCTGGCTCGACCCCCGCCTTCACGCGCACGTGGCGGCCCTCGCCGACCCGGAGACGGGGCTGGCGCGGGAGGACGCCGTCCTCGTCGGCCGTCCCTGGCAGGAGCCCGACGGCGGCTTCGTCTCGGCGGGCCGTACCGACCTGCACACCGCGGTGGACACCGAGGGGCGGACCGCCGACCGTCGCGAGGACTTCGACGACGTCTACGGTGACTGGGACGCGCTCAGGGAACGGCTGCCCGTGGCCGCCGCTCCCTCCGTGCTGGTCGGGGAGGTCGGCCGGGCCCTGCGGAAGGCCGCGGAGAGCCCGGCCGCGCTGACCGAGGAGGAGGCCGTCGCCCTGCTCGACGTGGCGGGCGACCAGAACGGGGCAGGGGCCGACGACGCGGCCCTCGACGAGCTGTGCCGGATCGCCGACGACCTGCGCAGGCAGGCGGTCGGCGACGACGTGACCTTCGTGGTCAACCGCAACATCAACTTCACCAACGTCTGTTACACCGGCTGCCGCTTCTGCGCGTTCGCGCAGCGCCGTACCGACGCCGACGCCTACACCCTCAGCCTGGAGCAGGTCGCGGACCGGGCCTGGGAGGGCTGGCAGGCCGGGGCGACCGAGGTGTGCATGCAGGGCGGCATCCATCCGGACATGCCGGGCGACGCCTACTTCGACATCGCCAGGGCGGTCAAGGCGAGGGTGCCGGGAATGCACGTCCACGCCTTCTCCCCGATGGAGGTCATCAACGGTGCGAGCCGTACGAACCTGTCCATCGAGGACTGGCTCGTCGCGGCCAGGGAGGCGGGAGTCGACTCGCTGCCCGGCACCGCGGCCGAGATCCTCGACGACGACGTGCGCTGGGTGCTGACCAAGGGCAAACTGCCGGCCAGGGAGTGGATCGAGGTCATCTCGACCGCGCACCGGGTCGGCATCCCGACGACCTCGACGATGATGTACGGCCACGTGGACACCCACGCCCACTGGGTACGGCACATTCAGCTGATCCGCCGCATGCAGGAGGAGACGGGCGGTTTCTCGGAGTTCGTCCTGCTGCCGTTCGTGCACCACAGCGCGCCCATCTATCTGGCCGGGATCGCCAGGCCGGGACCGACGGCGCGGGAGAACCGCGCCGTGCACGCGCTGTCCAGGATCCTGCTGCACGGCGCGATCGACAACATCCAGTGCTCGTGGGTCAAACTCCGTGACGACCTGTGCCGTCAGGTGCTCCAGGGCGGCGTCAACGACCTGGGCGGCACGTTGATGGAGGAGACGATCAGCCGGATGGCGGGCTCGGAGAACGGCTCGTTCAAGACGATCACCGAGATCGGGGAGATGGTGGCCCCGACCGGGCGGCGGATCCGTCAGCGGACCACGGAGTACGGCACGCCGGACGCCGAGCGGCTGGCCGCCTCGGCCGCCAGCGACGGCGTCTGCCGCAGCGTCCGGGGCCTGCTGCCCCTCGAACAGGTCTGAGTCGCTGGGCGGGGCCCCTCGGCGGGGTTCCCGCCCGGCGTGTCATCTTCTCCGCGTGAGTCCGTCGAGGATCAGGTCGAGCCCGAAGTCGAACTCGTCGCCGAAGTCGTAGCCGGGCTTGAGAACGTGCTCGGTCGCCATCTCGACGAGGTGGGGATATCCCTCGGCGAAGGCCTGCTGCGCCATCGGCTCGACGATCTCGGTCACGTTCTGCGGGCCGTCGAAGGGCAGAGACGCCTCCTGGAGGGCGAAGCCGTACACGTAGCTGTCGAGCAGCGCGTAGGCGTGGGCGGCCATCCGCACCGGGAAACCCGCCCCGCGCAGGATGCCGAGAACCGCGTCGTGATGCCGCAGGGTCGCGGGGCCGGGGGTGGTCCGCGACTCCAGGAGCCCGAGCGCCCAGGGGTGGCGCCGCAGCACGAGACGGGCCGAGGACGCCCGCCGCCGGATCTCCTCTCGCCAGTCGCCGTCGGCCGACGGCAGCTCGATCTCCTGGAAGACGAGGTCGACGATGCCGTCGAGGATCTCCTCCTTGCCGGCGACGTGATGGTAGACCGACATCGGTTTGACACCGAGCTCCTGGGCGAGCGAGCGGATCGTCAGCGACCCGATTCCCCCCGCGTCGGCGACCGCGAGGGCGCCGCGCAACACCCGTTCACGGCTGAGCTGAGCCATCGCGCCCTCCTGGACGATTGTCGTTTCGTACTTAGTACGTTACCGTGACCGTACTTAGTACGAGCGCACTCCGGACCGGGCTTCGCCGGGCCCGGTGACGTCCGGGTCCGGTGAAGCTCGGTCCGGTGAAAGAGGGAAGAGATGTCAGCCAGAGCAACGGGACGAGCCGTGGGTGCTCTTTTTCTGCTCGCGTTCGTCGTGTACATCCCCGGCAACGCCCTGACCGGTGCCGCCGCCGACCAGATGCGGACGTCGGCGGGAGCACTGTTGATGCTGGTCAACTCCGTCGCCGTCGCCGGCATCGGAGTGCTGATGTTCCCCGTCCTGAAACGCCACCACGAACTCTCCGCCCACGCCTACCTGGTCTCCAGGGTCGTCGAGGCGGTGATGCTGGCCGTCGGGATCGTCTTCCTGCTTCTGCTGGTCCCCCTCGCGCGGGACACCTCCCTTTCCCCGTCGTTGGCCGCCGTCCTGCGGCAGGGGAACCTTTACGCCTACCAGATCGCCATGGTCTCCCTGGGCCTTGGCAGCCTGCTGTTCTGCCGCGTTCTGTTCCGGGCGAAACTCGTGCCCGGATTCATGGCGGTGTGGGGGACGGTGGGCTACGCCGTTTTCGCGGTGGGTGCGATTCTCGAAATCCTCGGGTACGGCGTCGGCACGGCCCTTTCGGTTCCCGGCGGCCTTTTCGAAGTAGGCCTGGGAGTGCTGCTGACGGTGAAGGGATTTCCCGCCGAGTCCGAGGAGGCCGAGGCCGAGGAGGCCCGTGCCCTACCGGTGCTTCCGGGGTGATCGGCCTGGCCGTCGCAGCGTTCGCCTGAGCGTCTCGAAGGCGGTCGGGCGCGGCAGGTCCGGCAGTGCGTCGCTGATCCGGACGGCGCATTCCCGCGGGCTGTGGACGCTCGTGTCGACGTCGATGTCATGCAGCTCGTGGGAATGGACCCGGTGGTACTGCAGAGCCGCCAGCCCGGGTTGCCGGTCGCCACGTTCGGCCTCACGGCGCTCCAGTTCGGGCAGCGGGCAGCGCACCGCCACCAGCACCGTGTTCTCGGGCACGAGCACATCGAGAAGGTCCAGCAACCGCCAGCGCCGGCTGAGCGGATGGTCGACGACGAGGTTGTTCCCCGCCGCGGCCATACCGGCGACGGCGCGGTGAAAGCCCTTTACGGTGCGGTCGACCTCGGCCTGCAGGTCCTCCTCGGCTATCTCACGCTTGCACCGCATCGCGTGAAAGGCGTCAACCGGCATGTGGAACCACGTCCCGTCCAGAATGTCGAGCAGTTCCCCGGCGATGCTGCTCTTGCCGGAACTGGACGTGCCGTTGAGCAGAATGACCCTGCCTCCGGCCGGGGTTCCGGGAACGGAGGCGTGATCCGGATCCTGCGCCATGTCACCCTTTCCCTGGTGATCGCCGAACTCGATCATCGTAGACGGGCAAGATCCACCAGGGTGACCGCGAGGCCTGCGGCGACGCCTCCGGATGACCGTACGGCGGGGGGCGCCGGAACTCCGCCACACACCTCGGTGAGCGGGACGAACGTCTTTCAGTCGGCCGTGTCGACGACCTTGTTCAGGAAGTTCGTGAGGTTGGTGGCGGTGC
This sequence comes from Streptosporangium sp. NPDC020145, assembly GCF_040631275.1. Taxonomy (NCBI): domain Bacteria; kingdom Bacillati; phylum Actinomycetota; class Actinomycetes; order Streptosporangiales; family Streptosporangiaceae; genus Streptosporangium; species Streptosporangium sp. NPDC020145. The sequence goes on along the minus strand of NZ_JBEXZT010000002.1, from coordinate 199,400 downwards.
GGGTTATCAGTTCCTCCAGGGTCAGGGACTCGTGGAGGCGGGCGCCGGGGGCGGCTTCCTTCTTGCCGCGGAGGTAGAGGGAACAGGCCAGGTCGGTGCAGATGTAGGCGCCGACGGAGTTGCCCTGCTGCCCGGTCTTTCCCGCCCTGCGGGCGGTCAGCAGGCTCACGCCGTCTCCGGGGTGCACGGTCAGGCACAGCGAGCACATGCTGCGCCGTACATGACCGGCGTGGGGGGCGGCCTGGCGCAGGGCGATCGCCACGAGGCCGTCGCCGGACTCGGCGACCATGTAGGCCCGCTCCGGTGAGGCGGGGTCGCGCCAGCCGAGGAAGTCCAGGTCGTCCCAGGGCCGCGTGGCCAGATCCCGGGGTACGGCCAGCCGCTTCGCCTCTCCCTTGGTGCAGTTGACGAAGGCCGCGCGGATGTCGCGCTCGGTAACCGGTCTCATGGTTGGGACGCTATCCTTTCCTAGGAACTCTAGGCAAATGGTTAATCCATCTAAGTTGTGAGAGGGAGGCGTATGGCGCGCGCGGGAGTGACCGTCGAACGGCTGACGCGGGCGGCGGCGGACCTGGCCGACGAGATCGGCTTCGAGAACGTGACCGTCTCGGCGCTCGCGCGGGGATTCGGCGTCACGGACGCGGGCCTGTACTCCCACGTCAAGAACGTGCGCGACCTCAGGACGAGGGTGGCGATCCTCGCGCTGACCGAGCTGGCCGACCGGGCCGCCGCCGCGTTGACCGGGCGTTCGGGCAAGGACGCGCTGGTGGCCTTCGCCAACGCCTACCGCGACTACGCCAGGGAACATCCTGGGAGATACGCCGCGGCGCGCTTCGAACTGGACCCGGAGAACGCCTCCGCCGAGGCGGCCACCCGGCACTCGACGATGACGCGGGCGCTGCTCCGCGGCTACCACCTGCCGGAACCCGCCCAGACGGACGCCGTACGGCTGCTGCACGGCTTCTTCCACGGGTACGTCAGCCTGGAGACGGCGGGCGGGTTCAGCCACTCGAAGGCGATCGACGAGTCCTGGGCCAGAAACCTGGACGCCCTCGACGTCCTCCTGCGGAACTGGCCGTCGCAAATGTGAGGTCCGAGGAGCGCCGGTGCCCGGGTGCGGGCGGTACGACGATGGCGGCATGGGATATGAGATTCGGGCGATCGACGCCCAGGTCGTGAAGGAGTTGCTGGAGGGTGACGACGCGGGCCGCCCGCCCCGGGTGTCGACCGAGCGGGAGGGCGCTCCGCTGCGCTGCTGCCTGACCAGGGCGGGAGCGGGGGAGAGGGTCGCGCTGCTGTCGTACGCGCCGCTGCGCCGGTGGGCGGCGGAACGAGGAGTGGACCCGGGCGCCTACGACGAGCGGGGGCCGATCTTCGTGCACGCCGGCGACTGCCCCGGCGCCGGGTCCGACGGCTGGCCCGAAGGGCACGAGTCGCACCGGATGCTCCGGGCCTACGCCGCGGACGGGCACATCCTGGGGGGACGCTACCTGGCCGCCGGCGAGGACCCGGACACGGCGCTGCGGGAGGTGTTCGGGGACCCGGAGACGGCGGTGGTCCACGTCCGCGCGATCGAATTCGGCTGCTTCCACTTCGAGGTACGGCGCGGCTGAGGACAGACCGCACACGGTGACGATGTCAGGTGTGGTATGAATCCCGGCGGTGTTTGACGACCTGAACCGTCACCGTGTGCTTGTCCTCATCGATGCGGTAGATCACCCGGTAGGTCCCGCGTCGGGCGACGTGGAGTCCCTCATATGGCTCCTGGAGGGGTTTGCCGACGCGCCACGGTTCTTTGGCGAGCGCGCCGGTGATCAACTCCCAGGCCGCGACCGCCACCGTCTCGGGCAGACTCGCCGTCAGGACACGTCGTGCGGGAGGGGCCAGGAGGACGGTGTAGCGGTCGCTCACGCGCTGGCCCTGCCAAGACGGTTCGCCATGATGGCGGCCATCTCCTCCTCGGTGGTCACATCGCCGCGGGCCTCGGCGGACGCCGCCTCGACCAGGTCGGTGCGCATCTGTGGGTCGGCGAGGATTTCCAGGGTCTCCTGGAGGGACTCCCACTCGGCCACGGACACGATCACGGCGTGTGGCCGCCCGTTCCGGGTCAGGGTGAAGTGGTCATGCTCGCGAGCGGCCCGGTCGGCCAGTTCGGTCAGCCGATCCTTGGCCTCACTGATCGGGATGATCTCCATACGTCCATGATATCTGCTTGGCCGATATGACGGCCAGATTCTCGGCCATTGCCCTCCCTGGGCGACGTCCACGTGACCTGGAGCCCCTGGGGATCGGGTCCGGGGAACACGGTTCGGCGCCCGACGTGGTTTTCGTGGGATGGCGCCGTGTGACCTGGGGCTCAGACCTCTGGCGGAAGGGTTCAGCCCTCCGGGTAGAAGAGGAAGAGGGTGCAGCCGACGGTCGTCTGGGGGACGTGGGAGGAGCCCGCGGGGGCGTGGATGAAGGTGCCCGCGGGGTAATCCCGGTCGCCGTCGTTGAAGACCCCGGAGACCACGAAGACCTCCTCGGGGCCCGGGTCGTGGACGTCGATCCCCTGCCAGGACGTGTTCGGGTCCATCTGGAGCACGTAGGCCTTGGCGCCGTTGCCCCCCTTCCACAGGGAGTGCAGGCGAATGCCGGGAAAGAGCTCACGAACCGGGGCGTCCTGGACGGTGGACCACACATACCGCTCTGTCGTCATGTGGCCAGCCTGGTGGCCGGCCGTCTCCCTGCCGAGTGTCAGGAATGACGTCGTACGGTACTTTCTTGCCATGCATCGGATGACGGCGCTCGTCCGCCCCGGGCAGTCGACCTTCGAACTCGCCTGCGCGGCCCAGGTGTTCGGGGTCGAACGGCCGGGCCTTCCCGTCAGGTACGCCTTCGGCGTGTGCGCGGAGCGGCCCGGCCCGATCCCGACGCTCGCCGGGTACGACATGCTCGTGAACGACGGGCTGGAGGCACTCGACCATGCGGACACCGTGGTCGTCCCGGGCTGGCTGCCCGTCGAGGAGCCGCCGTCTTCCGAGGTCGTCCGGGCGCTGCGCCGCGCGCACTCCCGTGGCGCGCGGGTGGTCAGCATCTGCTCCGGCGCCTTCGCGCTGGCGTACGCGGGTCTGCTCGACGGACGGCAGGCGACCACCCACTGGGCGTTGGCGGGGGAGTTCGCCAGACGCTTCCCGCATGTCCGGTTGGACCCGGACGTGCTGTACGTGGACCACGGCGACGTGGCCACCAGCGCCGGGGCGGGGGCCGGGTTCGACCTGTGCGTGCACCTGGTCCGTGGCGACCAGGGGGCCCGGTACGCCGCGCACATCGCCAGGACCATGGTCATGCCGCCGCACCGTGAGGGCGGGCAACTGCAGTACTCGGCGCCGCCGCACCCCGAGCAGATCGACGGCACGCTCGCGCCGTTGCTGGAGTGGGTCGCCGGGAGGCTCGACGAACCGGTGACCGTCGAGGACATGGCCGGGTGGGCGGGGCTCTCGGCGCGCACCCTCGCCCGGCGGTTCACCGACCAGCTCGGCACGAGCCCGGGACAGTGGCTGCTCGCCCAGCGGATCGCCGTCGCCCAGGACCTGCTGGAGTCCTCCGACCTCCCGCTGGAGGCCGTCGCCCGCCGGGCCGGCCTCTCCTCCTCGACCAACCTCCGCAGGCGGTTCCTCACGGCCCTGGGCACGACCCCCGGCGCCTACCGCCGAGCGTTCCGGGCCCGGTCGCGGTGATCAGACCATGAACAGCAGGGCGGCGCTGAGGAGGACGGTTACGGCGGTGGCGAAGTGGATGCCGAAGGCGACGGCCTTGGTGCCGCCGTGGCGTAGGACGATGACCGTGTCCACGAACGGGACGATCGCGACGACGAGCATGAACCACGCCTCGGCCCTGGCGCCGGCGAAGGCCAGCAGGGCCAGGCCGAGGAGGCCGTAGGTCAGGTCGCGCAGCCCCTTGATGGTCAGGTAGGCGGCGTCGCCGTTCTCCTTGGCGGGGACGCCGTAACCGGCGGCGGCGGGGCCCGGCGTCAGGAGGAACCTGAGGCCGATGAAGGCGATGAGGAGATCGAGGAGTACGGCCAGCCCGTAGGCGACGGGGGTGAGCATGAGCATCTCTCTTTGCTAGCAACGCTAGGAACAGGAGTGAAGCTAGCATGCCTTAGGCAGGAAATCTAGCGGCGCTAGAAGTGGAGTGGGGTGCTCCTGGAGGGCGGACGGCGACGGCCTCTGGGAAACGGGGACGAGTTGTGTGGGGGGTGATGGCGGGGTTCCCGGGAAGGCGACGGCTCCTGGGGAACGGGGCGAGTCATGCGGGAGGCGACGGCCTCGGAGGGGGCGGCGCTTCGGAGGGCGTTCCCGGAGGGGGAGCGGGCGGTTGTGGCGCCTCGGGAAAGGGGTGGCGAGCCGTGGGTGTGGCGGTGTTCCCGGTGGAGGGAACGTTCCCGAAGCTCATTGAAAAGAGCGGCTGGCGCTTCCCCGCCGATGTCTCCGGATTATTCGCGTGGCAATGGTTGACATATTCTTGAAAAGAATTCCTCCGGTCCGGAGTCGATGGGCGACGGAGAGTGATACGCCTTCGTCCGGCCTGTCTAATAGGCGGATCGGATGCCGGGGGGAGGGGTGGAAGAAGAGCGTGTGGCCTGCGTGTTACGCCGAAGTTAACGCTGTGAGGTGTGTCGTTCCGTAGTGCGGGGGACACGGGAATGAATCATCGTGTATTTTTCACGGTCAAGATCATGATGTGGTCACATGGTTTCACAGATGGATGTGTGTAAGGCTCTGAGGGTGCTGGACAGGGAGTTGAAGACGTCAGATGTAAAGTACCTGTAAATAGAAGAGGGGGTTATCTGTTGGATATCAGTGTCCTTGGTCCGCTGAGAATCAGTGAAGGCGGAATCTCCGTGGTGCCGAGCGCGGGCAAGCCACGGCAGGTCCTCTCCCTTCTCGCGCTGCGCGGGGAACGGGTGGTCCAGGTGTCCACCCTGATGGAGGAACTCTGGGGGGACCGCATACCGCGCAGCGCCTCCACGACCCTGCAGACCTACGTGCTCCAGTTGCGTAACAAGATCGCCGCCGCGCAGCCCAGGGAGTCGGGACGTTCCCCCAAGGAGCTTCTTGTCACCTGTTTCGGCGGCTACATGCTCAAACGCGGCCCGGGGCTCTCCGACGCCGAGGAGTTCGAGGCGCAGGCCACCGCGGGCATCGCCGCGCACGAGGCGGGTGACCCCCGGGCACTGGCCACGCTCGAACGGGCCCTGCGGCTGTGGCGGGGGCCGGCCCTGGTGGACGTCCCGCACGGCAGAATCCTGCAACGCGAGGTCATGAGCATGGAACACCTGCGGATGAGCGTGCTCGAACAGCGGATCGACGCCGCCCTGCAACTGGGCAGACAGGCCGCGCTGCTCCCCGAGCTGAGTGTCCTGGTCGCCGAGCACCCCATGCACGAGGGCTTCCGTTCCCAGCTCATGCTGGCGCTGTACCGCACGGGCAACGTGTCACGGGCGCTTGAGGAGTTCCACCGGCTGCGGGCCAAGCTCGTCGAGGAACTCGGCATCGAACCGTCGGCCCGCCTGCGCCGCCTGCACCTGGCGATGCTCGCCGGGGACCCGACCCTCGACCTGGTCACCGACGGCGGAGGCATCCGGCCCAGGCCGTACGGCGTCGGCCTCCCCGAGAGCTTCTCGACCAGGGTTTGAGCGCGCTGCGGCACTCTGCACGTGAGGTGTTCGCCGAAGCGAGGGAGCCGAGTTGACCGACACGACCGACATCACGCCGACCGACCGTCCCGCGCGTCCCGTCGCCCTCGTCACCGGGGCGACCAGCGGGATCGGGCGGGAGATCGCCGAACGGCTCGCCCGCCGTGGCGCCGCGGTCTTCGTCTGCGCCCGCGGGGCCGAGGACGTCGCCGCGACCGTCAAGTCCCTGCGTGAGCAGGGGTACGAGGTGGACGGCACGACCTGTGACGTCTCCAGGCCCGAGGAGATCCGCGCGTTCGTGCGCACGGCCAGGGAGCGGTACGGCCCCGTCGACATCCTGGTCAACAACGCCGGGCGCAGCGGGGGCGGAGCCACCGCCGAACTCGACGACGACCTCTGGTTCGACGTCATCAACACCAACCTCAACAGCGTGTTCCTGATGACGAAGGAGGTGCTGAACGCGGGCGGGATGCTGGCGGCGGGCCGGGGCCGCATCATCAACATCGCCTCGACGGGCGGCAAGCAGGGGGTGGTGCACGCCGCGCCGTACTCGGCCTCCAAGCACGGTGTGGTCGGTTTCACCAAGGCGCTCGGCCTCGAACTGGCCAGGACCGGCATCACCGTCAACGCGGTCTGTCCCGGGTTCGTCGAGACGCCCATGGCCGAGCGGGTGCGCAAGCACTACGCCGCGATCTGGGGGGTGGACGAGGAGGAGACCAAGAGCCGCATCACCACCCGCGTCCCGATCGGGCGTTACGTGGAGCCGAAGGAGGTGGCGGCCATGGTGGACTACCTCGTCGACGACGACGCCCAGGCCGTGACCGCCCAGGCCCTCAACGTCTGCGGTGGCCTGGGCAACTACTGACGGCTCCCGGCCGGGCATGACCTGACGAGGAGGGGCGGCGCCGCCCAAGGGCGGGGCCGTCCAGGACGGGATCGCCACGGCGAGATCGCCCTAGACGGACAGTGCCAGACAGACAGTGCCAGACAGACGGTGCCGCCCCGGAGCCCGCTCGGCTCCGGGGCGGCGTCATGTCATCGGGGTGTCACCGGGCGGCCCTGGCCTGGGCGGCGGCCGCCTCCAGAGTGGCCAGGCTGTTGCGGCTCAGCGCCGTACGGACGTACTCCCGGGCGTCGGCGAGCGTACGGCCCGGCCCGAGGACGGCGGGCACCGCCTCCGGCGAGATCACCGCGGTGTGCCGGGAGGTCACGACAGCGCCGCCGGTGCCGCCGGTGCCGTCGGTGAACGTCCACAGCCCGCTGTGGCCGAGCAGCAGGGCCGGGGTGAGCTGCTGTTTGTAGGCGATCCAGGCCCCCGGCTCGCAGATCCGGATCGAACGGGTCTCGTGCGCCGCGCCGTCCGCCGTACGGGTGCTCATCTCCAGCACCTGCGCGCCCTGCGCGTCCTCACGCAGGCTGACCCGTTCGACGTGCGGCAGCCGCCGCTCCCACAGGTCGGCGCGGTGGATGAAGTCGTAGGCCTCGGCGGCGGTCCCCGGCACCTCGACGGTGTCGGTGAAGGAGACGACCACGTCCTGTGGGCGCGGTGCCAGGGTGGCGATCCGGGCGAGGGCGGCCAGTTCCTCGGGACTGTTGCGGTCGAGCGCGGCGGTGACCCAGGTGAGGGCCTCCGGCGTGCCGTCGGTCTCGAAGACGTGCTCAAGGACGATCTCGGTCCGGCCGCCGGGAAGCTCGCGGAAGCGCCAGCCGCCTCCCATCGAGGAGAGCGGGGGCCTGCTGTGCTCCTGCCGGAAGGTGACCGAGAGCCCCTGCGGGTCCAGCTCCCTGCGCGAGGTCCAGCTCCGCACCTCGTCGTTCACCACGGCCCAGATGCGGAAGCGCTCCCGGTTCGCGTCGCGTTCCAGGTGCCGGACGTACACGCTGGGCCCGAAGACGGCGGGCCAGGTCCCGGCGTTGGAGACCAGGTCGTACAGCACGCGGGCCGGGGCGTCGACCGTGAGCGTGTGCTCGGTGCGGTGTGTGCTCATCTACTGGCCTTTCGATGTCACGTCGGGGAAGGTCCCGTCCCGGGAGGGCGCCACGCCCGGAAGGTCCGAGGAAGTCCTGGGAAGGCGCCGAGACCCGGGAGGGTCGGGGAGGTCTCAGGAGCGGGCCGCCGCGTTGGCCAGGGACAGCAGCGCGGCCGGGGTCTCGGCCGCCATGACGTCGCCGTCGTCGAGGTCGATGCCGTAGCGCTGCTTGAGCCTGGCGGCGGTCTCGATCAGGGCGAGGGAGTCGTATCCCAGCTCCTCGAACGTCCGGCCGTCGCCGTCGAACTCGGCTCCCTCGGCCTCCCCGGCGCACTCCACCAGGACGCGGCGCAGGTCGTCGATGCTCAGTGCGGACATGGTCGTGCTCCTTTCACACCACGCCGTCTTCCACGGCGTGGTTCGGGCTGGGAACGGGATCAGTTCGTCCAGGCGCGTACCACGACGGCCGCGTTGAAGCCGTGCCTGCCACGGGCCACGACGAGCGCGGTGGAGACCGGCAGGGCGCGCGGCTCCCCGACGACGAGGTCGATGCCGTAGGAGCCGGGGACGTCGCTGGTGTGCGCGGTCGGCGGGATCACCCCGTCCCTGATGGACAGCAGGGCGGTCACGACGTCCAGCGGGCCGCCGCCCGCGTAGAGCCGTCCGGTCAGGGCCTTGGGCGCGGTCACCGGCACCGCCCCCGGGCCGAACAGGCCGCTGATGGCCTGGGCCTCGGCCAGGTCGAGGCGCGGCACGCCCGCGGCGTCGGCGAAGACCACGTCGATGTCACCGGGCCGCAGACCGGCGCGGGCGATGGCCTGCTCGGCGGTGTGGCGCAGCGCGGGCGGCCGGTCGGAGCCGGGAGGCGGGTCGAAGGCCGCCGCGTATCCGGCGATCTCACCGTAGATCCGCGGCGCTCCCCGGCGTTCGGCGGCCTCGGCGGACTCCACGACCAGTACGGCCCCGCCCTCGCCGGGCACGTAGCCGCCGGCCGCGGCGTCGAAGGGCAGGTAGGCGCGGCGCGGGTCGGACTCCGCGCTGACCAGGCCGCCCGCGAACTGGGAGAGGTACCCCCACGGGTCGAGCGCGGAGTCGACCCCTCCGCTGATCACCAGGCCGGTGCCCTCCCGCACCGTACGGCAGGCGTGCCCCAGCGCGTCCAGCCCGCCCGCCTGCTCGCCGACCAGGGCGGCACCGGGGCCGCGCAGCCCGTTGCGGATGGAGATCTGGCCGGTGTTGACCGCGTAGAACCAGGCGAAGGACTCGTAGACGCTGACGTAGGACGGCCCCTGGTCCCACAGCTTGTGGAACTCCCTGTGGGTGAACTCGAACCCGCCGGTGGCGTTGGAGGTGATCACCCCCATGTCGTAGTTCTCCCCGTCGCCGGGTTCGACGGCGGCGTCGGCGAGCGCCCAGTCGGCGGTGGCCAGCGCCAGCCGGGTCGAGACGTCGGTCTGCGGCAGCAGCCTGGCGGGCAGGTGGTCCTCGGCGACGAACCCGGTGATCTGCCCGGCCAGTTTGAACGGGTAGCCGGAGGCGTCGAACCTGGTCATCTCCGTGATGCCGCTGCGGCCCTCGAGCACGTTCCGCCAGTACTCCTCGGTGCCCAGGCCGTTGGGCGCGGCCACACCGACGCCCGTGACGACCGTGGGAACGTGCCCGGCCGGCGCGGGCCGTACGGCCGGGCCGCTCACGCGACGGCTCGCAGGACCATGGCGCTCTGGAAGCCGCCGAAGCCGCTGCCGACCGTGAGCACGGTGCGCACCGGCAGCTCCCTGGCGGTCAGCGGCACGTAGTCCAGGTCGCAGGCGGGGTCGGGTTCGTGGAGGTTGGCGGTCGGCGGCACGACGTCGTACTCGATGGCCAGCGCGCAGGCGGCGATCTCGATGGCGCCGATCGCGCCGAGCGAGTGGCCGACCATCGACTTGATGGAGCTGACCGGCACCCGGTAGGCGTGGGAGCCGAGCGCCAGTTTGAAGGCGGCGGTCTCGTGCCGGTCGTTCTGCTGGGTGCCCGAGCCGTGGGCGTTGACGTAGTCGATGTCGGTGGCGTCGGCCCGCGCGTCGTCGAACGCGTTCCTGATCGCCTCGGCCATCTCCCGGCCGTGCCTGGTCAGGCCCGTCATGTGGTGGGCGTTGCACCGGGTCGCCGAGGCGCCGAGTTCGGCGTAGATGTGCGCGCCCCTGGCCCGCGCCGCCTCGTACTCCTCAAGGACGAACACGGCGGCCCCCTCGGCGAGGACGAAGCCGTCACGGGTCCGGTCGAAGGGCCGGGAGGCGTGCTCGGGGTCGTCGTTGCGCGGTGTGCTCGCCTTGATCGCGTCGAAGCAGGCGACGACGATCGGCGAGATCGGGGTGTCCGTCGCCCCGGCGATCATGATGTCGGCGCTGCCCTCCCGGATGAGCCGTACGGCGTGGCCGACCGCGTCGATGCCGGAGGTGCACCCGTCGGAGACCATCGTCACCGGCCCCTGCGCCCCGACCGTCCAGGCGACCTCGGCGGGCATCGCCCCCGGGCTCAGGTAGTCGAACATGTGCGGCGACAGGTAGGCGGGGTCGACGAGCCAGTTCCTGCCCGCGTCCGACATGACGAGGTACTCCTTCTCCAGGCTGGTCGCCGAGGCGACCGCGCTGCCCAGGCTCACCCCGACCCGGTAGGGGTCGAGCGCGTCGAAGTCGAGTCCGCTGTCGGCGACCGCGTCCCGGGTGCAGGCGACGGCGAACTGCGTCGCCCGGTCCATCCTGCGGATCTGCCGGGGGGTCAGGCCCTCGGCGACGGGGTCGAAGGCGGCCTCGGCCGCGACCTGCGAGCGGAAGGGTGAGGCGTCGAAGAAGGAGATCCGGCGGGTGGCCGTCCTCCCCGAGGTGAGCAGGTCCCAGAACTCCTTGGTGCCTGCCCCGCCGGGAGTGCGGACGCCCATCCCCGTCATGACGACGCGCCGGCCTCTGGCTGAACTTTCCATCGGCGTACCTCCAGGCTGTGTACCCGTGTGCGGGCGTCCGTCGATCGCGGAGCCAGCAGCAGCATGGGTCAGCCGCCTTGAGCACAGCTCGAAATCGGCTCGGGGACCCGATGGAGGAAGGCTCGACCGCGCTTCGAGTCGTGTCGGAGACACTCGCGCCGTCCGATCGTTCCCGGCGTCCACGAGGGCGCCGCGGGGCACACGGGAAGGAGCAGGCACATGCCCGACCTCGTCTCCGACGAAGTGGTTGAGCGTTATCGGCGGGAGGGGTTCATCCGAATCCCCGGCGTACTGACGCCGCAGGAGGTGGAGAGCCTCCTGGCGGTCTCCCTTCTCCGTCTCGACGAGGCGGAGAAGGTGAACTGGGACCGGGCCGATGGGCGGGTCATGGACTGGGTCCCCCACGTCGACCGTGTCAGTGAGGAACTGCGCGGCCTGGCGCTGCACCCCCGGGTGACCGCCGTCGCCGAACGGCTGGCGGGAGGCCCGCTGCGGCTGTTCAAGTCGGAGCTCCTGCGCAAGGGCACCGCGGGGTCGGCCCTGACCCCGCTGCACGCCGACGCCCCGGCCATCCCGTTCGCCGGCCGGTCCATCGGCCTGACCGCCTGGGTGGCGCTGACCGACGTCCCGGTCGAGCGGGGCTGCATGAGCTACATCCCCGGCTCACACCTGGTCCCGCACGAGCGGGACGACTCCGGGGACCAGGACCCCTTCCGCTGCCCGGTGAACCTGGTCTGGGAGCCGCGGGTCACCGTCCCGGTCCGGGCCGGGGACGTCACCTTCCACCACGAGCGGGTCCTGCACCTGGCGGGCCGCAACGACACCGACGAGGTCAGGGTCTCGCTGGCCACCGTCTACATGGACGCCGAAGCCGTCTACGAGCCGAGCGACCTCGTCCCCGACGACCTGGGCGGGCTGCTGCCCGGCCAGCCGCTCGACGACGACCGCGTCTTCCCCCTCATCGGAGCCCACAGCTGACCACCGGAAGGACCGGGAGCACGTTCATGAGCACCTACGTCTGGAGCTACCTGGCGGAGTACGACAACGAGCGCGAGGACATCCTCGACGCCGTGGACACGGTCTTCCGTTCCGGCCAGCTGATCCTGGGGCCCAGCGTCAAGGGTTTCGAGGAGGAGTTCGCCGCCTACCACGGGCTCAGGCACAGCGTCGGCGTGGACAACGGGACGAACGCCGTCAAGCTGGGGCTTGAGGCGCTCGGGGTCGGCCCCGGCGACGAGGTCGTCACGGTGTCCAACACCGCGGCCCCCACCGTGGTCGCCATCGACGGGGCGGGGGCCAAACCCGTCTTCGTGGACGTCCGCGAGGAGGACTTCCTCATGGACACCGCCCAGGTGGCCGCCGCGATCACCCCGCGGACCAAGGCGCTGCTGCCGGTGCACCTGTACGGCCAGTGCGTGGACTTCGCGCCGCTGCGCGCCCTGGCCGACGAGCACGGGCTGAAGATCCTTGAGGACTGCGCCCAGTCGCACGGCGCCCGTCACCACGGCAGGCTGGCCGGGACGCTCGGGGACGCCGCGGCCTTCTCCTTCTACCCGACCAAGGTGCTCGGCGCGTACGGCGACGCGGGGGCGGTGGCCACCTCCGACGACGAGATCGAGCAGAACCTGCGGCGGCTGCGCTACTACGGCATGGAGAAGGTCTACTACGTCGTGCAGACCCCCGGGCACAACTCCCGGCTCGACGAGGTGCAGGCCGAGATCCTGCGCCGCAAGCTCCGCAGACTCGACTCCTACATCGCCGCACGTCAGGCGGTCGCCAGGCGGTACGAGGAGGCACTCGGCGACCTCACCGGCCCCGGCGGGCTGCTGCTGCCGTCCACGGCGCCGGGCAACGAGCACGTCTACTACGTGTACGTGGTCCGCCACCCGGAACGGGACCGGATCATCGAGCGGCTCAAGTCGTACGGGATCTCCCTGAACATCAGCTACCCCTGGCCGGTGCACACGATGACCGGCTTCTCCCACCTGGGCTACGGCGCCGGGTCGCTGCCGGTGACGGAACGGCTGGCCAAGGAGATCTTCTCCCTGCCGATGTACCCGGCGCTGTCGGAGGAGCTGCAGGACAAGGTGATCGCCGCGCTGCGCGAAGTGCTGTCCACGCTGTAGGAGCCGACCCGTTGGAGGGCGTCAGATGAACGAGAGCGAGGTCCTCGGGGCCTACGACAGGGCCGACCTCTACGAGGTGGTCTACGAGGGCAGGGGCAAGGACTACGAGCGGGAGGCCGCGGTCACCTCGGCGCTGATCCGCGAGCGCAACCCCGGCGCGCGGAGCCTGCTCGACGTCGCCTGCGGGACCGGCTCGCACCTGCGTCACTTCGCCGGGACGTTCGGCGAGGTCGCCGGGGTCGACCTGTCCGAGCGGATGCTCGCCAGGGCCCGCGACCGGGTCCCCGGGGTGCCCCTGTGGCAGGGCGACATGCGCAAGTTCGACCTCGGAGTCACCTACGACGCGGTGACCTGCATGTTCAGCTCGGTCGGCTACCTGGCCGACGTCGGTGAGCTGACCGCGACGCTGGAGAGCTTCGCCAGGCACCTCAACCCGGGTGGCGTCGTGGTCGTCGAACCCTGGTGGGCGCCGGAGAACTTCCTCCCCGGGCACGTCCAGGGGGACGTGGTGAAGGTCGGCGGCCTGACGGTCTCCCGGGTCTCCCACTCGACGTGGCAGCGGGAGGGAGCCGCCAGCCGGATGGAGGTGCACTGGACGGCCGCCCACCCGGAGACGGGGATCAGCCACCACTCCGACGTCCACGTCATGTCGCTGTTCTCCCGGCGGGAGTATCTCGACGCCTTCACCCGCGCGGGCTTCGCCGCGGAGTTCGTCGAGCACGACTGGGCGGGGCCCGGCCTGTACGTCGGCGTCCTGGGCGCCGGGTGAGCGGGATGCGCGTCCGTGAGCTGAAGGTCGAGGGGGCCTACGAGCTGACCCCCGAGGTGTTCGGGGACGAACGGGGCTTCTTCCTGTCGCCCTACCAGGAGGAACCGTTCGTCAGGGCGGTCGGGCGCCCGCTGTTCCCGGTGGCGCAGGCCAGCCACAGCCGGTCGCGGCGCGGGGTGGTCCGCGGCGTCCACTTCACCGCCACACCCCCCGGCATGGCGAAGTACGCCTACTGCGCCGGGGGCGTCGCCCTGGACGTGGTCCTCGACACCCGGGTGGGGTCGCCGACCTACGGCGTGTGGGACAGCGTGGTCCTCGACCAGCGGGACTTCAGGTCGGTCTACCTCCCGGTCGGCGTCGGGCACCTGTTCGTCGCGCTTGAGGACGACACGGCCGTCTCCTACCTGCTGTCCACGGGATACGTCGCGGAGAACGAGCTGGCGGTCTCGCCGCTCGACCCGGCCCTGGGGCTGCCGCTGCCGCGCGACCTGGACCTGATCCTGTCCGAGCGCGACCGGCGGGCTCCCACGCTCGCCGAGGCGGAACGCGCCGGGATCCTGCCGGACTACGCCGCGAGCCGGACCCTGGACGGTCTGCGGGCCGCCGGGCACGGCGCGTGAGAGAGGAGCCGTACGGCATGGGCCTGCGAGAGGCGGCGGTCGTGGTCACCGGCGCGGGACGCGGCATCGGGGCCGCGCTGGCCAGGCGGTTCGCCGAGGAGGGCGCCCGGGTCGTCGTCAACGACCGCCACCCTGAGCGCGCCGAGGAGGTGGCCGGGGAGATCGGCGGGATCGCCCTGCCCGGCGACGCGGAGCGGGGCCTGGTGCCCGAGGCCCTGCGCCTGCTCGGCGGGCGGATCGACGTCTACTGCGCCAACGCGGGAGCCGTACGGGCCGGTGGTCCCGAGGCGCCCGAGGAGGACTGGGAGAGCGCCTGGCAGGTCAACGTGATGGCCCACGTGCGGGCCGCGCGGGACCTGCTGCCCGGCTGGCTCGAACGGGGGCAGGGGCGTTTCGTCTCCGTCGTCTCCTCGGCGGGACTGCTCACCATGGTCGGGGCGGCGCCGTACGCGGTGTCCAAGCACGCGGCGCTGGCCTTCGCCGAGTGGCTGTCACTGACCTACCGGCACCGCGGCGTCAGCGTGCACGCCGTCTGCCCCCGCGGCGTCCGCACCGAGACGCGCAGGGCCGCGAGTTCGAGCGGGTTGACGCTCACCTCCACCGCCATCGGCCCGGAGGAGGTCGCCGACGCGCTGCTCAAGGGGATCGCCGAGGAGCGGTTCCTGATCCTTCCGCATCCCGAGGTCGCCGACCAGGCCGCCGAGCGCGTCACCGACCACGAGCGCTGGCTTGAGGTCGTCAACGGGTTCCAGCGGCAACGGGAGAGCACATAGCGGCCCGGCGCCGCGATCGTCGAGATCGTCCAGAGAGGACTCCGCCGTGAAGGCTCTGGTGCTGGCAGGCGGGACGGGAACCCGCCTGCGCCCTTTCAGCTACTCCATGCCAAAACAGCTCATCCCCATCGTCAACAGACCGGTTCTCGAACACGTCCTGGACAACCTCAGGGCCGTCGGCGTCACCGAGGCCGGGATCGTCGTCGGCGCCGGGGAACGGCAGATCCGCGAGGCGATCGGTGACGGCGGCGGGCTGGGGATGAGCGTGACCTACATCCCGCAGGACGAGCCGCTCGGCCTGGCGCACTGCGTCACGATCGCCAGGCCGTTCCTCGGGGAGGACGACTTCGTGATGTACCTCGGGGACAACATGCTGCCCGAGGGGGTCGCCGAGCCCGCGGCGCGCTTCACCGCGAACCGGCCCGCCGCACACGTGGTGGTACGCAAGGTCGCCGATCCGCAGTCGTTCGGAGTGGCCGAGTTCGGCCCCGACGGCAGGCTTGAGCGGGTGGTCGAGAAACCGCGAAGGCCCCGCAGCGACCTCGCCCTGATCGGCGTCTACTTCTTCACCGCCGCCGTCCACCGGGCCGTCGCCGCCATCCGGCCGAGCGCCAGGGGCGAGCTGGAGATCACCGACGCGATCCAGTGGCTGGTCGACGACGGGGCCGAGGTCACGGCCGCCGAGTACCCCGGTTACTGGCGGGACGTGGGCCGGGTCGAGGACGTCCTCGACTGCAACCGGCGGCTGCTCGGCGGCCTGCCCCCGCGTCTCGACGGCTCGATCGACGCGGCCAGCGGCGTCACCGGCCCGGTGGTCGTCGAGGCGGGCGCCCGTGTCGTACGGTCCCGCATCGAGGGCCCGGCGCTCATCGGCGGCGACAGCGTGGTCGAGGACAGCGAGATCGGCCCCGGCACGACCGTCGGCAGGGGGTGCGTGATCAGCGGCACCCGGCTGCGGGACTCGGTCGTGATGGACGGGGCCCGCCTGACGGGCGTGGCGGGGCTGCGTGACTCCGTCATCGGGCGCGGCACGGTCGTCGGGGGGCGTCCGCCGGACGGCGTGTTACGGCTCGTGGTCGGCGACGAGGCCAGAATCGAGACGGCGGCATGAGACTGCTGGTCACCGGCGGCGCCGGTTTCATCGGCTCACACTACGCGCGCACCGTTCTCGACGACGGCTACCCGGGCTTCCACGACGTCCGGGTCACCGTGCTCGACAAGCTCAGCTACGCCGGCAACATCGCGAACCTGCCGATCGGGCACCCCCGCCTCGAATTCGTGCACGGCGACGTCTGCGACCTGCCGCTGCTGCTCGACCTGCTGCCCGGGCACGACGCGGTCGTCCACTTCGCCGCCGAGACGCACGTCGACCGCTCCCTCAGGAACGCCGCCGAGTTCGCGCACGTCAACGTGGGCGGCACCCAGACGCTGCTGGAGGCCTGCCTCGCGGCCGGGGTCGAGCGGGTGGTGCACGTCTCGACGGACGAGGTGTACGGCTCCATCGAGGAGGGCTCCTGGCACGAGGAGTGCCCGCCGCTGCCCAACTCCCCCTACGCGGCCTCGAAGGCGGCGGCCGAACTGTTCGTCCGCTCCTACTGGCGCACCTACGGGCTCGACGTCTCGATCACCCGCTGCTCCAACAACTACGGCCCCCACCAGCACCCCGAGAAGATGATCCCGTTGTTCGTCACCAACCTGCTCGAAGGCGAGCCGCTGCCCCTGTACGGCGACGGCCTCAACGTCCGCGACTGGCTGCACGTCGACGACCACTGCCGGGGCGTCCAGCTCGTCCTGACCGGAGGAGGCGCGGGCGAGGTCTACAACATCGGCGGCGGCAGCGAGCAGACCAACATCGCCGTCACCGAACGGCTGATCGCGCTGCTCGGCGCCGACCGCTCGGTGATCCGTCCCGTGGCCGACCGCAAGGGGCACGACCGGCGCTACTCCCTCGACGACACCAAGATCCGTGAACGACTCGGCTACCGGCCCGCCGTACCGTTCGAGCGGGGGCTGGCCGAGACGGTCGCCTGGTACCGGGACAACCCCGGCTGGTGGGGGCCGGTCAAACACGCCCTGCGGACGGCGGCGGGGGTGGGGGCATGACGGCCGGGCTGTTCGACCTGCCGAGGCTGCGCGCCAGGGAGGACGCCGGACTGGCCGAACGGCTCGCGCGCTCGCTGGCGGAGACGACGGCGGGCTGGCAGCTGAGCACCGCGCAGGTCACGGACTGGCTGGCCGAACGCGCCCTGGCCCACCGCTTCGTCGTCGAACGCATCCCGTTCGCCAGACTCGACCAGTGGGACTTCGTCGAGGACGGCGCGAGGCTGGCCCACCACAGCGGCAAGTTCTTCACCGTCGAGGGGCTGCGTGTCACGGCCGACCAGGGGCCCGTCCTGAGCTGGGACCAGCCGATCATCAGACAGCCCGAGGTCGGCATCCTCGGCCTGCTGCTCAAGGAGTTCGACGGGGTTCCGCACCTGCTGATGCAGGCGAAGATGGAGCCGGGCAACCCCAACCTGCTGCAACTGTCGCCGACCGTCCAGGCCACCCGGAGCAACTACACCAAGGTGCACCGGGGCTCCGAGGTGCGTTACCTGGAGTACTTCGTCGATCCCACCAGGGGACGGGTCCTGGCCGACGTGCTCCAGTCGGAGCAGGGCTCGTGGTTCCACCAGAAGATCAACCGCAACATGATCGTCGAGGTGGACGAGGACGTCCCGATCGGCGACGACTTCCGCTGGCTGACGCTCGGGCAGATCGGGGAGCTGCTGCGCCGGGACAACGTCGTCAACATGGACGCCCGTACGGTCCTGGCCTGCGCGCCGATCGGCTCCGACGAGGCGGGCGCGCTGCACAGCGACACCGAGCTGCTGTCCTGGTTCACCGCGGAGCGGGCCAGGCGGGAGATGCGGGTGGAGCTGATGCCGCTGACCGAGGTGAACGACTGGCGGCGCGGCCCCTGGTCCATCGACCACGACGCGGGCCGTTACTTCAGCATCGTCGCGGTCTCCGTCGCGGCGGGCAACCGCGAGGTGACCCGCTGGACCCAGCCGCTGCTCGAACCGCACGGCCTGGCCGTCACGGCCTTCCTGACCAGGCGCATCGGCGGGGTCCCGCACGTCCTGGTGCACGCCAAGGCGGAGGCGGGACTGCGCGACACGATCGAGCTGGCCCCGACCGTCCAGTACACCCCGGAGAACTACGCCCACCTGAGCGGCGCCGACCGGCCGCCCTTCCTGGACCTGGTGCTGACCGCCAGGCCGGAGAGCGTCCGCTACCGGGCGATCCACTCGGAGGAGGGCGGCAGGTTCCTCAACGCGGAGGGCCGCTACCTGGTGGTGGACGTGAACGAGGCGGACGCGCCGCTCGACCCGCCGCCCGGCTTCCGCTGGGTCACCCCGGGGCAGCTGCGCTTCCTGGCGCGGCACCCGCACTACGTCAACGTCCAGGCGCGCTCCCTGCTCGCCTGCCTCAACACCGGCGCGGTCGGCTGGTGAGCCCGACAAGCCCGACAGGAAGGACGGAACGGATGGGAACGCGACCAGGCGCCGTGACGGTCATCGGCGCGGGCACGATCGGGCTGGGCTGGATCACGTTGTTCGCGGCGCACGGGCTGGACGTCACCGTCAACAGCAGGCGCCCCGACGCCCGGCGGGTCGTCGAGGAGGGGCTGCGGACCTTCGCGCCGACGCTGCCCGGCGGCGGGCGTGACCCGGAGGAGCTGCTGGCCGGGCTGCGTTTCGAACCCGACGTGGCGCGGGCGGTCTCCGGCGCCGACGTGGTGCAGGAGAACGCCCCGGAGGACCCGGCGCTGAAGCGGGAGCTGTTCGGGGTGATCGCGGGCGCGGCCCCGTCCGGGGCGCTGCTGCTGTCCTCGACCTCGACGCTGGTGCCCGACGACTTCGGCGAGCGGGTCCCGGACCAGGGCAGGCTGGTGGTCGGTCATCCCTTCAACCCGCCGCACGTGGTGCCGCTGGTCGAGGTGGTCGGCGGCACGCGCACCACCCCGGAGGCGATCGAGGAGACGATCGCCTTCTACCGCTCGGTCGGCAAGGTCCCGATCGCGCTGCGCAGGCCGGTGCCCCGGTTCGTGGCCAACCGGCTGCAGACGGCGCTGCTGCGGGAGAGCATCCACCTGGTCCGCGAGGGCGTGGTCACGATGGAGGAGCTGGACAGTGTCGTGGTCAACTCGATCGGCCTGCGGTGGGCGACGGTCGGGCCGTTCCAGGCCTTCCACCTGGGGGGCGGCGAGGGAGGTCTGCGCCGCTGGCTCGGGCACCTGGGCCGGGGACTTGAGGCGAGCTGGCGGGAACTCGGCAGTCCCGAGCTGACGGAGGAGACGATCGAGCTGCTGAGCTCGGAGGCGGAACGGGTCTACGGCGTGGGAAATTACCCGGAACTCTCCACAAAAAGGGACATTAGGCAGAATGCCATCCTTGATGCCCTTGCTCGTGTTGAATCCGGAAATATCCGGCAACTGAACGGGGCTCGCGGCACCGTGGCGGAGTCCGGATGAGCGGCCGACCATGTTTCTCAAGTGTCATTCGAGCGCCTCTTTCTAGCATTATGAGGACTTCTCGAAAGGAGTCCGCCAGATGAGAGAAGTTACGGCCCCACCGGATTTGTACGCGCGGATACAGCAGTTCCACGCCACCCAGATGCACGCGCTCGACGGTGGTGAATTCGACGCCTACGCCGAGACCTTCACCGAGGACGGCGAGTTCCGGCACACGCCGGGACGGCCCGCGGCCAGGACCCGCGCGGGCATCGCCGAGGAGCTGAAGGCCTTCCACCGGGAGCGCTTCGCCGGCGACCCCGTGCAGCGGCGCCACTGGTTCAACATGCTGCGCGTGGAACCGGGCTCCGGCGGCGAGATCCACGCCACCTTCTACGTGCTCGTCGTCGCGACCCGCCCCGGGGTCAGGCAGCCGGAGATCGCGCCGAGCTGCGTGGTCCACGACGTGCTGGTCGAGGACGCCGACGGCGGCCTGCTGGTCAGGTCCCGATGGGTCGAGCACGACTGGCAGCCGGAACCGGCCACCACGGTCGGCGCGGCGGCGGGCGGCCCAGTGAATGGCCCTGTGAACGGCCCTGTGAACGGCTCAGTGAACGGTGAGGTGTCGCGGTGAGCGTGCCGTACCTGGCCAGGACCAGGATCGACGGCGAGTGGACGCCGATCGAGTACTCCAGGGACTTCACGGTGACCGCTCCGGAACGGGTCGCGCCGGGAGAGGAGTTCACGGTCGTCTTCGCCAGCGCGCCGATCCTGGCCCTGCCCGCGTTCAACCGGACGCTGACCGACCTGCGGATCGCCTACCGGGTCTCCGGCCAGGCGGCCGTACTGGAGTGGGAGCTGCGCGGGGGCGACACCCCCGGCGGGCTGGAGTTCACCGCCGAGCGGCAGGACGACGACCTGGTGGTCGGCTTCGGCGGGACCATCGCGGGCGGGGTCGAGGTCGCGGTGCCCGACCTGGTCGTCACGGTGCGCGCGGAGGGGCCGGGCACGGTCACCACGTCGCCGGGGGGCTCCGGGTTCGACCGGCCCGCCTTCGGGTGGACGCGTGAGCACGCGGTCAACGGCCAGTGGGACCCCTTCCAGTGCTACGTCCCCGTTGACGCGCCGGTGGTCTTCACCACCACCCTGATCTCCTCCTGACCTCGTGTCTCTCCTACGCCGGGGACGGCTCACGCCGAAAAACCCGGAAAACCTCCTGGAAAACAATGGGTAACGAACGAAGGAAACACGCATGAACAAGTGGACCCTCCGTACCGCCGCCGCGGCCTGCCTCGCCGCCGTGGCCCTGACCGGCCTGACCGCCCCGGCCGAGGCCCGGCAGACCACGACGACGGGGGCGACGGGGACAGCGACGGGGGCCGTGCGGACCACCGCGACGGTGACGGTTCCGTACATCTCGCGGACCCGCATCGACGGCGTGTGGACCCCCATCGAGGGCTACACCCGCGACTACACCGTGACCGCCCCCGCGACGGTCGAGCCCGGCGGCGACTTCCGTGTCAGGTTCGACTCGGCGCCGATCTTCGCGGTGCCCGCGCACAACAAGACGCTGACCGACCTGCGGATCGCCTACCGGGTCTCCGGCGACGCCACCGTCCTGCGCTACCGCCTCGAAGGGGGCAGCAACCTCGGCGGCGCCCACTTCTGGGTCGAGCGGAACGGCTCCGACCTGGTCCTGCGCAGCAACGGCACCTTCCAGGGCGGGGTCGAGTTCGACGTGCCCGACCTGGTGGTCAAGGTCCGGGCGGGTGCCACGGGCACGGTCACGACCTCGCCCGGCGGTTCCAGCTTCGCCGACCCGGCCTTCTACTGGTACCGCGAGCAGACCGTCAGCGGTCAGTGGGACCCGTTCGAGAACTACGTGGACCCGGCGAGCCCCGTGACCTTCACCACGACCACCATCGGGTGATCCGACATGCCGGAAGCCACCCCCGCCTCCCTGTCCCCTGACGCCGTCAGGGAGACCGCCGCCGTGGCCGCCAAGCGTGCCGCGGAGGCCGAGGCGAACAGACAGCTCACCCCCGACGTGGTCGAGGCGATCGTCCACGCGGGCTTCGTCAGGCACTTCGTGCCCGCCGGGTACGGCGGCGCGGCGGGAGGCTTCGCCGAGTTGCTGTCCGCCGTGACACAGGTGGGGGAGGGCTGTGCGTCCGCCGCCTGGTTCGCGTCCCTGACGGCGGGCACCGGCAGACTGGCCGCCTACCTCCCCGAGGAGGGGCGGCGGGAGGTCTGGGCCGAGGGCCCCCACGCCGTGATCGTGGGGGGCCTCGTCCAGGCCGGTACGGCCGAGCGGGTCTCCGGCGGCTGGCGGGTACGCGGCCAGTGGCCGTACGTCAGCGGGATCGCCCACTCGGACTGGGCGCTGCTGTGCGCGAGAACGGAGCGGGGGGCCAGGTTCTTCGCGGTCCCCCGCGCCGCGTACGGCGTCGCCGACACCTGGTTCAACAGCGGCATGCGGGCGACCGGGAGCAACACCCTGATCCTCGACGAGACCGAGGTCCCCGAGGCCCGCTCGGTCGCGCTCGACGACCTGCTCGCCGGTGAGGCCCCCGACGCGCGGGCCGTCTGCCACCGGGTGCCGATGAAGGCGGGCAACGGGCTCACCCTGACCGCCCCGCTGCTCGGCGCCGCGCGCGGCGCGCTGCGGCGCTGGTCGGAGCTGGTGCGCGACAAGCTGCTCGCGCCCGCCGGGGCGATCTCCGGTGGGGTCGGCAGGGGCTCCTACGAGCTGACCCTGGCCCGCGCGGACGGCGAGGTGGACGCGGCGGCCCTGCTGCTGCGGCGGGTCGCCGAGGTCGCCGACCAGGCGCCCGTCGACGCCCTGCTCACCGCGCGCAACGGGCGTGACTGCGCGCTGGCGGCCGACCTGCTCGCGACCGCCGCCGACCGGCTGCTGCGCAGTTCGGGGAGCAGGGGCCAGTCGGAGAGCGAGCCGCTGCAACGGCACTGGCGCGACGTGACCACCGGCGCGGGTCACGCCGGGCTGCAGCTGCCCGCCGTGGCGGGCGCGTTCGTGAGCCGGTCCGCCCTGCCGTCGGCGGGGTGACCGGCCACAGGAACGACCACAGAAAGGGGAACGTCTCATGGTCGCGCCTGAGCTGGTCGAGGTGGCCGAGGGCGTCCACGCCTACCTCCAGCCGGACGGGGGCTGGTGCCTCAACAACGCCGGAGTGATCACCACGCCCGACGGGGCCGTGGTCGTGGACACCGCGGCCACCGAACGCCGGGCCCTGGCGCTGCGGGACGCCGTCGACGGGGTCGCCGGGGGAGAGCGCAGGCTCGTGGTCAACACCCATTTCCACGGCGACCACGTCTTCGGCAACGCGGTCTTCGGCCCCGAGGCGACCGTGGTGAGCCACGCGGGCACGCGCGAGGAGATCGCCGAGACCGGGCTCGCGCTGACCGGGCTGTGGCCCGACGTGGAGTGGGGGGACGTCGGGGTCGTGCCGCCCGGCGTCACCTACACCGACCGGCTGACGGTGCACGCGGGCGGCAGGCGGATCGAACTCATCTCGGCGGGCCCCGCGCACACCCGGCACGACACCGTGGTCTGGCTGCCGGAGGAACGCGTCCTGTTCGCCGGGGACATCGTCATGCCGGGCTGTACGCCGTTCGTGATGATGGGGACGGTCAGCGGGACGCTGGCCACCCTGGACCTGCTGCGGGAGCTGCGCCCCGAGGTCGTCGTCGGCGGCCACGGCCCCGTCGCCGGGCCGCACGCCTTCGACGAGACCGAGGCCTACCTGCGCTGGCTGCTGCGGGTCGCGGCCGACGGGGCACGGCGCGGGCTTGACGCCCTCGGCACGGCCCGCGAGTGCTCCCTCGGCGAGTACGGCGGGCTGCTCGACCCCGAGCGGCTCGTGGGCAACCTGCACCGGGCACTGCTCGAACTCGGCGAACCGGGCGGTGAGCCGGGCCTGCCGCTGGACGTGCCCGCCGTGTTCGGGGAGATCGTCGAGTTCAACGGCGGCCTGCCCGCCTGTCACGCCTGACCAAACCCTCGACAGAAACCGGGGACGTGCGCATGAGAGTTCTCTTCGTGGCGGGCCACACGGCCGGGGCCTGCTATCCACTCGTCCCGCTGGCCCAGGCCGTACGGCTCGGCGGGCACGAGGTCTTCGTCGCGGGTCACGAGGACGTCCTTCCCGTCGTCGCCGCCGCGGGCCTGCCCGGGGTCGCGATCTCGTCGAGGACGCTGTCCGACTTCCTCGTGGACCGCGGGGGGCGGACCGTCGAGCTTCCCGAGCCGGGACACGAACACGACCTGGCCGTGGGCCGGGTGTTCGGCCGCTTCGCCGCCGACGGCCTGGACGGGCTGCTGGCCCTGGTGCGGGACTGGCGTCCCGACCGGGTGGTCGGGGTCGCCACGGCCTACGCGGCGCCGCTGGCCGCGCACGACGGCGGTGTGCCGTACGTCCGGTTCGCGACCGATCTGGCGGAGCCGGTCGTCCACATGCTGGCGGCCGTCGCCGAGCTGGGACCGGAGCTGGAGAAACTCGGCCTGTACGAGCTTCCCGCGCCGTGGCGCTCGGTCAGCGTGGCGCCGCCCAGCCTGCGTGCCCCCGACGCGGCCCCCGCCCTGCCGCTGCGGCACATCCCCTACGAGACGCAGAGCGCCCTGCCGCCGTGGGTCCACCCCGGACAGGACAGGCCGCGTGTCCTGGTGCACGACCACGGTGAGACGCGGCCGGACCTGCTGGAGGGGCTGCGGGAGCTGGAGGCCGAGATCGTGGTGACCGGCCAGGAGGAGGGGCCGGTGCCGCCCGGCGTGCGCGCAGGCCGGGTCCCGCTCGGCGTCGCCGTACGGCCCGGGGACGTCGTGGTCCACCGGGGGCGCCCGGACGTCGTCCTGACCTGCCTGGCGCGGGCGGCGGCGCAGGTCCTGCTGCCCGGCGACCCCGGCCTCGACGAGCACGCCGGCAGGCTGGCGCGTCTCGGGGCGGCCAGACAGGTCGGGGACTCGGCGGTCCCGGGGGCTCCGGTGGAGACGGAGGAGGTCGTCGCGGCCTGCCGGGAGGTGCTGGCCGATCCCGCCTACGGGCAGGCGGCGCACCGGCTGCGCGCCGAGATCCACGAGATGCCGCTGCCCGCCGACCTCGTTCCCCTGCTGACCGAGGAGGTCGTGGCGTGAGAGTCCTGTTCGTGGCCGGGGGGACGTCCGGGGTGATCTTCTCGATCATCCCGCTGGCCCAGGCGGCGCGTAACGCCGGGCACGAGGTGGTGATGGCGGCCCCGGAGAACGTGGTGCCGACCATCACCTCGGCCGGGCTGACGGCCGTCGCGGTCACCTCGCGCAAAATGCTGGACACCCTGCTGTACGACGACGGCGAGCGCCGTCCGATCCCGACCGACCTGCACGAGCGCTACATCTTCAACGGGCGTTGCTTCGGGCGCTACGCCGGCTGGTGCCTTGAGGGGCTGCTCGACTTCGCCGACCGCTGGCGCCCCGACGTGGTGGTCGGGGGCACGCTGGTCTTCGCCGCGCCGCTGGTCGCCCGCCACGCGGGCGTGCCGTACGTCAAGCAGGCGGTCGACATGGGCGAGCCCCGCACGATCGACCTGGCCGCCGCCGCGGAGCTGGGGCCCTGGCTGAAGCGGCTCGGTTTCCACGAGATGCCGCGTTCCGACCTGTTCGTCGACATCTGCCCGCCCAGCCTCAGGGAGGCGGACGCGCCGCCCGCCCAGATCATGAGATACATCCCCTACTCCACCAAGGGCCGCGTCGAGTCCTGGATGTACACCAAGGGGGACAGGCCCCGGGTGCTGGTCTCCGCGGGCAGCCGGGTCACCCCGGACCGCGACTTCGAGATCCTCAGCGGCCTGGTCGCCAAGGTGGGCGCGCTGGACGTGGAGCTGCTGGTCGCGGCACCCGCCGACGTGGCGGAGGCGCTGCGGCCCCTGCCGGACAACGTCAGGGCCGGTTGGCTGCCGCTGGACGTGGTGGCCCCGACCTGCGACCTGGTGGTCAGCCACGCCGGAGGCACCACGGTCCTGGGGAACATGCACTACGGAGTGCCCCAGCTGCTCATCCCCTACCTGCCCTACGCGCTCGGCTTCACCAGAAGGCTCACCGACTACGGCGCCGCCAGGATGCTGCCTCCCGAGGACGACTCCCCGGAGAACGTGGCCGAGGCCTGCCGGGAGGTGCTGGGCACCCCCTCCTACCGGCAGCGCGCCCGCGACGTCGCCCACGAGATGTCCCTGCTTCCCGGCCCCTCCCAGGCGCTGGCCGCCGTCGAGCGGCTGGTCCACACCTCCCGATAGGAGTCCCGATGACACAGACACCCCTGCACCTGGCCCTGGTCGTGGGAAGCGTGCGTGAGGGCCGTTTCGGGCCGACCGTGGCGAACTGGTTCGCCGAGCAGGTCGCCCAGTACGGGCGGTTCACCACGGACGTCGTCGATCTGGCGGAGTTGCCGTTGCCGGTCGTGCTGCCCGCCTTCGGGAGCGACCCGGCCCCCGAGGTCGCGGCCGTCGCGGCCCGGCTCTCCGGGCGGCTCGCCGCCGCCGACGCCTTCGTCGTGGTCACCCCCGAGTACAACCACAGCCTGCCCGCCTCGCTGAAGAACGCGCTGGACTGGAGCGACGCCGAGTGGCGGGCCAAGCCGGTCGCGCTGGTCTCCTACGGCGGGCGTTCGGGGGGCATACGGGCGGCCGAGCACACCCGGCAGATCCTGGCCGCCCTTGAGGCGGTCACGGTGCGCGAGGTGCTCACCTTCCAGTTCCCCAGGGAGGTCTTCGGCGAGGACGGCAGGCCCAAGGACCCTGAGGGCTACGCCTCGACGGCCAAGGAGATCCTGCGGGAGCTCGAATGGCTGGCGAGCACCCTGCGTGAGGGACGCGGACGGCGGCCCCATGCCGGCTGAGGGGACGATGCTCGCCGTCCGCGTCCACGAGTACGGCCCGCCCGAGGTGCTGCGCCCCGAGGAGGTCCCGGTGCCGAGGCCGGGACCCGGGCAGGTGCTGGTCGAGGTCGAGGCCGTCAGCGTGGGGTTCGCGCAGACCCAGATGCGGCGTGACCTCTTCCCCGCCCCGATGTGGCGGCCGACGTTCCCCATCGTGCTCGGCGGCGACGTCGTCGGCGTGGTCGTCGAGACCGGCCCCGGAGTCGAGGACGTACGGCCCGGCGACCGGGTGGGCGCCTACACGCTGCACGGCGCCTACGCCGAGTACGCGGTGCTCGACGCCGCCTCGCTCGTGCCGGTGCCGGAGGACCTGGACGCCGTGCGGGCGACCGTACTGCCCGGCTCGGGGCCGATCGCGATGGGCACGCTCGGCGTGGCCGACCTGCGGCCGGGGGAGCGGGTGCTGGTCCACGCGGCCTCCGGCGGCATCGGCCACCTGGCCGTGCAGCTGGCCGTACTGGCGGGGGCGGGGCAGGTGATCGCGACGGCGGGTTCGGCGGCCAAGCGCGACTTCGTCCGGGATCTGGGCGCCGACCTGGTCGTGGACTACGGCGAGGACGACTGGGCGGAGCGGGTGCGGGAGGCGACGGGCGGCGCCGGGGTGGACGTCGTCCTCGACAGCGTCGGGGGGCAGGTGCTCCGGCAGGGGATCGGTCTGCTGGCGCCGTTCGGACGACTGGTGTTCTACGGGTCATCGCACGGTGGATTGGATATTCCTCACATATCGCCCATGGAGTTGATAGGGATTAAATATGTGACGGGATTTGCCCTTTCCGCCTGGCGGGCCGCCCGTCCCGATCGTTATCGGACGGACCACAAATTGCTGGTGGACCATCTCAGGGACGGCAGCGTCAAAGATGTCGTCCACGCCGTCCTCCCTCTCCGGCAGGTGGCCAGGGCACACGAGATCATCGAGGGCCGTCGCCATATCGGGAGGGTCGTCCTAAGGGTTGGCCGAAACGCCGACAATCACTTCCCGGCTTGACCTCTAGCGTGCTTGAGGTTGCAGCATCGAAGGCGTCGAAACCCGTTTTCCGAGTTCGCCGCGCACTGGCCGCGGGACGGGAGGATTCCCCATGTCTACCGATAACCAGACCAGGACCGTCGAGGTCTACGCCGACGTGTTGTGCCCGTGGAGCTACATCGGCAAAAGGCGTCTTGAGACGGCCCTGGCCGGGACGGAGGGCAGGGAGCGGCTTGAGATCGTCTGGCGCAGCTACGAGCTGTCGCCGGAGGAGGGCCGTACTCCCGGCAGGACGGCGGCCGAGGCGATGGGCGACTGGTGGGGCGAGCAGGGCAGCGCCAGGGTCGAGCTGATCCACACCCTCGGCCGGGCGGAGGGCGTGGACATCGACCTCACCCTCGCCAGGCCCGTCAACACCTTCGACGCCCACCGGCTGCGTCACCTGGCCGCCGACCACGGCCTGGCCGACCAGGTGATGGAGCGGTTGCTGCGCGCCTACCTCTGCGAGGGCGGCAACGTCAGCGACCCCGAGGTCCTGGAGCGCGTCGGTGTCGAGGCCGGTCTCGACGCCGGGCAGGTCCGCGCGCTGCTCGACGGCGACGCCTACGCCAAGGACGTCCGCGCCGACGAGCGCAGGGCGAAGGAGCGGGGCGTCAACGGCGTGCCGATGCTCATCATCGACGGCAGGCCGCCCGTCAGCGGCATCCAGCCTCCCGCCGACCTGACCCGCCTGCTCCAGGACGCGCTGCGCCCGGCGTCCGTCGCGGGCGACTGACGGGTTCGACACCTCACCGACACGACAGCACGAGAGGAATCACACCCGCATGGACATCGGTATCGGGCTTCCCGGGCACGCCCCCTGGACACAGGGCCGGGCCCTGGTCGACTGGGCGCGCCGGGCGGAGGAACGCGGCTTCTCCACGCTCTCCGTCAGCGACCGCCTGGTCTGGACGACGCCCGAACCCCTGATCACGCTGGCCGCCGCGGCCGGGGCCACCTCCCGCATCCGGCTGCTCACCAGCGTGCTGCTGGCGCCGCTGCGGGCCAACCACGCGCTGTTCGCCAAGGCCGTGACCACCCTCGACCAGCTCGCCGGTCCCGGCAGGCTCCAGCTCGGCCTCGCCCCCGGGCTGCGGGACGACGACTTCACCGAGGGCGGCGTCGACTACGCCACCCGGGGACGGCAGTTCGACCGGCTGCTCGACCGGCTGGCCGGGGTCTCCCGGGGAGAGGACCCGGTCGGCCCCCGCGCCGCGACGGACGGCGGGATCCCGCTGCTGTTCGGCGGGCACTCGGAGGCGGCCCTGCGGCGCATCGCCACCCGGGGCACCGGGTGGATCGCCGGCGACGCGACGGTCGAGGGGGTGCGGGAGTTCACCCCCGGCCTGGCCAAGGCCTGGGCGGACGCGGGCAGGCCGGGCGCCCCGAGGGTGGTCGCGACCGTGATGTTCGCCCTGGGACCGGACGCCCGCCGGGCGGTCTCGGCCGCCATCGAGCCCTACTACGCCTTCGCCGGCGAGGAGTACGCCTCCTACGGCGCCTCGGCGGCGCTCACCACGCCCGAGCAGATCACGACGGCGGTCGCCGGGTTCGCCGAGATCGGCGTCGACGAGCTGATCTTCGCGGGCAACGACCCCGACCCCGCCCAGGTCGACCTGCTGGCCGACACGATCGGGCTGTGAACCCGGGGGCGTGAGGACAGCCCCCATCCCACGCGGACCGTCGCGGCGCGGCGGCCTTCCGGACGAACTCGACGAAGGGATCAACCGATGGTCGCCGCTGCACCGGCGCGCGCAACCACGCGCGACTGGCTCGGCCTGGCGGTGCTGGCACTGCCGACGGTCGTGATCGCGATCAGCATGACCGTGCTGAACCTGGCCGTGCCCAAACTGAGCGCCGACCTGCGGCCCGACAGCACGCAGCTGCTGTGGATCATCGACGTCTACGGGTTCGTGATCTCCGGATTCCTGATCACGATGGGCAACGTGGGCGACCGCATCGGCCGCCGCAGGCTGCTCATCTGGGGGGCGGGCGCGTTCGGCCTGTCCAGCGCGTTCGCCGCCCTCGCCCCGAACGCCGAGCTGCTGATCCTGGCGCGGGCGCTGATGGGCGTCACCGCGGCGACCCTGATGCCCTCGACGATGTCGCTGATCCGCACCATCTTCGAGGACCCGCGTCAGCGCGCGGTCGCGGTCAGTGTCTGGATCTCCAGCTTCACCGCGGGCGCCGTGCTCGGCCCGGTCGTCGGCGGGGCGCTGCTGGAACGGTTCTGGTGGGGGTCGGTGTTCCTGCTGGCCGTACCGGTGGCCGTGCTGCTGGTCGTGCTCGGCCCGATCCTGCTGCCCGAGCAGCGCGACCCGGAGCCGGGACCGCTGGACTTCCTCAGCGCCGGGCTGCTGCTGGCGACCGTGCTGGCCGTGGTCTACGGGCTCAAGCGGATCGCCGCGGCCGGGGTGAGCCTGCCCGCCGTGGCCGTCACGGTCGCCGGGGTGGCCGTCGGCGTGGTCTTCGTCCGGCGGCAGCGGGTGCTGCGCGACCCGCTGCTGGACACCAGGCTGTTCGCCAACCGGGCCTTCACCGCCTCGCTGGGCACGACCGCCCTGGCCATCGCGGCCTCCGCCGGCATGCAGTTCTTCATCAGCCAGTACCTGCAGACGGTGCTCGGGCTGTCGCCGCTGCGGGCGGGCCTGGTGGTCGTGCCCAGCGCGGTGGCGAGCATCACCGGCACCATGCTCGCCCCGGTGCTCGCCCGCCGGATCCCCAGGGCCTACCTCATGGCGTTCGGGCTGGCCCTCTCGGCCCTGGGCATGGGGGTGCTGACACAGGTCAGCGCGGACGCCGGGGTCGGGATCGTGGTCGCGGCCACCGTGATGACCTCGCTGGGGTTCGGGCCGACGCTCGCGCTGGGCAGCGACCTGGTGCTCGGCTCGGTCCCCGTACGGCAGGCGGGGGCGGCCTCGGCGATCTCGGAGACCGGCTCCGACCTGGGTCTCGCCCTGGGCATCGCGGCCATCGGCAGCGCCGGGATGGCCGTCTACCGGGGAGAGGTGGCCGGGAACCTGCCCCGGGGCCTGCCCCCGCAGGCCGTCGCCGCGGCCCACGACACGGTGGGGGCGGCCTTCTCCGCCGCGGCGCGGCTGCCCGGTGAGCTGGGCGAGAGTCTGCGCCTGGCCGCGGGGCAGGCGTTCACCCACGGGCTGCGGCTCGCGGCGGGCATCGGCATGGTCACCGTCTTCGGGCTCGCGGTCGCGGTGGTCCTGCTGCTGCGCGGTGTACGGCCCGCGGACGCCCATGGGTCAGAGCAGTCGGATAAATCGGAGAAGCCCGAATTAGTAGAACATCGCGCCGAAGCGCCTGACATGTCATGAAAAGAAGGCTACATTTCCTACCAGGAAGATATGTAATATGGACGGCCGGCCCCGGGCCGGTTCCTGGCACGCACTACCCGTAAAGGTGCTGACGGAGTGTACTTGACCGGCAGATTCGCGCCTCCCGCGTTGCTGCTCATCACCGCCCTTGCCCTCTCCTCATGCGGCGCCGCCGCTGAAAGCGACACGAAATCCACCAAACCGGTCAGCGGGGGAATTCTTCGCTACGCGGTCAATACCGAACCGAGTAATCTCGACCCGCACGCGAGCCCCTCCGACATAACCGCCGTTTTCACTCGGCCCGTGCTCGACTCCCTGGTCTCCCTGGACCCCAAGGGCGGGGTGCACCCCTGGCTGGCGACGTCATGGCAGGTCTCGCCGGACGGGAAGAGCTACACCTTCGAGCTCCGCAAGGACGTCACCTTCAGCGACGGCACGCCGTTCGACGCCGCGGCGGTGAAGGCCAACCTCGACCACGTCGTCGACCCGAAGACCAAGTCCGAACTCGCCGCCGGGCTCATCACCCCCTACAAGGGGACCGAGGTGATCGGCCCGCACACGGTGCGCGTCGACCTCTCCCGGCCGCACTCCCCGCTGCTGTCGGCCCTGTCCACCCCCTACCTCGGCATCCAGTCACCCGCCTCGCTGAAGCTCGGCGCCGACGCCCTGGCCAGGAAGGTCGTGGGCTCGGGGCCGTTCGTGATCGACGCCTTCACCCCGCGTCAGGGCATCACCTACCACCGCAACCCGAAGTACGCCTGGCCGCCGCGGGGCACCGCGCACACCGGCCCCGCCTACCTCGACAAACTGGAGTTCAAGGTCCTGCGGGAGGACTCCGTCCGGGTCGGCGCGCTGACCAGCGGCCAGGTCGACGCCATCGGAAGCGTCCCCCCGGTCAACGTCAGCCAGGTCAAGGCCGACTCCAGACTCTGGCTTGAGACCCGTCAGGCCCCCGGCGGCAACTACAACTACTACCCGAACACCGCCAAGGGCGTCTTCTCCGACGTCCGCGTACGGCAGGCCTTCCGCGCGGCGATCGACCTCAAGACGATCATCGGCAAGCTCTACTTCGGCGTCTTCCAGCCCGCCGCGAGCCCCATCGCGCCCAGCACCTTCGGCTACGACCCCGGCACCGAACAACTCGGTGGATACGACCCGCAGGCGGCGGCGAAGCTGCTCGACGAGGCCGGGTGGACCGCCCGCGACGCCCAGGGCTACCGGACGAAGAACGGCGAACGGCTGACCGTCCGGTGGATGTTCGTCAAGATGATCGCCCGCGAGCAGCGCGCCGTACTGTCCGAGCAGGTGCAGGCCGAGGCCAGGAAGGCGGGCATCGACGTCCAGTTCCTCGACGTCACCCCGAGCAACTACGCGCCCATCGCCCTGCGGGGCGACTACGACCTGTCCGACTACAGCTGGCAGCGGGTGGACGCCGACGCCCTGCGCGACCTGTTCGCCTCCGCCAACATCCCCAACGACCAGGGCGGCTCGGGGGCCAACGCCTCCCGCTACTCGAACAAGGACGTCGACGCCTGGCTCGACCAGACCCTCGACACCGTCGACCCGGCCAAGCGCGCCGAGCTGTACGCCAAGGTGCAGCGCAAGGTCGTCGAGGACGCCGCGGTCTTCCCCGTCTACACCTTCAACTACGTGCTCGGCGCCGCCAGGAGGGTGCACGGCGTCACCTGGGAGGCGCAGGCCTACCCGAGCTTCTACGACGCCTGGGTCGCCGCGCGATGAGCGGGACCGTCCCCGGCCTCCGCCACCGGCGCCGCCTGCGCGCGGTGCTGGTCAGGCTGGCCACCTCACTCCTGGTGATCTGGGGGGCGGCCACGGTCTCCTTCGCGGCCCTCCAGCTCACCCCGGGCAGCGTGGCCGACGCACTGGTGGGAACCTCGATCGTCTCCCCGCAGGTCAAGGCGCAGATCATCGCCGACTACGGGCTCGACAGGCCCGTCCTGACGCAGTACCTCTCCTACCTCGGCATGGTCGTCAGGGGCGACCTCGGCCACTCCTACCAGCTCAACGAGTCGGTCGGCACGGCCATCTGGTCGCAGCTGGGCGCCTCGCTCCAGCTCACCGCCGCCGGGATGGGGCTGGCGCTGGTGCTGGCGACGGTGCTGGCGCTGCTGACCGCCAAGCGCTCCCGCTGGATCCGCGGGGTCTCCTCCGGCGCCGAACTCGTCGGCACCTCCGTGCCGATCTTCTGGGTGGGCATCCTGCTGCTGACGGTCTTCTCCTTCCAGCTCGGCTGGTTCCCCGCGGCGGGCGGTGACGGCCTCGCGGGGCTGGTCCTGCCCGCGATCTCCATGGCCCTGCCCGTGACGGCCCTGCTGGCCCAGGTCATGCGGGAGGGACTGGAACGGGCGCTGGACGAGCCGTTCGTGCTGACCGCCCGCGCCCGCGGCATGTCCGACGCCGCCGTACGGCTCAGGCACGCCCTCAGACACGCCCTGCTGCCGGTCGTCACCCTGGCCGGATGGCTGTTCGGGCTGCTGCTCGGCGCCATGGTCGTGATCGAGCAGGTCTTCTCCAGACAGGGACTCGGCACGCTCATGCTCGGCGCCGTCACCGGCAAGGACCTGCCGGTCGTGATGGGCGTCACGCTGCTCACCGCGACCGTCTACGTCGTCGTCAACGCCCTGATCGACCTGCTCTACCTGGTCATCGACCCCAGGCTGAGGGAGGCCACATGACGGCCGTCACCCTGCGGGCCGCGACCCGTGAACGACCCGGCGTCCGGCCGGGCGTCTGGGCCGCGGGCATCGCGCTCTCCCTGATCGTCCTGGCCGCCGTGGCGCCCGGCCTGCTCACCGACGGCGCCCCCCACGAGTCGGACGCGCTGATGGCGCTGCAACCCCCGGGGGAGGGTCACCCGTTCGGCACCGACGCCATCGGCAGGGACGTCTTCACCCGCATCGTGTACGGCGCCCGCCAGTCACTGCTGGCCGGGGTCGGCGCCACGGTGCTCGCGGTGGGCGCGGGCACCCTGCTCGGGCTGCTGGCCGCGCTCGGCGGGCGGGTCGCCGACGAGATCATCATGCGGCTGACGGACGTGACGCTGTCGCTGCCCACCCTGCTGCTGGCCCTGCTCGTCCTGACGATCACCGGCCCCGGCACCCTCAACTCGATCTACGCCATCGCGCTGTACACGATGCCCAGCTACGCCCGGCTGGTCAGGGTGCAGACGATGGTGATCCGCCGCTCGGGCCACGTGGAGGCCGCGACCTCGCTCGGCCTCACCCGCAGCCGGATCGTCCTGCGTCACATCCTGCCCAACGCCTTCGCCCCGCTGCTGGTACTGGCCACCATCGAGGTCGGCACCGCGCTGGTCGCGGCCTCCTCGCTCAGCTTCCTCGGGCTGGGCGCCAGGCCGCCTGCCCCCGAGTGGGGGGCGATGCTGGCCGG
The DNA here is from genome assembly GCF_040631275.1 of Streptosporangium sp. NPDC020145. NCBI lineage: Bacteria > Bacillati > Actinomycetota > Actinomycetes > Streptosporangiales > Streptosporangiaceae > Streptosporangium > Streptosporangium sp. NPDC020145. The sequence goes on along the minus strand of NZ_JBEXZT010000002.1, from coordinate 165,339 downwards.
CGGGCGGGACTACTTCTCGGTCGCGTGGTGGGTCGCGGTCTTCCCCGGCGCGGCCGTCACGCTCACCGTGCTGTCGATCACGGTCGTCGGACGCGCCCTGCAGCGGCGCCTTGAGGGGAGGGACCGATGAACGGTGACCCGCTGGTCGAGGTCGAGGACCTGACCGTGTCCTTCGGGGCGATCGAGGCCGTACGGGGAGTGTCCCTGGCGGTGAGCCCCGGCGAGTGCGTGGCGATCGTCGGGGAGTCCGGCTCGGGCAAGAGCGTCACCGCCCGCAGCCTCATCGGGCTCACCGGAGAGGGCGCCACGGTCGGCGCCGCCCGGCTGCGCGTCGGCGGGCAGGACGCCCTGGCGTTCGGCGAACGGCAGTGGCGTCAGGTGCGCGGCACCGGGATCGGCTACGTCCTGCAGGACGCGCTGGTCTCCCTCGACCCGCTGCGGCCGGTCGGCAGGGAGATCGCCGAGACACTCAGGCTGCACCGCGCGGTGCCGCGCGCCGAGATCGACGGGCGCGTCATCGAGCTGCTGCGCGAGGTCGGGGTGCCCGAGCCCGAACTGCGGGCCGGGCAGTACCCGCACGAGCTGTCCGGCGGCCTGCGCCAGCGGGCGCTGATCGCCTCGGCCATCGCCTGCGACCCCGAGCTGCTCATCGCCGACGAGCCGACGACCGCGCTCGACGTGACCGTGCAGGCGCAGATCCTGCGGCTGCTCGACGAACGGCGGCGGGCGGGCACCGCGCTGCTGCTGATCAGCCACGACCTGGCGGTCGTCGCGCGGCTGGCCGACCGGGTGCTGGTCATGAAGGACGGGACGGTGGTCGAGGAGGGGCCGACCGGCCGGGTCCTCACCGCCCCGTCCCACCCCTACACCCGGGCGCTGCTGGCCGCCATCCCGGGAGAGCACAGCAGGGGCACCCGCCTATCGGCGACGTCCGGGCACGTACGGCCCGAGCCGCGCCGTGCCCCGGGGGAGGTGGTGATCGAGGCGCGCGGCCTGGTCAAGGACTTCCGTGGGCGGCGTGCCGTCGACGAGGTCTCCTTCGAGCTGCGCGCGGGTGAGACGCTCGGACTGGTCGGCGAGTCGGGGTCGGGCAAGACGACCGTCGCCAGACTGGTGCTCGGCCTCCTCGAATCCGACGGCGGGCAGGCACTGGTCGAGGGCAGGACCTGGGGGGAGATGACGGCACGGCAGCGCCGTGAGGCCCGCCGTCACGTCCAGGTGGTCTACCAGGACCCGCTCAGCTCCTTCGACCCCCGCTTCAACGTCAGGCGCATCCTCGACGAGGCGCTCATGGTCGGCGGGGTGCCCCGCGCGGAACGCCGCGACCAGGCCCTGCTGCTGCTCGACCAGGTCGGGCTCGACGGCGGCGTGCTGGAACGCCGCCCCCGGCAGCTGTCGGGAGGCCAGCGGCAGCGGGTCGCCATCGCCCGCGCCCTGGCCCCGCGGCCCCGGGTGCTGGTCTGCGACGAGCCGGTCTCCGCCCTGGACGTCTCGGTGCAGGCGCAGGTGCTCGACCTGCTGGCCGACCTGCAGGCGGAGCTGGGGATGGCCTACCTGTTCGTCTCCCACCACCTGGGCGTCGTCCACCACGTCAGCGACCGGGTCGTGGTGCTCAAGGAGGGCCGCGTCGTCGAGACCGGCGACGTCGGCCAGATCTTCACCGCGCCCCGGGCCGACTACACCCACGAACTGCTGGCCGCGATCCCCAGACTCGACCGGCCGTCCGAACAGGCGGGTACGGCCCACCTCGTCCCGGCCGCCCGGCCCCGACCAACGACGGAGGCAATCCAGTGAACGGTTCCGCGCTGAAGGGACGTGTCACCGCCGACGGCTCAAGCGGTTACCCCGCGGAGCCCGGCCGCTACCACCTCTATCTGGCCTGGTCGTGTCCCTGGGCGCAGCGGACGGCCATCGTGCGCGACCTCAAGGGCCTGCGGGAGGTCGTCACGCTGTCCTACGTCGAGGACGACCTCGGCGCCGAGGGGTGGACCTTCGGCCCCCGGCGCGGCCCCGACCCGGTGAACGGCTTCGGCCGCCTCAGGCAGGCCTACGAGGCGACCGTGCCCGGCTACGACGGCCCGGTCTCGGTGCCCGCGCTGTGGGACCGGGTGACCGGCGGCCTCGTCAGCAACGACTACGCCGCCATCACCGTCGACCTCGGCACCCAGTTCGAGGAGTGGGGCGACCCGGAGGTCCGGCTCTACCCGCCCGAGCTGCGCGCGGAGATCGACAGGCTCAACGCCTACCTGCACGCCGACCTCAACGGCGGCGCCTGGGAGGTGGCGATGACCACCACCCAGAAGGGGTACGAGGCGGCGCGCGGGCGTGTCGTCGCCGTCCTCGACCGGATGGAGAGACGCCTGGCCACCCGCCGGTTCCTGTTCGGGGACACGATCACCGAGTCCGACGTCTGGCTGTGGCCGACCCTGGCCCGCTTCGACCTCCTCGACAACCCGCTCGGGAAGATCAGCGAACGGAGCCTGAGCGACTTCCCGAACCTGTGGGCCTACGCCCGCGACCTGTACCAGCGGCCCGCCTTCCGCGACACCACGGACTTCGGGACCTTCCGCAGGGACCGCTCCTCGATCCGCAGACCGGGTCCGGCGCGGATCGAGGTCGAACCGGTCGAGGCGGACTGGGAGCTGCCACACGGCCGCGACTCGGTCCTGTGAACGGCACGCCGCGTGTCTTCGGCGGGGCCCGCCCGCGATCCGGTCCTGTGAACGGCGCGGCCGGGCCGTCCACGCCGCGTGTCTTCGGCGGGGCCGTCCACGGTTCGGTCCTACGGGTGGCGGGACTCCCGGGGAAGCCCCGCCCAGGAGGGGTGCTCACCGGAGGCCCAGGAGCCGGGCGGACGGTAGCCGTCCAGCCCCTCCGACCATGGGACGGGCCGTGAGGCGCCCTCGCGGGGCGGTGTGGCGCCGGGTGTGCCCCGCCTGCCCAGCGCGAGCAGCACGACGGCGAGAGCGGCGAGCTCCTCGGCTCCCGCCTCGCCCCGGACGACCAGGATCGGCGTCGCTGTCATCGTCGCTGTCACTGTGGCTGGTTTCCGTGCTTGCGCGAGGGCAACACCCGGTGCTTGCCGCGCAGCATCGCCAGGGCGCCGATCAGCGCGGAGCGGGTGTCGGCCGGGTCGATGACGTCGTCGACGAGGCCGCGTTCCGCCGCGTGGTAGGGGTGCATCAGCTCCTGGCGGTACTGCTCGGTCCGCAGGTCGAAGACCGCCTTCGGGTCCTCGGCCGCGGCGATCTCCCGCCTGAAGATGACGTTCGCGGCGCCCTCGGCGCCCATCACCGCGATCTCGTTGGTCGGCCACGCCAGCGACAGGTCGGCCCCGATGGAGCGCGAGTCCATCACGATGTAGGCGCCGCCGTACGCCTTGCGCAGGACGAGCTGGACGCGGGGGACCGTGGCGTTGCAGTAGGCGTAGAGCAGCTTGGCGCCGTGCCTGATGACGCCGCCGTGCTCCTGGTCCGTCCCGGGCAGGAAACCCGGGGTGTCGACCATCGTCACCAGCGGGATGTTGAAGGCGTCGCAGAACTGGACGAATCTGGCGGCCTTCTCCGAGGCGTCGATGTCGAGCACCCCGGCGAGGCTGGCGGGCTGGTTGGCGACGATGCCGGTGACCTGCCCGTCCAGCCTGACCAGCGCGCACACGACGTTCGGCGCCCACTGCTCGTGCAGCTCCAGCATCTCGCCGTCGTCCACGATCTCCTCGATCACCGCCCGCATGTCGTAGGCGCGGCCGGTCTCGACCGGGACCAGGTCGAGCAGCCGTTCCACCCGCCGGTCCGGCGGGTCGGCGGGCGCGAGGACGGGCGCGGACTCCCGGTTGTTGGACGGCAGCAGCGACAGCAGGTACCTGACGTCCGCCAGGCAGGTCTCCTCGTCGTCGTAGACGAAGGAGCCGACGCCGGAGCGCGCGTGCACGTCGGCGCCGCCGAGCTCCTCGTGGGTGACGCTCTCTCCGGTCACCGTCTGGACCACGTCGGGGCCGGTGATGAACATCTGCGCCACCCCGCGCACCATGAAGACGAAGTCGGTGAGCGCGGGGGAGTAGGCCGCGCCCCCGGCGCAGGGGCCGACCACCACGCTGATCTGCGGGATCACCCCGGAGGCGCGGACGTTGCGCTGGAATATCCCGCCGTAGCCCGCCAGCGCCGTCACCCCCTCCTGGATGCGCGCGCCCGCGCCGTCGCACAGCCCGACGATCGGGGCGCCCGTCGTCTCCGCGAGGTCCATCACCTTGTGGATCTTCTCGGCGTGGGCCTCGCCGAGGGCGCCGCCGAAGATCCGGAAGTCGTGCGCGTAGGCGAAGACCTTGCGCCCGTGCACCCGCCCCCACCCGCACACCACGCCGTCGGTGTACGGCCTGCGGTCCTCAAGGCCGAAGCCCGTCGCGCGGTGCCTGCGGAAGGCCTCGATCTCGGTGAAGGTCCCCTCGTCGAACAGCAGCCTGAGCCGTTCCCTGACGGTCAGCTTGCCCTTGGCGTGCTGTGCCCGGGAGGCCTGCTCGCCGGGCCCCACCCTGGCACGGGCCCGCATCCACGTCAGCGCGGCGACGCGCTCGCGCATCGGAGAGGCGGGGCCCGTGGTCACGGGCTCGGGCGGTTCGTGCGTGACGGTGCTCATCGACATCCCCCTCGGCGGCTCGGCCTCCGGCGTGCGTTCGACCGGGTCCCAGCATGGCCGGAGCCGATCGAGGAACACTTGAACCAGCCTCGCACCCGACCTATTTGGTGGGATATGACAGCTTTTAAAGCGCTACAGGTGGATTTTTCGCAGAAAAGCGGCACACCAGCCAAGGGGGCGTAGTGATCCGAGTCCTGATAGCCGAGGACGTCAACATGATCCGGGGCGCACTGGTGGCCCTGCTCGAACTCGAAGACGATCTCAAGGTGGTCGCCGAGGTCGGCGACGGCGACCGGATCGTCTCCGAGGCCGTACGGCACCGGCCCGACGTGGCCCTGATCGACGTGGGCCTGCCGGGACTCGACGGCATCAGCGCCGCCAACAGGCTGCGCGAGACCCTGCCCGGATGCCGCACCCTCATCCTCACCGGCCTGGGAAGACCGGGGACGCTGCACCGCGCCATCGAGGCGAAGGTCTCCGGATACGTCCTGAAGGACGCCCCGCCTGAGGAACTCGCCCACGCCGTACGGGCCGTGGCCGACGGGCAGCACGTCTTCGACCCCAAGCTGGCGCTCGCCGCGTGGAACGACGGGGCCAACCCCCTCACGCTGCGCGAGGCCGAAGTGCTCAGGATGGCCGGGTCGGGGGCGGGAGCGCGGGAGATCGCCGCCCGCCTGTCACTGTCGCCGGGGACCGTGCGCAACTACCTCACCGCCATCGTCGGCAAACTGCGCGCGCGCAACCTCATCGACGCGCTACGTCTCGCACAGGAATCGGGGTGGCTCTCCTGACGCCCGCTCGGCCGGGACGCCGGAGGCACCGGAGGAGCCCAGGGAGTTCGGGGACCCCGGGGAGCCGGGGGAGAAGGTGTCCCTGGGGATCGCGACCTCAAGGACGAACCGGCCGCCGGAACGGGCCGCGGAGAAACGGCCGTTGACCGTGGCGACCCGGGACGCGAGGTTGGCCAGCCCGTTGCCGTCCTTCGCCGGGCGCCAGGGGCTGCCCGGCGCGCAGTCGTTCGCCAGGACCATCGTGACCGCCTCGCCCGTGGACCGGACGGAGACCTCGCACCACCGGCCGGTGCCGTGTTTGAGGAGGTTGGTGACGCCCTCGCGCAACACGATCGCCAGGACGGTCCCGGTGTCCGGGTCGAGAGGCTCGGGGGAGATGTCCGCCTCGACCCTGATGCCCAGGCCGGACAGCGTCGAGAGCACCGAGTCCAGTTCGTCCCGCAACGACATCCTGCTGTGGTTGTGCGAGAGTTCGCGGACTTCGGCCAGAGCCTTGCGTGAGATCTCGATGATCTCCGAGAGCTCCTCCCTGACCCGGGGGGACTCCGCGGGGGTGATCCGCCGGGCCAGCTCGCCCTTGAGGGCGATCGTGGAGATCCCGTGGCTGAGCAGGTCGTGCAGGTCGCGGGCGATCCGTTCGCGCTCCTGCGCGATGGCGGCGGCGCACAACAGCTCCGCCCTGGCCGCCTCAAGGGCCGTCCGGTGCCCCCGCCACCTGACCAGGGCGTCTCCCAGCCGCCTCAGGGTGAGGAAACCGATCCCGGTCGCACCGGCGACGGCCAGCGCGACGACCCCGCCGAGCAGCAGGTCCTCGCCGAAACTCGCATCGAGGACACGGCCACCCCAGAAACCGCACTGGGCGGCGATCAGGACCGTCGCGAGCGAACGCAGCCGTACGGGCATCCGACGCGGAGCATCTGACCTTGCGATTTCTTCCATCGTCACACTCCAAAGCACATGCTGGGGCGTCGACTGCAACGGATACGTAGATCAGCGGTCCATAGCAACTGTACGAGGGCCGTGCCCGGGGCCGCTCCGCGCCGCCACGGGGCCGCCGGGCGGCGGGGACGCGCTCGCAGGAGTGACGTCGTGGAGGAGTGGGGCCGGGCGCCGAGGGCGAACTCCACCCCGCGAGGGCGCCGCCGTACGGGGAGACCGGGCCGGTCCCGCGCGACCGGGGCGGGCCGTCGTGCCCGCCCGTGAGCCGGGCCCGGTCGTCCGCGGAGAGTTCCCCGGCGGGGGGTGCCCAGGAGGGGGCTGGAAACCGGGGGACGGTGAAAGGTTCAGCGGACGACGATGAAGTCGTCGGCCTTTCTCGGGGCGCGGTCCCTGGGCGGGGCCGCGGGGCGGCCGACGGCGACGGCGCCCATCGGGTCCCAGTCGCCGGGCAGACCGAGCACCTCGCGGACCACGTCGCGGCAGAACATCGTCGAGGAGACCCAGGCCGAGCCGAGCCCCTCGACCGCGAGCTGGACCAGGAGGTTCTGCACCCCGGCACCCGCCGCGACCACGAACATCTCCCGCTCGGCCGCGTTGCGCCGCTCGTCGCGGTAGGTGTGCGAGCCGTCCGTCACCAGGCAGGGCACCACCAGGTACGGCGCGCCGCGCAGCACCTCCCCGCGCGTGACCCGCCTGGTGATCGCCTCCTCGGAGAACCCGTCCCCCCGGAGGTCGGCGATCCACGCCTCCCGCATGGCGTCCAGGAGCTTGGCCCTGACCTCGGGCGACTCAAGCAGGACGAACCGCCACGGCGTGGTGTGGTGCGGGGCGGGGGCGGCGATCGCGGCCTCCACGGCCCTGCGGACCTTGGCGCCGTCGACGGGCTCGGCGGAGAAGGAACGCACGGTCCTGCGGGCGAAGAGCACGTCCCGCGAGCCGTACCGGAACATGTCCTCCTCCGACGGGCGGACCAGTTCGCGGACGCCGGGGCCGTCCTCCTGGGTGGTGTACTCGGCCATCCCCCTGATCACCGCCACCGGGGTCTGGGCGAGCTTGCCCTTGACCAGGTCACCCGCGGCGGCCAACTCGTCGGCGACCGCGGTCAGGGTGACCTCAAGAGCGTTGCCGTGGTCGTCGGACATGCCCCGGTAGTCGAGGATGGGGGTCACCCCCGCCACACCGATCGCCACGTCCGTCTGGCCGTTGCGCCACGGGCGGCCGAAGGTGTCGGAGACGATGACGCCGACCGAGACGCCGAGCCTGCGCCGTACGCTCTCCCGCACCGCGGTGGCGGAGGCGTCGGGGTCGACGGGCAGCAGCACGACGGTGCCCGTCTCGGTGTTGGAGGCGTCGACCCCGGCCGCGGCCATGACGAACCCGTGCGTGGTCTGCGCGATCACCGTCTCGCCCCAGCGGGCCACGACCCGGGTGGTCTCGGCGGTGATGGCCTCGGCCCGGGTGATGCCTCGCCTGACCCGCCCCTCGGCCTTGCTGGAGATCTTGGAGGTGACGACGAGGATGTCGCCGTCACGCAGGTCGGGCGCGGCGTCCGCGATCAGCTCGCCGACGTCGTCGCCCTCCCTCACCTCGGGGATGCCGGGGACGGCGAAGATCTCCAGCCTGGCGTCCTGGGAGCCGTCCCTGGTACGGCGGACCCTGCTCATCGGGCCTCCCCGTCCGAGCCGCCGGTCCCGGCCAGGGAGACGGCAAGGTCGAGGGCGGCCCGCGCGATGTCGGCGGCGGCCTCGACGTCGTGCATGATCAGGGGACGGGCCTCGACGCGCACGCCGTCGAGGGCGACCCCGGCGTCCTCCTCGGCGACCAGCCAGCCGTCGATCAGCGGCGAGCCGTACAGGTCGAGGACCGCCTGGGCGGTGGTCTCCACGCCGATCGCGGTCAGGCAGGCGTCGGCCATGCCGCGTACGGGGGCGCCGCCGACGATGGGGGAGACGCCGACGACCGTCTTGGCCTCAAGGGCCTCGCGGATGCCCTTGATCTGCAGGATCGTGCCGATGCTCACCACGGGGTTGGACGGGGGCAGGATCACCACGTCGGCCTCGGCGACGGCCTGGAGCACGCCGGGGGCGGGACGGGCCTCCTCCGCGCCGACGAGGATGATCCGCTCGGCGGGGACCGAGGCGCGCAGCCGTACCCACCACTCCTGGAAGTGGACGGCCCTGCGGCCCCGCTCGTCGGAGATGACCACGTGGGTCTCGGCCCTGTCGTCGGTCATCGGGATCAGCCGCACGCCGGGCTGCCAGCGGGCGCACAGCGCCTCGGTGACGGCCGACAGGGGGTATCCGGCGGAGAGCATCTGGGTGCGCACGATGTGCGTGGCGAAGTCACGGTCCCCCAGGCCGAACCACTGCGGTTCGACGCCGTAGGCGGCCAGCTCCTCCTTGACGACGTGGCTCTCCTTCTGCCTGCCCCAGCCCTGCTCCTCGTCGATGCCGCCGCCCAGGGTGTACATGACGGTGTCCAGGTCGGGGCAGACCTGCAAGCCGTACAGGGTGATGTCGTCACCGGTGTTGCCGATGACGGTGATCTCTGAATCGGGGACGGCGGAACGGAGGCCGCGCAGGAAACGGGCACCGCCGATCCCACCTGCGAGGGACACAATGCGCATGCGGTCCAGTGTTCCACTGCCGTACCGGTACCGCCCTGATGGGGTATGGGAGCGTTCGTCAAGGGGGCGGGACGACTTGTCTTGATCGTTATGCACGGCGTCTTCGCTGGCAGCGTGATCTTCAGGGCTGCCCGAAATATGTCCGAATAGGATGCTATGTAGTACTTATGGGATAAGTGGGCTTGCTGGGACTCCAGACACCTAAGTCGGCCATGTGCAAAACTTGCCCCGGGTTTACCTGAGAACCCTTTGGGAGTAATCGTGATCAATGCGGAAGCGGGCAGGCTCAGGGAGCCGGCCGCGTGGCTCATGATCGCCGTAGCGTCCACGGGCGTTCTCGTCGATGTCGAGCGGCTGCTGTTCGGTACATCGCTCGGAGGGTCCTTCGCGTTTCGCGCGGCCGGCCAGGTGGGCGGACTCACCTCCCCGGTGACCACCGCGCTGCTCGTCGGCGCCGTGCTGCTGGCGGGAAACGCGGGCCCGGCGATCGCGCGGCTGAAACTCATGACGCAGATCGCGGTCGGCACGCTCGGCCTGGCCGCCCTGTTCGGCACGGTCGGCCTCTTCGGCGGCCTGTTCGCCGGTGAGACCGGCCTCATGGAGAAGGTCGAGTTCCTCCTCGTCAGCCTCCCCACCCTTGGGCTGACCGGCCTCGCACTGGCCTATCTCCTGCCCAGGATGGCCGCCGCCGGGCCCGCGCGGAAGGAACCGGTCTTCTCCCACGGCCAGGCCTTCCCCACCCCGCAGCCCGGCGCGCACTCCGTTCCGCAGCCCGGCGCACAGCCCGGTGCGCCCTTCCCGGGGGCCCACCCCCAGGAGCAGGTCCCGCAGCACGGCTTCCCGCCCCAGGAGCAGCACGGCTTCCCGCCGTACGACCAGCAGGGCGCGCCGCAGGGGGCCAACGTCCAGGAACAGCCCCCCGCGCACGGCCGGCCGCCGCACGAGCAGGTCCCGCCGCAGTACGAGCAGGCGGCCCGCCCCCAGGAGACGGCCCAGCACGGCTTCCCGGTCCAGGACCAGGGCGGCCATGGTTTCGCGGCTCAGGACCAGGGCGGTCACGGCTTCCCGGCCCAGGACCAGGGGAGCCACGGGTTCGCGCAGCAGGCTCCGCCCGCCCCCGCGAGCAGGCCCGCGCACAGCCAGCCCGCCCTTCCCCCCGGCCCGGCCGCCGCCGAGGCGTACGGCGCCGAGGGATACGGCGAGAGGTACGGCCAGGACCTGCTGACCCCGCAGACCGGCTCCCACGCCTCCCCGGCCCCCTCCTACGGCGCCGCGGAGTCCTACAACGATTCCTACGGTGAGTCCTACAACCCGGGGCCGTACGTCCCGGCGGACGTCCAGCCTCCGGCGCCGTCCTACGACCCGCCCGCCTACGACCAGTCCGGTTACGGACCGAGGACGGAGCCGCAGCCACAGCAGCAGCCACCGTCACAGCCGCAGGCCCCGTCCTACACCGACGCCTACGCCGACCCCCAGCCGTCCGCCTACCCGCCGCCCGCCGAGCCCCAGGCCACCGGGTACGGCCAGCAGGCCGGGCAGTTCCACGGCGCCGACTCCTACGGCGGCCGCCCCGAACCGCAGGCGGCCTCGCCGTACGGCTCCGACAGCGAGCCGCGGCTGACGTTCGACGCGCAGGGGCAGCACTCCTTCCCGCAGCCGCCGGACAACTACGGCCAGCCGTTCACCGGCTACTCCGGCTCCGAGTACGTCCGCCAGACCGAGCCGAACCTGCACTACCCGGCGCCCGACCCGGTCGACCCCCGCTCGCAGCAGATGGCGCAGGCCTACCAGCAGGCGGAGAACTACCAGCAGTCGCAGGCGGGCACGCCGGAACCGCAGCTGCGCGTCCCCGAGTACACCTCGAACCCCCAGACCCCTCAGCAGGGCGGAAACTACGACAGCCTCGGGTACCCGCAGGCGCAGCCGTACCAGCAGGGCGGCGGCCAGTGGGAGGCCCCGGCCGAGACGACGCTGAGGTTCGACCCCGCCGCATACCAGGGCGACCCGCTCAACGGCCCGAGCCCCTCGGGGCGCTCGTGGGACTCGCAGCCCCCCATCGACCCCACCGCGATTTACAAACCGGAGCGCTCGACCCAGGTAACGGGAGAGGAAAGTCCGGACAGAGAAAGGGTGGGTCCCGGTCAGGAGCAGAACATGTCCTGGTACGGTTCCGACCGCCGAGAGCACTGAAGAGCCAGGCGATCGTCACGGGAGACCGGGGTGAACGCCGTATTTGGCAGTAGGACGATCCACTACCGGGGAGAGCAGGTCTTTCCCCGGATACCGGCATGCCGCTTGACGTCACACAGGCCACGCGCGTGTAATTACACACGTGTTGTTACGCCTTCCCGCTGGTGGGTAAGAGGGGAGGCGTTCATAGGGGGGCTCCATTTGCGGGCAGGCGGCAGGGAGGTGTGCAGTGGCCGACCTGGTCATCGCACAGGACAGCATCGCTGAAGAGCAGCTTGGTTGGCAGGAACGCGCGCTGTGCGCGCAAACCGACCCCGAGGCGTTCTTCCCCGAGAAGGGGGGATCCACTCGGGAGGCCAAAAAGGTCTGCCGCTCGTGCGAGGTGCGTGCCGAATGCCTTGAGTACGCTCTGGAGCACGACGAGCGGTTCGGGATCTGGGGAGGGCTCTCCGAGAGGGAGCGCCGCAGGATCAAGCGCGAGGCGGTCTGAGCGGACGATTGACGCGCTCACCGGGGGCCACGGGTTCACGGAGAGTGCTTGATCATATATCGACGGAGCATGTGGCCGACCGGCCACATGCTCCTTTTTTGGTGCATCAGGCATACCTCAACAGAGGGTGCCGTATCGTGGTCGCGCCGATCATCAGCCCTTCCTGAACACGGGACGCATGTCCAGCACCGACTCCCCCCGCCCCAACCACACCGTCACCGCGATCGTCGTGGCCCACGACGGCGCACGCTGGCTTGGGGAGACCCTCGCCGCGCTGCTGCGGCAGACCCGCCCCATCGACCGGGCGGTCGGGGTCGACAACGGCAGCAAGGACGGCAGCGCCGCGCTGCTGACCGGTACCCTCGGCCGCAACGCCGTGCTCACGCTGCCGCGCTCGACGAGCTTCGGCCAGGCCGTGGCCGAGGTCCTCGACCGGCTCGGGCCCTCTGAGGGAAACGAGTGGCTGTGGCTGCTGCACGACGACTGCGCGCCGGACGACGGCGCCCTCGAAGCCCTGCTGAAGGCCGCCGACGACGACCCGGGCGCGGCCGTACTCGGCCCCAAGCTCCGCGACTGGCTCGACCGGCGGCTCCTGCTTGAGGTCGGCGTCACCGTGGACCTGCGAGGACGCAGGGACACCGGCATCGAACCCCGCGAGTTCGACCAGGGCCAGTACAGCGGCGCCAGGGACGTGCTCTCGGTCTCCACGGCCGGGATGCTGGTCCGCAGGGACGTCTGGGAGGAGGTCGGCGGCCTCGACCCCTTCCTGCCGTTGTTCCGTGACGACCTCGACCTGTGCTGGCGGATCAGGAGTGCCGGATACCGGGTCCGCAACGTCACCCAGGCCGTCGCCTGGCACGCGGAGGCGGCTGGCAGGCGCCGCCGCCGCATCACCGTCAGCGGCGACCACCCCCGCCGCCTCGACCGCCGCAACGCCATGTTCGTGGTCATGGCGAACCTGCCCGCGCGGTCTCTGCCGTGGGCGCTGCTGCGCAACCTCTTCGGCTCGCTGGTCAGCACACTGCTGTTCCTGCTGGCCAAACAGCCCGCCGACGCGCTGGACGAGGCGCTCGCGCTCGGCTCGATCCTCAGGCACCCGGGCAGGCTCGTCAGGGCCAGACGCGTCCGCGCCGCGGGCAGGAGACGCGGCGGCGCCGCGGCGGCCAGGCTGCTCACCCCGCCGGGCGCGGGCTACCGTCGGCTGGCCGACCGGTTCCAGGGCTACCTGGCGGGCAACGGCCTCGTCGAGTCGGCGGGACGCCACCACGCCGCGACCCCCGTCCAGGAGGACGGGGAAGAGCTGCTCACCGACGACGTCGGGGCGACCCGGCGCCTGTTCGGCAGTCCGGGCATGGCGCTGTTCCTGGTCCTGGCCGCCGTCACGCTGGTCGCGGAACGCGGCCTGATCGGCGGCTCCCGGCTGGGCGGCGGCGCGCTCGTCCCCGTGATCGGCGGCGCCTCCGACCTGTGGGACCTCTACACCGAGGGCTACCGTCAGGCGGGACTCGGCGGTGACGGGTGGGCGCCGCCGTACGTGGCGGTGCTCGCCGGGCTGTCCACGGTGTTGTTCGGCAAACCCTGGCTCGCCGTGACCGTGCTGCTGCTCGGCTGCGTGCCGCTGGCCGGGCTCTCCGCCTACACCGCGACCAGGGCGATGATCCCGGGCCGCTGGACCCGCGTCTGGCTCGGCGCCTCCTACGCGCTGCTGCCCGTCGCCACCGGGGCGATCGCGGCCGGGAGACTCGGCACCGCCGTGGTCTTCACGCTGCTGCCCTGCTACGCGGCGCTGGCCACCAGGATGCTGACCGCCGACCCGCGCCGGGCGCGCCGCGCCGCCTGGGGACTCGGCCTGCTGCTGGCCGTCGGTACGGCCTTCGCCCCGCTGATCTACCCGCTCACGCTGGTCCTGGGCGCGCTGGCCGCGCTGGCCTTCCCCCGCAGGGGACTGACCGGCTCGGTCGTCATCGCCTTCGGCGTCCCGGTGGCGCTGCTGCTGCCCTGGCTGGTCCAGGTGGTCTCCACCCCCGGGCTGCTGCTGCTCGAAGCGGGCCTGCACCGGCCCGAGCTGGTCGACGCCGCGCTGCCCGCCTCCTCGCTGTTGCTGCTCAGCCCCGGCGGCCCGGGGATGCCGCCGCTGTGGGTGACGGGCGGCCTCATCGCCGCCTGCCTGGCCGCGCTGCTGATGCGCCGCGACCGGACGGTCGTCGCCGTCGGCTGGGGCGTCGCGCTCTTCGGCACGCTGGTCGCGATCCTGGTCAGCAGAACCCCGGTCACCTCGCTGAACGCCGACACCCGGGCCCCCGCCTGGCCCGGCGTGCCGCTCGCCCTCGCCGCGATCGGCATGCTCGTCGTCGCCGCGCTCACCGCCAACCGCATCGCCGACCTCAGGAAGGCGGGCGGGCCGCGCAGAGCCGTGGCGGTCGCCGTCGTCGCCGTCGCGTTCTCGACCCCGGTCCTCGCGGCCGGAATGTGGATCACCAGGGGGGCGGGCGGCCCCCTCGGCGGTGACGTCGGCGACGTGATGCCCGCGCTGGCCGCCCTCAACTCCGGCGGCGGCGAACGGACCCTGCTGCTGCGCGAGAAGGACGGCGCCCTGGCCTTCACCGTGCTGCGGGGCCGTACCCCGCTGGTCGGCGAGGCCGACATCCCCACCCCGCCCGGCCCCAGGGAACGGGTCGCCGTCGCCGCGGGAGGACTGGCCTCGGGCAGGGGCGGTGACGACGCCGACGTGCTCGCCTCCTACGGCATACGGTTCGTCGTGGTCGTCCCGCCGGTGACCGAGACGATCAGCCACGCCCTCGACTCCCAGCCCGCCCTGGCCAGGATGAGCCTGTCGCGTGCCATAGGCGTGTGGCAGCTGACCCAGCCGGTCACCGTGCCCCCCACCCCGCAGGACGACCCCTGGCACGGCCGCTGGCTGTGGGCGCAGGCCGTACTGCTGCTGGTCGTCTCCGTCCTGGCCGCCCCGGCCTCACGCGGCGCCGACGGTCAGATTCGCACCGAGGTCCCCGAGCCAGGCAGGGAGCCGTCCAGCCGATGAAGTCCCTGATCGAGAACCGGTTCAGCCTCCTCGCGCTCGTCCTGGTCGCCCTGCTGGCCCTGTACGGCGTAGCCTCCGCGACCAGGCCCGCTCCCGAGGCCGAACCGGCCAAGGGCCTCAGACGGGTCCCCGTCGCCTCGGTGACGGTCGTCTGCCCCGACCCCGGCGACACCGACGCCGCCGTCGTCACCCCGCCGGGCGGCCAGGACGCGGGAACCGCCACACTCGTCACCGGGGACACCACGGTCACGGCCCTGCGGACCCCCGGCACCCTCTGGCACGAGAAGATCCCCGCCAAGTCGGCCCCGCTCGTCGTGACCGCCAAGGCGAACATGGCGGCGGGCCTTGAGGCCTCCCAGACCCGCAGGGAGACCTCGGGCAGGCACCGCGGGCTGGCCGGAGTGCGGTGCGTCGAGCCCGCCGCCGACACCTGGCTGGTCGGTCCCGGGCCCGCGGCGGCCGACGTCACGCTCTACCTCGCCAACCCGGGACTCGCCCAGGCGACCGTCGAGCTCACGGTCTACGCGGGGGAGGGGCCGGTGGTCTCCGACTCGGGCGACGTGATCACCATGAAGCCGGGCGAGACCAGGGCGATCGACCTCAAGGACGTCGCGCCCTCACCGCTCGTCATGGCGGTCGGGGTACGCACCGTCTCCGGCCGGGTCACCGCGGCGGCCCGGGCGATCATGCACGGCGGAAAGGGCGTGGACTGGCTGCCCGCCTCGGCCCCTCCCGCGACCCGCGTCGTGGTCCCCGCCGTCCCCGGCGGAGGCGGCACCCGCCAGCTGCTGGTCGCCTCGACCGCCGAGACCGACACCCTGGTCGAGATCAAGGCGATCACCTCGGACGGGACCTACGCCCTCAAGGGCAAGGAGGTGCTCGAAGTGCCCGCCGAGTCGGTCGCGACCCTGGACCTGTCGAACGCCGTGGACGACCGGTCGGCCGCCCTCGTGCTGACCTCGGAGACCCCCATCCTCGCCGGGGTGACGGTCACCGGGACCGGCAAGAAACCCGATGTGGCCTTCACCGCCGGAGCCGCCCCCATCGACCTGGGCAGCGTGGTCGCCGACAACCACACCGGCGGGGACAAGGGCGCGAGGCTCGTGCTGAGCGCGCCGGAGACGGCAGGCAAGGTGAGCGTGCGGGTCCTGCCACGCAAGGGAAAGGCACCGGAACCGTTCGAGGTGGACATCCCCGCCGCCCGCACCAAACAGGTGAGCCTCCCCAAGGTCGACGGCCCCTTCGGAGTGCTGGTGCTACCGGTGGAAGGATCGGGGCCCGTGTACGGCGGGCGGGTGATGGACGAACGAATCAAGAAGGGCCTGGCCCTGACCGTCCAACCCCTCGCCGCGGCCCGAGTGTGGGCTCTGGTGCCACCTACGACGGAATCGATGGGGGTGGTGTTGTGACTCTTTGCTCCGCCTTCGGCGTCGCGGGTTCGGGCGCTTCGAGCCAACGCTTTCCCTCGTCGTTCGTCCGCTGCGCTCCTTCGCTCCTCAGTCCAAGCACCGACGCGCCCAAGCCGTGTCTTTTTGCTCCGCCTGGCGGCGTCGCGGGCTTGGGCGCTTCGAGTCGGTGCTTTCCCTCGTCGTTCGTCCGCTGCGCTCCTTCGCTCCTCAGTCCAAGCACCGACGCGCCCAAGCCGGACACTCCTCACACACGGCGCCGGTAAGGCACGAGGGCAAAAGCTTCACACCGGGAGCTGGTAAGGCAGGGGGCCGAAACCCTCACACTTGGGGGCGGTAAGGCACAAGGGCAAAAGCCTCGTGTGCGGTGCCGGGAGTGGTCGGGTTCTTTGGGGGAGTCCGCTCTTGGCGCCGGGGTGAGTTCCCTGGGGGTCGTACTCGGGGGAACCTGGGGTGGCGTGGGGCGGGGGTGGTGGAGGGGAGTGGTGAGGTAATGGAGATCTGGCGGTGAGGTAAGGCAGCCCGATTGGGCTAGTCGTCTTCCTCGTAGCCGGGGTCTACGGATTCGGGGGACAGACCCAGGAGACCGGCGATCTGTTCGACCACGGTGTCGTGGACCAGGGCTCCCAGCTGGTCGCGGTCGCGGGCCCTGGCCTCAAGGGGGCGCCGGTAGACGATCACGACGGCGGGGCGCTTGCCGACGGCGGGTTCCGAGCGGCCGAACGGGATCGGCTCGCCGGACAGCAGGCCCGGGCCGTCGCCCAGCTCCGACAGCGGCGGCACCTCCTCGATCGCGAACTCGACGGACGCGAGCTGGGTGCCCCAGCGTGGCTTGAGACGGTCCACGGCGTCCAGGACGAGATCGTCGAAGCGCTCGCTGCGCGACTTGGCGATCGGCACATGGGAGGGTGCCAGCGGGCCCCGCATGCCACGACCGTGTCGGTCGCGTTTGCGAGGAGGGCGAGGTCTACCTGGTGCCGGGCTCACGGGCCAAGCTTAGACATGCCTGGTGGGAAGGTGGAAAGGGGTTGACGGGAGGGTGTGCAAGCCGTACAGGCGGGTGGAAGCCGGGACACGTGTCCGAATTGTGGCGACACGCTCGTTAAGAGCGCTCAGATAGTGGCGCCCTGGACGCTTACCGGATACGGTCCCACCGTGAGCCCCGTCCGCCGCTGTTCCCGCACCGCGTGCAGTCAGCCTGCCGTATTCACGCTCACGTACGTCTACGCCGACTCGACCGCCGTTCTCGGGCCCTTGGCGACGTACGCCGAGCCGCACTGTTACGACCTGTGCGCCGAGCATGCGGAGCGGCTCACCGCCCCACGGGGCTGGGAGGTCGTCCGGCTGCCGAGCGACGGAGCGCCGCCGAGCACCGACGACCTCGAAGCGCTCGCCAACGCCGTCCGGGAGGCGGCCAGGCCCGCGACGAAGGGCACCGAGCCCGTGGGCCAGGGAGTCGAGGTCGGGCGTCGTGGACACCTGAGAGTGTTGCGCTCAGCCCAGCCACAGCCCCACCCCGCGCAGCCCCAGCGCGACCGCTGAGCCGTACGTCCCCACCCCCCGGAGCGGCGAGGGTTCCGGAACCCGGGACACAGCTCAGAAGAACCTCATCACGGAGACGCCCCACCTTGCGCCCCCGACAACGGTGCCCGCAGTGGAGAGTCCACTCAGAACGGCCTTCTTCGGCGCGGCGAGTGAAGAGTTTCGCATGTGCCTTACCGGCGCCAAGTGTGAGGAGTTTGATCTTTGCTTTACCGGTCCCGTGTGTGAGGAGTGTCCGGCTTGGGCGCGTCGGTGCTTGGACTGAGGAGCGAAGGAGCGCAGCGGATGAGCGACGAGGGAAAGCACCGACCCAGGGCGCCCAAGCCCGCGACGCCGTCAGGCGGAGCAAGGGGGCACAGCGACGAGGGAAAGCGTTGGCTCGAAGCGCCCAAGCCCGCGACGCCGCCAGGCGGAGCAAGGGGGCACAGCAGGCGGCGCAAAGGGACACCGACCCCCTAGGCTTGGGGGCGGCAGAGACGAGTCAAAGGGGCGGAGCTGGAGTGGGCGACCTCGCCAGGATCTTCAAGGCGTACGACGTGCGCGGCGTCGTGCCGGACGAGTTAGACGAGGAGACCGCGTGGGCGGTCGGCGCGGCCTTCGTTGAGGTCACCGGTGCCGGGTCCGTCGTGGTCACGCACGACATGCGTGCCTCATCGGCTCCGCTGGCCGCGGCCTTCGCCGGCGGGGCCGTCTCACGTGGGGCCGACGTGGTGGACACCGGTCTCGGCTCGACCGACATGCTCTATTACGCCAGCGGCAGTCTGGGCATGGCCGGGGTGATGTTCACCGCCAGCCACAATCCGGCCCGTTACAACGGCATGAAGATGTGCCGTGCGGGCGCGGTGCCGATCGGTGGGGAGACCGGGCTCACCGAGATCCGCGACCGGGCGGCCGAACTGCTCGCCGCGGGCGGCGAGGGCGGCGAGGGCGGCGGTACGGTCTCCCGGCGTGATCTGCTGCAGGGCTACGCGGACCACCTGCGCACGCTGGTCGACCTGTCCGGTGTCCGGCCGTTGAAGGTCGTGGTCGACGCGGGCAACGGGATGGCGGGGCACACGGTGCCGGTGGTCTTCGAGGGGCTTCCCGTCGAGCTGACCGCGCTCTACTTCGAGCTCGACGGCGACTTCCCCAACCACGAGGCCAATCCGATCGAGCCGGAGAACCTGCGTGACCTGCAGAAGGCCGTGCTCGACGTGGGCGCGGACATCGGCCTCGCCTTCGACGGCGACGCCGACCGCTGCTGGGTCGTGGACGAGCGCGGCGAGTCGGTCTCGCCCTCCACGATCACCGCGCTGGTCGCCGCCCGTGAGCTGGCCAAGCAGCCCGGCGCCACGATCATCCACAACCTGATCACCTCGCGGGGCGTTCCCGAGATCGTCGCCGAGCACGGCGGGGTCCCGGTCAGGACCCGGGTCGGGCACTCCTTCATCAAGGCCGAGATGGCCAGGAGCGGCGCGGTCTTCGGCGGTGAGCACTCCGCGCACTACTACTTCAAGGACTTCTGGTTCGCCGACACCGGCATGCTGGCCGCGCTGCACGTGCTGGCCGCGCTGGGTGAGCAGGACAGGCCGCTGTCGGAGATCCTCGCGGGTTACGCCCGCTACGCCGCCTCCGGGGAGATCAACAGTACGGTCGCCGACCAGCGGGCCGCGACGGCGCGGGTCAGGCAGGTCTTCGAGGGCAGGGACGGCGTCACCTTCGACGACCTGGACGGTCTGACCGTCTCCGGCCCCGGATGGTGGTTCAATCTTCGTCCGTCCAACACCGAGCCGCTGCTCAGGCTGAACGCCGAGGCGGCCGACGAGATTCAGATGGCGGCGATCAGGGACGAGGTCCTCGCCGTCGTGAGGAGCTGAGCACGTGAAGATCGACGAGTGGTTGCTGGAGATCCTGGCCTGCCCCAACTGCAAGTCTCCGTTGCGTGCGGAGCCGGAGGTGGACGAGCTGTCGTGCACTTCGGCCTCGTGCGGGCTGGTCTATCCGGTTCGTGATGACATTCCGGTCCTGCTGGTCGACGAGGCTCGGAAGTCGTGAGCTGGGAGTCGGATCGGCTCGACGACCAGGGGTGGCTGACCGAGGCTGACCCCTCAGGCATGTTGCGCGCCGTCGCCGCCTCGGCGGCGCAGGTGCGCATCTCACATCGGGGTGTCCGTGAGGCCGACCTCACCCGGGTGATCGGGGAGGGCAGGCCGAGGGCGATCGTGGTCGCGGGCATGGGCGGTTCCGGCATCGCCGGTGACATCCTCGACGCGGTGTGCGGCAACGGGGCTCCGTTGCCGATCGTGACGGTGCGTTCCTACCAGTTGCCCGGCTGGGTCGGCGCGACGGACCTGGTGGTCGCCGTGTCGTGTTCGGGCAAGACCGAGGAGACACTCGCGGTGGCCACGGAGGCCGTCCGCAGAGGGTGCCGCCTGCTGGTGCTGGCCGCGGCGAACTCTCCGCTGCACGCGGTCGCCAGGCAGTCGGGCGCGCCGTTCGTGCCGGTGACCACCGGCGGGCAGCCCCGGGCGGCGGTCTGGGCGCTGTCGGTGCCGTTGCTCGTGGTCGCCGCCGAACTCGGCGTGCTCCAGATGGACGACGGGGTGATCGAGGAGGTCGCCAAGCGTCTTGAGGAGATCGCCCACCGCTGCCGTCCGGTGAGTGAGTCCTTCATCAACCCGGGCAAGACGCTGGCGATGGAGCTGGCGGAGACGGTGCCGATGATCTGGGGTTCCTCCCGGCTCTCGGCCGTGGCCGCCTACCGGTGGGCCAGCCAGCTCAACGAGAACGGCAAGTACCCGGCCGTCTGGGGACAGATCCCGGAGGCCAACCACAACCAGGTGGTGGCCTTCGACGGTCCGTTGGCGCAGCGGGACATCTTCGCCGACGACGCGGGCCGGTCGCTGCGGCTGTTCATGCTGCGTGACACGGAGGAGCATCCGCAGGAGGCGCGGCGGCGTGAGGTCTCGGTGCGGATGGCCGAGGACAGGGGCGTTCCGGCCACCCAGCTCGTCGCGGAGGGCGCTCATCCGCTTGAGCGGCTCGCGACGCTGATCGGACTGGGCGACTACGCGAGTACCTATCTCGCCCTGGGGTACGGGATCGATCCGACCCCCGTGTCGGCCATCACGGAACTAAAGGCGAGAATTTCCCAATAGTATCCTCTCGTCTTTTTCGGACTATGTAAGCGGAGGCTGTCGTGAGTGCGGGCGGCGGTACAAAGGCGATCATCGCGGCGTTGAGCGCGAACCTTGCGATCGCGGCGGCCAAGTTCGTCGCCTTCCTGGTCACGACTTCGTCGTCCATGCTCGCCGAGTCGATTCACTCCCTCGCCGACTCGGGGAACCAGGTGTTGCTGCTGGTCGGCGGGAAGCGGGCCGAGCGCAAGCGCACCCCGGAGCACCCCTTCGGCTACGGCAGGGAACGCTACTTCTACGCCTTCGTGGTCGCGGTGGTGCTGTTCACGATCGGTGCGCTCTTCTCCCTCTACGAGGGCTGGCACAAGATCAGTGACCCGCACCCGGTGGAGACGCCGATCGTGGCCTTCGCGGTGCTGATCTTCGCGATCATCGCGGAGGGCTTCTCCTTCCGCACCGCGATCAAGGAGTCCAACTCGCTGCGCGGCAAGCAGACGTGGGTCCAGTTCATCCGCAGGTCCAAGTCGCCCGAGCTGCCGGTCATCGTCCTGGAGGACCTGGGCGCCCTGGTCGGCCTCGTCCTGGCGCTGGTCGGTGTGACGCTCGCCGTCATCACCGGCGACGGCGTCTGGGACGGCGTCGGCACGATGGCGATCGGCGTGCTGCTGGCCGTCATCGCGATCGTGCTGGCCATCGAGACCAAGTCGCTGCTGATCGGCGAGAGCGCCGGCCCCGAGGTCGAGGGTCAGATCATCGCCGCCCTGGAGAGCGCCCCCGAGGTGGTCAGGGTCATTCACATGCGCACCCTCCACCTCGGCCCCGAGGAGCTTCTGGTCGCCGCGAAGATCGCGGTCGACCACGACGACACGGCCGCCGAGGTGGCCAGGGGCATCGACGAGGCGGAGCAGCGCATCCGCTCCGCCGTGCCGATCGCCCGCGTCATCTACCTGGAGCCCGACCTCGACCGGGCCAAGACGGGCGGGATCACCCCCGGGCCGCACGCGGCCAACGGCCGGGTGTGACCGGGGAGGTTCACGCGCCGGGGACCACCAGTCCCGTCTCGTAGGCGTGGATGACGGCCTGCGTGCGGTCGCGCAGGTTCAGCTTGGCCAGCAGCCTGGCCACGTGGGTCTTGACGGTGTGTTCGGTGACCACGAGGCGGGAGGCGATCTCGGCGTTCGACAGCCCCTGGGCGATCAGCCGCAGCACCTCGACCTCACGCGGGGTCAGCGGCCCGCCGTCCGCGGCGGGCCTTCGCTGCCGGGAGAACTCGGCGATCAGTCGCCTGGTGATCCTGGGGGCCAGCAGCGCGTCCCCACGGGCCACCGTCCGCACGGCCTCCGCCAGATCTCCGGCCCTGACGTCCTTGAGCAGGAACCCGCTCGCCCCCGCGGTGAGCGCGTCGTACACGTAGTCGTCGAGGTCGAACGTGGTGATCATGATGATCCTGGTCGCCTCGGTCTCCAGGATTCGGCGGGCCGCCTCGATGCCGTTCATCTCCGGCATCCGGATGTCCAGCAGCGCGACGTCGGGACGGGTCCGCCGTGCCAGCCGTACGGCCTGGGCGCCGTCGGGGGCGGTTCCCACGACGGTGATGTCGGGCTGGGCCCTGAGCACCGCGGCGAAGCCCCGCAGCACGACCGGCTGGTCGTCGGCGATCAGCACCCGGATCCGGCCGTCCACGGCCGTCCCGGGAGGAGCCCCGGAGGCCGTCCCGGGGAGAGCCTCGGCTTGAGGACCGGGGAGGGCTTCGGCCGGAGGGCCGGTGACAGCCTCGGCGTCAGGGGCGGGAGGTTCGGGGGTGGTCATTCGAGGGGGAGACCCACCTGGATGAGGAAGCCACCGGAGGGGCCGGGGCCCGCCTTGAACCAGCCGCCGAGGGCGAGGGCGCGTTCGCGCATGCCGACCAGGCCGTGCCCGTTCTCGGTGTCGCCGGAGGGGCCGGGGCCGTTGTCGGTGATCCGCAGCGCCAGCAGGGCAGGGCGGTAGGCCAGCTCGATCGAGACCCGGGCGCCGGGCGCGTGGACGCGGACGTTGGTCAGCGCCTCCTGGATGATCCGGTAGGCGGAGACGTCCACGGCCTGCGGCAGGGGGACCTCCTCCCCGATCACGTCGAGGTCGACCTCGCCCTCGTGTCGTCCGACCAGTTCGGGAAGCCGCGCCAGCCCCGGTTGTGGCGCGGTCTCCGGGGCGGTGACGACGTCGGCGCGCAGCACGCCGAGCAGGCGGCGCATCTCGGTGAGGGTGGTCCGGGCGGAGGTCGCGATCTCGGCGAACTCCTGGAGGGTCCGCTCGTCGAGGCCGTCGAGCGTGTAGGGGGCGGTCTCGGCCTGCACGGCGATCTTCGAGACGGAGTGGGCCACGATGTCGTGCATCTCCCTGGCGATCCTGGCCCGCTCGGCCATCGCGGCCTGCTCCCTGAGCGTCTCCAGGTTGCCCGCGCGCATCTCCGTGATCGTGCTGGCGCTGCGCCGTACATGGGCGAGGAAGATCAGCAGGACGGTTCCGAGGAACAGGACGACGAGCGGGGAGAGCGCCTGTCTGTCGATCGTGGTGATGGACAGCACCTCCCTCCCGTTCCGCAGGAACACGGCCGCCAGGAGCAGGATCGTCAGGGCGCCGATGACCAGCCCGACGACGAGCGGGCCGACGATCCGCGCGATCGTGTAGAGGGTGAGCGCGCCGGACAGCACCACGCCGAACGGGGGGTAGTCGGGCAGTACGCCGGTGTAGAGCAGGCAGAGCGCGCCGAAGGAGACCAGCGTGACGACCGCCCAGGGGTGCCTGCGCCGTACGACGTGCGGCAGCGTGGCGAGCACGGCGGCCAGCATGGTCAGGGAGGACCGGCCGCCGAGCTGGGCCAGGGCGAGGAACATGAGCAGGACGCCGACGGCGACGTCGGTGAGGGGGGAGGCGATGACCCGCCGGAGGTTCAGGGCGTCGACCCTCCGTTCGGCCTCGGTTAATACGGTTGCGACGTTCATGGGGAGAATTGTCGCGACGGAGGCCGTCCGGCGTCGTCACTCCTGGGAGCGACGTTCCCCTCCGGCGGTCAGGAGCGCCCCTGGAGCAGGCGCAGGGCTTTCTCCTTCTCGAAGTCCAGCGCCCTGCGCGGGGCCTGGAGGCGGCCGATCCGCAGCCCGAGATCCCGTACGGCCTGCGCGACGGCGGGCTCGCTCAGCACCCGCAGCGCGAACGCCAGCTCGGCGGGGGAGACGTCGAAGCGCTTCTCCAGCTCGACGCCCTGTGCCACGGCGGCCAGTTCCTCCTGGCCGAAGCGGCGGTGCGCCCCCTGGGTCCTGACGGGCGGGAGCAGTCCCAGGGCCTCGCGGTAGCGGAGCATTCTGGGGGACATTCCCAGCCGTTTCGCGGCCTCGGTGATCCGCATATCGCGCCTTTCCTGGAAACCTCACATTCTTGTGTAAGGTTACCGCCTCACAAGGTGCGCGGAGCCGTATCGGGCGCCTACACTCACTTCGTCTGCTTTCCGGTGGAGTGAGAGCCGTGCCCGGAAGCGAAGCGGGGCCGCGCACGCGGCGAGCCCGGCGGGGGCATGCGGCGCCAGACCATCAACCAGAGGGGTTAATTCATGGACTTCAAGGTCGCCGACCTTTCCCTGGCCGCTTTCGGGCGTCGGGAGATCCAGCTCGCCGAGCACGAGATGCCGGGTCTGATGGCCGTCCGCAAGGAGTACGCGGACTCCCAGCCGCTGGCCGGCGCGAAGATCATGGGCTCGCTGCACATGACCATCCAGACCGCCGTGCTGATCGAGACGCTGGTCGCGCTCGGCGCCGAGGTTCGCTGGGTGAGCTGCAACATCTTCTCCACCCAGGACCACGCCGCCGCCGCCGTGGTCGTCGGCCCCGAGGGCACCGTCGAGGACCCCAAGGGCGTTCCGGTCTTCGCCTGGAAGGGCGAGACCCTGGAGGAGTACTGGTGGTGCACCGAGCAGGCGCTCGTCTGGCCCGGCGGTGACGGCCCCAACATGATCCTCGACGACGGTGGCGACGCGACGCTGCTCGTCCACAAGGGTGTCGAGTACGAGAAGGCCGGTGCCGTCCCCGGCGCCTCCGAGGGCGACTCCGAGGAGTGGCAGGTCATCCTGGAGCTGCTGCGCCGTACGGTCGGGCCGGACAAGCGCTGGACCGAGATCGCCTCGCGCATCAAGGGCGTCACCGAGGAGACCACCACCGGTGTCCACCGCCTGTACGAGATGTTCAAGGCGGGCTCGCTGCTCTTCCCGGCGATCAACGTCAACGACTCGGTGACCAAGTCGAAGTTCGACAACAAGTACGGCTGCCGCCACTCGGTCATCGACGGCCTCAACCGCGCCACCGACGTGCTGATCGGCGGCAAGGTCGCGGTCGTGGCCGGTTACGGCGACGTCGGCAAGGGCTGCGCCGACGCCCTCAGGGGCCAGGGCGCCCGGGTCATCGTCACCGAGATCGACCCGATCTGCGCGCTCCAGGCGGCCATGGACGGCTTCCAGGTCACCACGCTCGACGACGTCGTCGGCATCGCCGACATCTTCGTCACCACGACCGGCAACTTCGACATCATCACCGCCGACCACATGTCGCGGATGAAGCACAACGCGATCGTGTCCAACATCGGGCACTTCGACAACGAGATCGACATGGCCGGCCTGGCCAAGATCCCGGGCATCGTCAAGACCGAGGTCAAGCCGCAGGTCCACACCTGGGCCTTCCCCGACGGCCGTCAGATCATCGTGCTCGCCGAGGGCCGTCTGATGAACCTGGGCTGCGCCACCGGCCACCCCTCGTTCGTCATGTCCAACTCGTTCACCAACCAGGTGATCGCCCAGATCGAGCTGTTCACCAAGACCGAGCAGTACCCGGTCGGCGTCTACGTGCTGCCCAAGCACCTGGACGAGAAGGTCGCCCGCCTCCACCTCGACGCCCTCGGCGTGAAGCTCACCAAGCTCACCAAGGAGCAGGCGGAGTACATCGGCGTGGACGTCGAGGGCCCCTACAAGGCCGACCACTACCGTTACTGATCGAACCGTCAGACCCGGCCCCCGCGTGGCACGCGGGGGCCTTCGGGCCATCTGGGGAGGACCGTGGACAGCGCGCTGACGGCCGCCGGGGAGCGGCGGATCGGGTGGGCGGCGCGGGCGATGCCGGTGCTCACCGCGATCGGGGAACGGTTCGCGGCCGACGAGCCGTTCGACGGGCTGCGGATCGCCGCCTGCCTGCACGTGACGGCGGAGACCGCCGTCCTCATGGGTGCCCTTCGGGCGGGCGGGGCCGAGATCGCGCTGGCCGCCTCCAACCCGCTGTCCACCCAGGACGACGTGGCCCAGGCCCTCGGCGCGTACGGCGTGCGCGTGCACGCGCTGGCGGGGGTCGACCGGCAGACCTACTACCGGCACATCCACCAGGCCCTGGACATCGTCCCCGACCTGGTTCTCGACGACGGCTGTGACCTGGTCAACATCCTGCACACCGAGCGGACCGAACTCCTCGAAACGGTCTCCGGCGGCTGCGAGGAGACCACGACCGGGGTCATCAGGCTCCGGCAGATGGCGGCGGAGCGGGCGTTGCGCTTCCCCGTCGTCGCGGTCAACGACACCCGGACCAAACGGATGTTCGACAACCGGTACGGCACCGGCCAGTCGACCCTGGACGGCATCATGCGCGCGACCAACACGCTGCTGGCGGGCAAGGTCGTGGTCGTCGCCGGGTTCGGCTTCTGTGGCCGGGGGGTGGCCGAGCGGGCCAGGGGCCTGGGCGCCCGGGTCGTCGTCACCGAGATCGACCCGGTCAAGGCGCTCGACGCCTCGCTGCAGGGTTACGACGTGCGGACCATGGCCGCCGCGGCGGTGGTCGGCGACGTGTTCGTCACCGTGACCGGCAACCGCGACGTCATCAGGGGTGAGCACCTGGCGGCGATGAAGGACGGGGCGATCCTGGCCAACGCCGGCCACTTCGACGTCGAGATCGACGTCAGGGCCCTTGAGGAACTGGCCCGCGAGGTGCGGCCCGGGGTGCGGCCGAACACCGACGAGTACGTCCTGGCCGACGGGCGCAGGCTGTTGCTGCTGGCCGAGGGTCGTCTGGTGAACCTCACGGCCGCCGAGGGGCACCCGGCCGCCGTCATGGACATGTCCTTCTCCGCCCAGGCCCTCGCCGTGGCCTGGCTGGCCCGTGAGCGGGCCCGGCTCGAACCCGGCGTCTACGACGTTCCCGAGGAGGTCGACGTGGAGGTGGCCAGGCTCAAGCTCGCCGCCGCGGGCATCGAGGTCGACCACCTGACCACGCAGCAGGAGGAGTACCTGCGCTCCTGGCGCCTGGGCTCCTGACCTCAGGGGGAGGCCAGGAGGCGGGCCATCCTGCGGATCTCCCCGGCCTGGACCGTGGCGATCTCGTTGGCCATCTCCTCGATCCTCAGGTGCGAGCCGTTGGTCAGGACCTCCGCCGACATCGTGATCGCGCCCCGGTGGTGGGCCGTCATCAGCCGCAGGAAGAGGCGGTCGAACTCCGGGCCCGAGGCGGCGGCCAGGGTGCCGAGCTGCTCGGGGGTGGCCATACCGGGCATGACGCCGTGGTTCGTGTGGTGGTCCGGCAGCCGCATGCCCTGCTCGGTCAGCCACCGGGACATGACCTGGATCTCCGGCCCCTGTGAGTCCCTGATCCGGGAGGCCAGGGCGCGGACCGTCGGGTCGCCCGCGTGGGTGAGGGCCAGGGTCGCCATCTCCAGGGCCTGCCGGTGGTGGACGATCATGTCCTGCGCGTACCGCACGTCGGCCGCGTTCGCCGTCGGGGTGGGCACCGCCGTCGCCGCCTCGTCCGCCCCGAGCGTCCTGGCGGCCTCGCCCGGCCTGCCGGGCGCGATGACGGGCGCGGTCGGCGGCGCGGCCGACAGCGGGGCGGACAGCGCCGCCGGTCGCCCGCCGGTCGAGCAGGCGGTGGCCGACAGGGCCGACAGGGCCGTGAGAACGGCGAGCACCAGTCTGACGCGCACCCGGCCTCCTTCGTGATCTCCCGACTCCCCCGGGCAAGGACGATAACCCGGGGAGAGAAAGGAGTAAAGGCCGCAGAACGGGAAAATTTACTGACGTGGTCAGGTCTTGTGGTGTCTGCCGTTCGGATAAACAATTCAGTTATTTATCTGTGCTTTATGGCATAAGCGGCAAGGAGGATCACCGGTGTTATCCCCTCTCAGGAAGGGCCTTGGTGGCCGATTCCTGATCGCGGCCGCGGCCGCGGCGGCGCTGGTCCTGGCCACCGTACCGGCCCAGGCCTCCGATCTCCCGGCCCCCGGCCAGGTGGTCACCAGTGCGAATGTGGCGCATGTGACGAATGTTCCCAAGCCCGCCGGGCTGGAGAAGACCATCAACACCGACATCGCATTCCAGGGTGACTATGCGTTCGTCGGAAATTACGGCGGTTTCGCTATCTACGACATTCGCGACCCGAAACACGTCAAGGTGGTCAGCAGCGTCGTATGCCCCGGTTCCCAGATGGACGTCACCGTCCACGACAACCTGCTGTTCACCGCGGTCGACTCCTCCCGCAACAACGACTCCTGCAGCAGCACCGCGCAGAGCGCGTCGGTCAAGGAGTCGTGGGAGGGCGTCCGGATCTTCGACATCAGCGACAAGGCACATCCGAAGTACATCAAGTCGGTCGAGACGAACTGCGGCTCCCACACCCTGACCCAGGTGCCGGGCAAGGGCAGGGACCGCTGGAGGAACGTCTACCTGTACGTCTCCTCCTACAGCCCCAACGCGGCCTTCCCCGACTGCCAGCCGCCGCATGACAAGATCTCGGTCATCAAGGTGCCGCTGCACAGGCCGGTGGACGCCGCGGTCGTCACCACGCCGGTCGTCTTCCCCGACGGCGGCAACGAGACCCAGCCCGGTCTGCTGCTGCCGACCACCGGCTGCCACGACATCACCGTCTACGCGGAGAAGGACATCGCGGCCGGGGCCTGCATGGGTGACGGCGTGCTGCTGGACATCTCCGACCGGGAGAACCCGGTCGTCACGGCCCGGGTGACCGACCCGAACTTCGCCTTCTGGCACTCGGCGACGTTCAACAACGAGGGCACCAAGGTCATCTTCACCGACGAACTCGGCGGCGGCGGCGCGGCCACCTGCAACGAGGAGACGGGACCCAACCGGGGAGCCGACGCCATCTTCGACATCAGGCGCGGCAGGCTGGTCTTCAAGAGCTACTTCAAGATCTCCCGCTACCAGGGGGAGACCGAGAACTGCGTCGCGCACAACGGCTCACCGATCCCGGTCAGGGGCCGCGACATCCTGGTCCAGGCGTGGTACCAGGGCGGCGTCTCCGTCATCGACTTCACCGACTCGGCCCACCCGAAGGAGATCGGCTTCTTCGAGCGCGGTCCCGACCCCAGCGGTGGCTCCGGCGGCATCTGGTCGGCCTACTACTACAACGGCTACGTCTACGGCAGTGACTTCAACTTCGGGCTCGACGTCCTCAACATCAGCGACAGGCGCACCGACCCGGCGAGGTGGGTCCGCTTCGACCGGTTGAACGTGCAGACCCAGACCTCCTACAGGGGCTGGTTCGGCGTCGGGGCGGAGTGACCGTTCCCCTTCTCCGGTGCCCCGGTCCGCCATGGCCGGGGCACGTCGGTGTTCAGGCGGGCGGGACGAAGCCGCCGGGGGTGGTCGTGGGAGGCGCCTGTGGGACCTGCGGGGGCCGAGGGGGCTGAGGGGCCTGGGGGGCCGGCGTGGGGGGAGCGAAGGGCAGGCCGTACGGCGCGGGCGGCTGCGGATACGGCTGGTACGGAGCCTGGGACGGGGCCTGGAACCGGGGGTCGGGCGGGGGAGCGCCGATCCGCTGCGCCAGCCGCACCTGGTCACGCCTGCGGCGCTCGGCCAGTACGGCGGTCAGGTAGGCGAACGGCGGCACCCCGGACGGCGGGGGCGGTGAGACGAAGGCCGACATCTCGGTGGCGATGCGCACCCCCATCTCGTGCTGCACGGCGGGCGAGAGGTCGTGCCAGCGCATGAGGTACTGCCTGGCGGTCGCGGCGACCCCCTCGGGCAGCCGGGACAGTTCGAGCGTCGCGGCCCAGGCGGCCAGCGGCGGGGGCATCTCCAGGGGCGGGCCGTACTGCCTGGGGGAGCGCTCGGCGATCACGACGGTGCCCGCGAAGACGTCACCGAGCCGTTTGCCCTTCTCGGAGATCAGCGAGCCGATCAGCGCCGGGGCGCCGCCGAGCATCCAGAACTCCACCATTCCGGACAGGCCGCGGAACAGCGCCTGCCGGAACCGCTCCGGGCCGCCGTCGTCGCTGACGACCCTGAGCCCGAGGGCGAGTTTGCCCAGGCTGCGGCCCCTGCTGAGGGTCTCGAAGACCACGGGGTAGCCGACGAGCACGGACACGGTGAAGGCGATGTAGAGCATCACGACCAGTGCCTCGTCGGCGTTCCAGGCCAGGACGCCGATCAGCTGGGAAACGCCGAACAGCGTCACGAACTGGACCGTCATGTCGATCAGCAGTGCCAGGGCCCGGCTCGGTAGCTGGGCGATCCTGACTTCGACGACGACGGCCTCGCCGGTTACGACATCGGTCACATCAGCACCCTACCTATGACGGACCATCCCACTCCCCTACGCAGTTGGTCACTCTCCCTCGAACCGCCAGCGTGTCGCCGTCGAGCCGTCGGCGCCGTAGCCGAAGGCGCGGGTCGGAATGATCCGGTAGACACCGTACTCGGGGGAGCCGGGCAGGTCGTCGGCGAAGGCGGAACCGTCGCGCACCGACAGCCCCCAGCCGTACTTGGCCCCGAAGGCGTCGAGGACCCGCCTGATGCCGTCCTCGTCCGTGATCCGTACGGCCTCGCCCTCGATGACGAGGTCGAGTGTCTCGTCGGCGGCGGTGAGGACGCAGCGGGGGTCGCCGGCGAGGTTCCTGCTCTTGCGGGAGTGGGGGCGGCTGGTGAAGCAGGGCGCGCCGTCGACCCAGACCGGCATCAGCGGCACGGCGTGCGGGCCGCCGTCCGGCCGTCCGGTCGACAGCCACGCCCGGTGCGCCGACTCGACGCACGTCCGTGCCAGGTCCCAGGACTTCACCGTCGCCGGGTCGGTGCTGATGGGGGTGGCGTCGGCCTCGCTGAACAGGAGCTCGGCCACCGGGTTCTTCGACATCGCGGATCAGTCCTCTCCTCGTCAGTTCCCTGAGGGAACTCATAGGGCGACCGTAGCAGAGACCATTCCCTGAGGGAACCCACTCGCCTAGACTGGGCCGATGCAACGCACTCGGTTCGGTGACATGGCCTGTTCCATCGCCCGCACGCTGGACGTCGTGGGCGAGCCGTGGTCACCGTTGATCCTGCGGGACGTCTACGTTGGAATGAACCGCTTCGAGCAGATCCAGCAGGACCTGGGCATCTCCCGCAAGGTGCTCGCCGAACGGCTCAGATGGCTGACCGAGAACGGCGTGCTCGAACGACGGGCGTACTCGGAGCGGCCACCCCGCGACGAGTATCTGCTCACCGCCAAGGGCAGGGAGCTGTGCGACCTGCTGCTGGTGATGGTGCGCTGGGGTGACCGCTGGACCTCGGGCGAGGCGGGGCCGCCGGTGCTCTACCGCCACCACGCCTGCGGCGAGATCGGCCACGTCGAGCTGTGCTGCTCCTCGTGCGGGCAGCCGATGCGCGCCACCGACGTGGACGTACTGCCCGGCCCGGGAGCGGGCGGGGAGCCGCTCAGAACTCCAGACGCGGAGCCGACCGGCTGAGTGTCACGGCCTTGGGCGCGACCGGCCAGACCTCGCCGAGCTGCCCGGCGACCGTGGCCGTGAGCTCCTCGACGTCCCCGGCCGCCGAGTCGTGCAGCGCCTCGGCGACGATCAGGACCGAGGCGGTGCCCGGCCGTACGGCGGACAGCCCGCTCTGCCGGTTCGTCCACCGGCGGGCGTGCGCCCGGCCCTCGGCGTCGGCGAAGACCACCTCGCGCGGCTCCGGGTTCTCGGTCTCCCCGGAGAAGGTCAGGTAGGTCTCCTCGCCGGTCGCGTGCCTGACCTCAAGGCCCCCGGAGACGTTGGCCAGGTCGAACACGGCGATCGGGATCGCGAACGCGATCGAGACCGCGTTGCACAGGTCGATCAGCGGGTGGATCCGGGGAAGGTCCCCCTCCTTCTTGAAGCGCCGCAGCAGCGCCTCGGAGGCGCAGCGGTACTGGGTCGGCTTGAGGCCCATCTTGGAGAAGGTCCGCCGCCAGGCCTGGATCTCGGGGAACTCGGCCTCGGAGCCCGCCGCGAGCCGTCGCCCGGCGACGGCGGCGAACTCCGTGATCCGCTCCTCGACGGACGCCTCCGGGGTGATCCCGGTGGCCAGGACCACTCCGGCGGCGAGGCCGGGGTGCTCCGCCCAGATGTCGTCCGCGTGCTGGAAGTACATGAGGCCGCTCCCCGTGGGTTCATGTGTCTAGGAGGACACCGTAACCGGTGTCGATCACCGGTACGGTTCGTGGGAACGGGCCGGGACGGGTCAGGAGAGACGGGCGGTGAGGGCGGCGGCGTCGGCGGGGCCGAGCCGGACGCCGAAGGTCTCCTCAAGGACCTTCGGCACCTCGCCGGGTTCGAGATGCCGCTCCTCGGCGGAGCCGTCGGGGTGGTGGGCGGTCAGCGTGGTCCCCAACAGGCCGTACAGGACCCCGGGGCCGGGTCGCCTGACCACGAGACGGTTGACGAACGGCGAGTTCGGATGAGTTGAGATGTAGTGATTTATCACGACATAGTCGACCGGGTAGCGCGGGTCGAGAGTGAAGGAGTGCAGGTCGAGCCAGCCGTCGGCGGGGCTGCGCAGGGAGTTCAGCACCCACTCCCGCCCAGACCGTTCCAGCCGGAAGCGCCGGCCGCCCTGCTCCGACTCGGCGCCCTCGACCAGCTCGATCGGCTCGGTCGGCCCCTCGCCGAAGCCGACGTCGCAGATCCACCCGCTTTCCGGGGACCCGGGCACCTCGACCAGCAGGAGCGCGTGCGTCGCGGCCCGCAGCCTGTCGGAGCCCATCCGCACCCGTGCGGCGAGCCCGGTCACGCCGAACCCCAGCCGTTCGAGCGCCGCGGCGAACAACCGGGTGTGCTCGTAGCAGTAGCCGCCGCGTGCCCCGCGCACCATCTTGTCCTGAAGGGCTTCGAGGTCGAGGAGGACCGGGCGGCCCAGCACGACCTCCAGGTTCTCGAAGGGGATCGCGGCCGCGTGCGCCCGCTGCAGGGCGCGCAGCGTCCGCGCGGTCGGCGCGAGGTCCCCCTCGAAGGAGATCCGCGCCAGATAGGCCGCCAGGTCCAGCGTCTCGCCGTCCCAGCCACGCCCCGCCTGGTTCATGTCCCGTCCCCGTCCGGCTCGACCACTCCACAGGTCTCCGAACCTAGGACCTCAATCCCCCTTGAGGTCAAGAAGGGCCCCCGGGCGCGGCATTAGGCTTTCCTGGTGGACATCGACGCCTTCGTCAACGCGCACCGCCCCGTCTGGGACCGCCTTGAGGAGCTGGTACGGCGCCGCAGGTCGCTGAACGGCGCCGAGATCGACGAACTCGTCGAGCTCTACCAGAGGGTCGCGACGCACCTGTCCATCGTGCGCTCAGGCCGGGCGGACCCGTTCCTGGTCGGGCGGCTCTCCGCGCTGGTGGCCAGGGCCCGTTCCGCGGTGACCGGCGCGCACACCCCCGCCTGGCGGGAGTTCGTCCGCTTCTTCACGGTCTCCTTCCCCGTGGTCGCCTACCGCGCCCGCTGGTGGTGGATCGCGACGACCGGGGCGTTCCTGCTGGTCTCGGTGGTCATGGCCGTCTGGGTCGCGCGCGACCCCGCGGTCCAGGCCGCGGTCGGCACGCCGGAGGAGATCCGTCAGCTCGTCGAGCACGACTTCGCCGACTACTACTCGGAGCACCCCGGGGCCTCGTTCGCGGGCCAGGTCTGGGTCAACAACGCCTGGGTCTCGATGCAGGTCATCGTGATGGCCATCCTGCTCGGCCTGCCGATCCCGTACATCCTGTGGCAGAACGCGGCCAACGTGGCCGTCTCCGCAGGTCTGATGGCCTCCCACGACAGGCTGGACGTCTTCTTCGGGCTCATCACGCCGCACGGCCTGCTCGAACTGACCGCCGTCTTCCTGGCCGCCGCCGTCGGCATGCGCCTGGGCTGGACGGTCGTCAACCCGGGGCCGCGCGGGCGGGGCGAGGTCCTCGCCGAGCAGGGCAGAGCCGTGGTGAGCGTGGCGCTCGGGCTGGTCGTCGTCCTGCTGGTCTCCGGGCTCATCGAGGGCCTGGTCACCCCCTCGGGCCTGCCGACCTGGGCGCGCGTCGGCATCGGGGTCGTCGCGGAGGCGGCCTTCCTGGCCTACGTGATCTTCTTCGGCCGCCGTGCCGTGGCCGCGGGGGAGACCGGAGACCTGGAGCGGGCGCCCGACCTGGCCCCGAGCGCCGGATAGGAGCCCGGGGGCCGGGTCACAGGCGGCCCGCGGCCTTCAGGGCGAGGTAGGCGTCGGCGAGGGCGGGGGCGATCTGCTCGGGGGCGGCGTCGACCACCTCGACGCCGTGTCGTCTGAGCCGGGCGGTGATCCTGCGCCGCTCGGCGCTGTGCCGTTCGGCCGCCGCGGCGTTGTAGACCAGTTCGGCGGTGCCGCGCCCGGCCTCCATCGCCGCGACCTGAGGGTCGGAGACGGCGGCCAGCAGTACCAGGTGCCGGGAGGAGAGCTGGGGGAGCACGGGCAGCAGCCCCTCCTCAAGCGAGGCCGGGTTCAGGTCGGTGAGTACCACGACCAGGCAGCGCCGCTTCGCCCTGGACAGCACGGCCGAGACCATGTCCGCCGAGTCGGCCTCGATCAATTCGGCCTCGATCGGGGCCATGGTGTTGACCAGGGTGGACAGCAGGTCGCCACGGCCCGCGCCGGAGACCCAGGCCCGCACCGCGCGGTCGTGGGCCATGAAGTCGACCCGGTCGCCCGCCCGTGAGGCCAGCGCGGCCAGCAGCAGGGCCGCGTCCATCGACCAGTCGAGGCGGGGCCAGCCGGGCGCCACCCCGGTTCCACCAGGGATGTCCCGGTTGCGGGGAAGCTCACCCGCGAGCGGGATCGGGGCGGTGCCGACCCGTCCCGCCGAGGTGCGCCCGGTGTCCAGGACGATCAGCACCCGGCGGTCGCGTTCGGGACGCCAGGTGCGGACCACCACGTCGTGGCGGCGGGCGGTCGCCCGCCAGTCGATCGAACGGACGTCGTCACCGACCACGTACTCGCGCAGCGAGTCGAACTCGGTGCCCTGCCCCCTGATCATCGAGGGGTGCCTGCCCTCAAGCTCCCTGAGCCTGGACAGCTTGGCGGGCAGGTGCTTGCGGCTGAGGAACGGCGGCAGCACCCGGACCGACCACGGCACGCTGTGGGAGCCCTGGCGGCCCGCGATGCCCAGCGGGCCCAGCGTCCGTACGGTGACCGTGACCGCCTCCCGGTCCCCCCTTCGGGACGGGGTGAGCGTCGTGACCAGGCGGCGGCGCTCCCCGGGAGGGACGTCGAGGACGAAACGGCGCGGAGCCGCCCCCGCCGACGGGGGCCAGGCGTCCCTGAGCAGTCCCTTAGCCCTGCGAGGGCCGGGGTTCTCCACGATCAGCTCGACCGCCGCGGTCTCGCCGAGCCGTACCAGGCGGTCTCCCGCGCGGCTCAGGCGCAGCGGTCGCACGCCCGCGGCCAGCGCCAGGTCGATCGCGACCAGCGCGACCAGCAGCAGCGCGACGGCGGCGACCGCCAGACCGGGCCTGGGCGCGAACAGCACGACCAGCGTCCCCAGCAGGGCCAGCAGCGCGGCCCGTCCCGTCAGTGCCATGTCCGCACCGCCTCGCCCTCTCCTTCGCGCGTCCTCATCACGATCGGTGCCACGCTCAGCGGGGGACGGGGACGGAGGCGAGGATGGCGTCGATCAGGCCGTCCGCGGTCGCGCCCTCAAGCTCGGCCTCGGGACGCAGCTGGATCCTGTGCCGCAGCGCGGGCCTGGCCAGAGCCTTGACGTCGTCAGGGGTCACGTAGGAACGGCCGGAGAGCCACGCCCAGGCGCGGGCGCCGGCGAGCAGCGCGGTGCCGCCACGCGGTGAGACGCCGAGTTGCAGTGACGGCGACTGGCGGGTGGCCCTGGCGATGTCCACGATGTAGCCGAGCACCTCGGGCCCGGCGTGCACCTGGCTGACGGCCGCGCGTCCCGCGTCCAGGTCCTCGACGGTGGCGACCGCCCTGATGTGGGACAGGTCGCGCGGGTCGAAGCCGAGCGCGTGCCGTTCCAGCACCGCGATCTCCTGGTCGCGGGCGGGCAGCGGCACGGTCAGCTTGAGCAGGAACCGGTCGAGCTGCGCCTCGGGGAGCTGGTAGGTGCCCTCGTACTCGACCGGGTTCTGGGTCGCGGCCACGATGAACGGCTCGGGCAGCGCGCGCGCCCTGCCCTCGACGCTGACCTGGCGCTCCTCCATCGCCTCCAGAAGGGCCGCCTGCGTCTTCGGAGGCGTGCGGTTGATCTCGTCGGCGAGCAGCAGATTGGTGAAGACCGGGCCCTGCCTGAACTCGAACTCCGAGGTCTTCGCGTCGTAGATCAGGGAGCCGGTGACGTCGCCGGGCATCAGGTCCGGGGTGAACTGCACCCGCTTGAAGTCCAGGGAGAGCGCGGCGGACAGCGTCTTGACGAGCAGGGTCTTGGCGACGCCCGGCACGCCTTCGAGCAGCACGTGCCCCCGGCAGAGCAGGGCGATGACCAGCCCGGTCACCACCGCGTCCTGCCCGACCACGGCCTTGGCGACCTCGGCGCGCAGCGCGCTGAGGGCCTCACGCGCCTCACGCGCCCTGTCGGTCCCCGCGACGGGAGGCGCCGGGGGCCCTGGGGGCACAGCGGGCGCCGGGGGCATCGGGGGCGCCGGGGGCCCTGGGGGCACAGCGGGCCCGGCGGGGAAGGAGGCGGGCGGTCCGGGAGGCGGGGCGGGAGGCGCCGCGAAGCCGCCCTGGCCGCCGGGGAAGGGCGTCTGGGGCCCCGGGGACGGCGTGCCGCCCTGACCGCCGTTGTCCGGCGGCGTGCCCGCGGGGTCGCCGCCGGTCCCGGGATCGGGGTATCCGGCGCCCGGCTCGCTGCGCTCGCTCACGACTCTCTGACCTGCCTTTCCAACATGTCAAGGTATGCGGCCACGGCTATCAGCCCGGCCTCGTCCGCCGGCGCCCTGCCGTACAGGGCGGAGCCCACGTAGGCGGCGGGCTGACCGGTCCTTTCTGCGATCGCGCCGACCACGGCTTCGGGGCCCGCCCCCGCGGGCAGTCCGAGCCTGGGGGTCACGCGGTCGACGAAGCCCGTCCTAAGGGCCGAGACGGCCCGGTCACGGGCCCGCCTCGCCCGGTAGAGCCTGGCCCGTCCCTCGACGGTCTCCGCCGCCCTGACCACGACCGGAAGCCGTTCGGTCACCACGGGACCGAGCCTGCGGCCCTGCCAGAGCGCGAGCAGGAGGACCACGACGGCCAGCTGCACGACGGCCCAGACAACCGCGGACGGGATGAGGTCGTACAGGGTCGGCGGTGTGGCGCTCACGGTGGGCGGCGTCTCCGGGGCGACGAGCCAGACCAGCGTGGGCCGCGTTCCGGCCAGGTTCATCGCCAGCGCGGCGTTGCCGTCCTCGGCCAGGCGCAGGTTGCTCATGAACTGGCCGTCGCCGACGACCGTGATCGTACGGCCCGCCTCCTCGTATCTGACCAGGGAGGGGGAGCCGTCCGCCGGGTAGCAGCCGGTCGCCCACGAGGGGGCGGTGAAGGTCGTCCCGCCCAGGTAGGCGCTGCCCGCCCTGACCGCGGCGGGCAGCGCGCAGCGCGGCTCGCGCGAGCGCGCCCGTGTCTCCGGGCCGGGGCTCACACCGGGTGCCAGCCGGCCGAGGTACGGCTGGGCGCCGACCACCAGCCGGTCCGCGGGCGTCGAGGCCAGCTGGTCGGCCTCCTCCTCGGTGAGGAAGGAGGTGTCGCCGAGCAGCAGCATGCTGCCGCCGGGGGCCTTCGGGGTCCCGGCGGCCTCGACGGCCTCGGTCACGGAGGTGACCCTGACGACCCGGACACCCTCGGCCCGCAGCAGCTGCGCCAGGCCCCTCGCCCCGGACAGCGAGGTGCTCTCCGGGTCGAGCGGCTTGCCTTCGCTCTGGCCGCCGCCGAGCAGCACCCCGCCGACGGCCACCAGCACGACCAGGAGGGCGATCGACAGGGCGCCCCTACCGCCGCGCCACAGGCTCCGCGCGGTCGGCGAGGTCGGCGTCGGCCCGAGGGCGTTCACGGGGGCCAGGCCCGTCTGGGAGCTCACGGGACGGCCACCTTGGAGGTTTCCGGGGAGGCTTCCTGGGCGAACACGGGCCGGGCGGTGCGCAGGCGCTCGTCGAGGTCGCGCATGACCTCGTAGGCGGCGGCGGTCCCCGGCACCTCGCCGTAGGTCACGTCGTCGAAGATCCGCGCGGCGGCGGCCAGGTCGGCGGCCAGGCCGGGCAGCGCGCGCCCCGCCTCGACGGCCAGCTCGTCGGCGGTACGGCCGGGCATCGAGTCGATGACGACGCGGTCCTCCAGGTCCCTGGCCACGGCCCTGAGCCGTTCGCGGATCGCCTCGGCCCACTGCTCCCGCGCGGCCAGGTGCTCGGCCGCCTGCCGGTGCTCGGCCGCGCTGCGGCGGCCGTCGCCGAAGACGCCCTCCCGCCTGGTGGAGCCGCGCCCGGCCGTCCTGCGGGCGACCAGGAAGACCGCGGCGAGCGCGGCCAGGACGATCACGCCCAGGACGATCCACGCGATCACGCTGCCCACGGTGCCCGCCGCCTCCTGGTCGAGCAGGTCGCCGAGGAACTGGTTGACGACCCGCATGACGCGGTCGACGACGTTCTCCTTGGCGTACTCGGCCTTGAGCAGCTCACGGATCGCCTCACCCGCCGCCCGCCCGCGATCGGTGTCGACGGGGACCGTGAGAGCCGACGCCGTCAGCGGCCCGGCCACGGGGCTCCCTGGCCCGGCTGCCCGGGGGTGGCGGAGGAACTCCACAGGTCGTCGGCGGAGGCGTGCACCCACCCCTGGCGCTGCTGCTCGATGGCCGCGGTCTGCAGCACCAGGTCGAAGGCCTCTGCGCGCATCCTGCGGTCGGCGTAGAGCAGGCCGTACACCCCGGCCTGGAACGGGTAGGTGATCATCGCTCCGACGGTCCCGCCGATCGCGAGGAGGATCGCGAGGAGGATCTGCACGCCCGTCCCGCCCGAGACGAGAATGCCGACGAAGGCAGCGGCGAAGGAGAACGGGACGGAGATCACCAGGCCGACCAGGCCCGCGAGGATGCTCGTGAGCAGCAGGATGCCGAACAGCCGCCAGAAACTGCCCTGGGTCAGCCGCCACGACCTGCTCAGCGAGGCCATGACGCCCGTCTTCTCCAGCACCGCGGCGGGTGCCGCGAGCACGAGCCGGGTGGTGATGAAGGCGGCGTAGACCATGTAGAGGATCATCACCAGCACCATGACCAGCACGAACGCCCCGAGGTCGATGCCGGAGACGGCGGTCGCGTACAGCAGCCCCACGACCGCGGCCAGCGGCAGCAGCAGGATGCCCGCCTCGATGGCGACCAGCCCGAACAGGGTGGGCACCCGTCCCCTGGTCAGCCGCCACGCCTCACCGGTGGTGATCTTCCCGCCGAAGACGGCGCGGCCGAGGATGCGGGTCAGCACGCCGCTGAGCAGGGTCACCGCGACGAACTGCACGGCGTAGGAGATGAGGGAGCCGCCGTAGTCGGCGAGGAAGTCGGTCTGCCCCGTGGTCTCCAGCGCCGTGGGGTCGTTGTTCCTGAAGGCGTCGCCGATCCTGCCGAAGGTCAGGGCCTGGCCGATCGCGACCGGGATGGCGCCGAGCGCGGCGGCGATCGCGGACAGGCCGAGCACGGCCTTGGGGTTGGAGCGGATCAGCTTGATCGCGCCGTCGATGACGTCGCCCACGCCGAGGGGGCGCAGCGGGATGATCCCGGGCCGCAACGCCGGGGGCGGCTGCTGGTAGCCGTACGGAGGCGGGGGGTAGCCCTGCCCCGGATGCGGCTGTCCCGGCGGGTACGGCTGCCCCTGGTACGGCTGCTGCCCGGGGTGATGCCCGGGGTGCTGCTGGTACGGCGGAGGCGGGGAGGAGGGCGGCTGCTGCTGCCCGTGCTGCTGCCCGTACTGTGGCGGGGGCTGGGACGGCGACGGTCCGCCGGGCCCCGATCCGGGCGCGGCCCACGGCGTTCCCTGGGCGTCGCCGTACGGCGGGGGCTGGTTGGACGCCCAGCCGGGTGGGGTGTCGGGAGTGGAGCCGTGTCCGTCTGACATATCCCAATCCTGACATGTGGCCCCACTGCTTGGGCTGCTCGGGAGATCACGGCGAGGTTTCACCGCCCGGGGTGGCCGGGTCCGTCCCAGGGATGGCCGAGACGGTGTCGTTTACCTCAGACTGGGACCGTGACCGTCGCCGATCCGGTGCCCGAGGGCGCCGTGGCCGGAGGTGGCCACGTGGGGGGCTTACGCCGCGTGGGGGTGCTACTACGCGCTTTACGTCGTGTGCGCCTAAAATTCGGCATTCGGATGTCTGGTGGTCAGACTGTGTCATCCGGTGGTCCGGCGAGGGTAATCTTCGACAGCCGTGCCGTTTACCCCAAAAACTCCCAAACTGCGTAAAACGAATGAGGGGCCATGAAAGGACGCGTGCTGGTCGTCGACGACGACGCCGCTCTCGCCGAGATGCTCGGCATCGTGCTACGCGGGGAGGGCTTCGAGCCTTCCTTCGTCTCCGATGGGGACAAGGCGCTGGACGCGTTCCGTGACACCCGCCCGGATCTGGTGCTGCTGGATCTGATGCTTCCCGGGGCCGACGGCATCGACGTGTGCCGGCGCATCCGCGCCGAGTCCGGCGTGCCGATCGTCATGCTGACGGCCAAGAGCGACACCATCGACGTCGTCCTCGGTCTGGAGTCCGGCGCCGACGACTACATCGTCAAGCCGTTCAAGCCCAAGGAACTGGTCGCCAGGGTCCGCGCGCGGCTACGCCGCACGGACGAGCCGACGCCGGAGATCCTGCAGATCGGCGACATCACCATCGACGTCGCCGGTCACTCGGTCAAGCGTGAAGAGGAGACCATCAACCTCACCCCGCTTGAGTTCGACCTGCTGGTCGCCCTGGCCCGCAAGCCGCGCCAGGTCTTCACCAGGGAGGTGCTGCTCGAACAGGTCTGGGGCTACCGTCACGCGGCCGACACCCGCCTGGTCAACGTGCACGTCCAGCGGCTCCGCGCCAAGATCGAGAAGGATCCCGAGCACCCCGAGATCGTGGTGACCGTGCGCGGCGTCGGCTACAAGGCCGGTCCGGCCTAGGCCTGCGGCCTCCCCGGGACTCCCGAGATGCCCACCCAGAAGAGGCGCCGCCGTACCCTCCCGCAGATCGTCAGGGGGGGACGGCGCAGGGCACGGCGCGCGGTGGGCGGCGTGCGCAGGGTCTGGCGGCGCTCCCTGCAACTGCACGTGGTCACCAGCACGATGGTCATCTCCATCGTGGTCGTCGCCGTGCTCGGCGTCTTCCTCATGCAGTCGATCAGCGCGACCATCCTGGGGGCCAGGGACCGCGCGGCGCGCAGCGAGGCGCAGGCCGACCGCAAGGCGGTGCTCGTCTACCTGAACCAGCAGGACGGCGACGCCTCGAAGCAGTCGACCGACCCCGGCCAGGGGGCGCAGCAGGGCGAGGACAGCCCGCTCGGCCGGGCGCTGGCGGCGCTGGCGGCGCGGGCGGGACCCGCGGTGAGATATTCGGTGATCGTCCGCAATGAGAACCGGCCGGGCGAGTTCTACGGCACCACGAACATCGACCCGGCGAGCATCCCTCCCAAGCTGCGCGAGGAGGTGCTCAGGAAGCCCGCGGACGAGGACAGCACCCAGTACTGGAACCTGCGCTACATGGGCAGGCCCGAGCCGGTGCGCGGTCTGGTGATCGGCACCCGGCTCGACACCTACGGCACCGGCCTGGACGACGGCTACGAGATCTACCACCTGATCCCGCTTGAGGAGGAGGAGAAGAACCTCACCTCGGTCAGGCAGATGCTCATCCTGGTCGGCGTCGCCCTGGTCCTGCTGCTCGCGGCCATCGCCTCACTGGTGACCCGCCAGGTCGTCACCCCCGTACGGCTGGCCCGCCAGGCGGCCGAACGGCTGGCGAACGGGCACCTCGACGAGCGCCTGAAGGTCAGGGGGGAGGACGACCTAGCCCGCCTGGCCGCCTCCTTCAACGAGATGGCCACCACCCTGGCGCTGAAGATCCACCAGCTGGAGGAGCTCTCCCACGTCCAGCGGCAGTTCGTCTCCGACGTCTCGCACGAGCTGCGCACCCCGCTGACCACCGTGCGGATGGCCGCCGACCTGCTCTACGACGCCCGCGAGGACTTCGACCCGATGGCCGCGCGCTCGGCCGAGCTGATGCAGAACCAGCTGAACCGGTTCGAGTCGATGCTCGCCGACCTGCTGGAGATCAGCCGCTACGACGCGGGCGCCGCCGAGCTGGACATCGAGCCGGTGGACATCAGGGACGTGGTGCTGCGCGCGGTCGCCGACTCCGAGGCACTGGCCGAACGCCACTCGACCCGCTTCGACCTGCGGCTGCCCGGTGACCCCTGCATGGCCGAGATGGACAGCCGCCGGGTCGAGCGCATCCTGCGCAACCTGCTGTTCAACGCGATCGAGCACGGCGAGGGCCGCGACATCGTCGTCTCCGTCGGGGCCGACCGCGACGCGGTCGCGGTGGCCGTACGGGACCACGGGGTCGGCCTGAAACCGGGGGAGGAGAACATGGTCTTCGACCGGTTCTGGCGGGCCGACCCCTCCCGGGCGCGGACCATCGGCGGCACCGGCCTCGGCCTGGCGATCTCCCGCGAGGACGCCATGCTGCACGGCGGCTGGCTTCAGGCGTGGGGAGTACCGGGGGAGGGCTCGCAGTTCAGGCTCTCGCTGCCCAGGGTCGCCGGGGCGCCGCTGCGGGGCTCACCGCTGCCGCTGGTGCCGCCGGAGGTGGAGATGCGGCGCACGTGGCGGGGACAGATGACGCCGGTGCTCTCTCCGGCGGTGGCCGACGGGGGGCGCGATGCCGACTAGGACTCTCAGGGCCCGCGCGGGGGTGACGGCCCTGGTGGCCACGCTGGCCTGCGGGCTGGCCTCCTGCTCGGTCATCCCCGTCGGGATGCACTCGACCGTGGGGGAGAACGGCCACAAGGGCAACCCGCTCGGCGACCCGTACGCGCGGGTGATCGCGGTGGCGCCGAGCGCCGACTGGTCGGCGGCCGACGTCGTCAACGGGTTCAAGGCCGCCATGGCGAGCGTGGACGACCCCGGGCGTGAGGTGGCGCGCAAGTACCTCACCGACTCCTTCGCCAGGACCTGGAACCCGCAGAGCGGGGTCACGGTCTACCGGCAGGGCGAGCCCCCGGTCGTGCAGGTCGGGGAGGGGGAGAAGGACACCCGGGTGACCCTCAAGGGGACCGTCACGGCGCTCATCGACCAGGACGGCCGCTACCGGCCGAGCGGCGGACCGCTGAACGAGCCCTTCGTCCTGGTCAAGGGGGCCGGCGGCTGGCGGATCGACAGCGCGCCCCCGGGGTTGTTGCTGTCGGAGGCCGACGCCGAGCGCGCCTACCTCAAGGTCGACCTCTACTTCCTCGACGCCGAGGAGAAGGGCCTGGTGATCGACCAGGTCAGGGTGCCGATCGACCCCGCCTCCAACTTCGCGAAGACGACCGTGGAACGGCTGCTGCGGGGACCGAGCAGCTCACTCAAGGGCGCGGTGCGCTCGGCGTTCGACGGCACCAGGCTCATCGACGTCACCACCGAGGACAACCGCGTCGTGGTCGACCTGACCAACCGGGTCGCCCCCGACCTCGTCGGGCCGATGACGGCCCAGCTCGCCGGGACGCTCGCCGCGCTGACCAAGGGCGGCTGGGGCTTCGAGGTCAGGGTCAGGGGCGAGCCGTACTACACCGACAACCCGCTCACCGTCGACGCCCAGGAGCAGACGAGGTTCGACCCCTGGATGGCGCCCGGCGAGATCTACCCCTACTACGTGGCCGACGACGCGCTGTGGCTGCTGGGCAAGGACAACACCGGTCAGCCCGTGCTGGGCAAGGCGGGGGAGAAGGACGGCACGAGAACCGACATGGCGA
The DNA here is from genome assembly GCF_040631275.1 of Streptosporangium sp. NPDC020145. NCBI lineage: Bacteria > Bacillati > Actinomycetota > Actinomycetes > Streptosporangiales > Streptosporangiaceae > Streptosporangium > Streptosporangium sp. NPDC020145. The sequence continues at coordinate 121,390 of NZ_JBEXZT010000002.1, read as the reverse complement.
TCAGTGCCCACGCCCAGGTGGCGGCCCTCTCCCACAACGGCACGGCGCTGTCGGTCGCGCCGCTGGCCACCGGTGGCGAGTGGCGGCAGTGGGCGACGGGGCGCTCGCTGGCCCCGCCGTGCTGGGACCGCTACCAGACGCTGTGGACGGTCGAGCGCCCCGACGACCACACCTCCCGGGTCATCCGCATCCGCGACGGGCAGCGGTACGCGGTCTCGGCCCCCGACCTGGACACCGTCCACGTCAGCCTGCTCAAGGTCGCGCGGGACGGCGTGCACGTCGCGGTCGTCGTGCGGGACGGCACCGGCGAGCAGGTCAAGGTCGGCACGGTGATCGGCAGGGGCGGCGCGACCCGCATCACGAACCTGCAGGTCGTGGTGCCGGTCGAGGACAAGCAGAAGATCAGGGACATCGCCTGGAAGGACGGCAAGACCCTCTACGTCCTGACCGACAAGTCCGACCTGCTTGAGGTCTCGCTCACCGGAGAGTCGAAGTCGCTGCCCTCCAACACGGGCATCCAGAACATCACCGCCCTGGACGGCTCCCTGCTGGCCGGAGCGGTCGACGACGACGGCAAGCGGCAGATCCTCTACTGGACCTCCTCCAAGTGGGAGCCCCGGGTCAAGAACGAGAACGGCAGGACGGACTTCGCCGAGCAGGGACCGGCCTTCCCCGCCTACCCCCTGGACTGAGGCGCGGCTCGTCGGTGGTTTGTCGGTGGTTTGTCGGTGGTTTGTCGGTGGTGCCTGGCACGGTTGGTTCCGTGCCGACCGCTCTGCTCGACCTGGTCCTGCCCGCGCGCTGTGCCGGATGCGGCGCGGCGGACGCCCTCGTGTGTCCCCGCTGCGCCGCGCTGCTGCACGGCGAGCCCGAGCGCAGGACACCCGACCCGTCCCCGCCCGGCCTGCCCGAGTGCTGGTCGGCCGCCGACTACTCCGGGGCCGTCCGGCGCGCCCTGCTCGCCTACAAGGAGCACGGCCGTACGGCGCTGGCCGCCCCGCTCGCGGGCGCACTGGCGCTGGCGGTCGCCGCGGGGGCGGGCGGGCGGCCCGTCGTCCTCGTCCCGGTGCCCAGCGCGCGCTCGGCGGGCAGGCGGCGCGGGCACGATCCGGTGAACCGGCTCGCCACGCTGGCGGCGGCCTACCTCCGCTCGGCGGGGTGGCCCGCGACGGTGGAGAGACTGCTCCTGCAACGCCGCCGTGTCGCCGACCAGGCGGGGCTGAGTTCGTCGCAGAGGGCCGCGAACCTCTCCGGGGCATTCAGGGTTGCGGCCGGCCGGAACGGCCCCGTGCCGGGATTCTGGGGTGGCCCAGGGGCGGTTGTGCTGGTCGACGACATCGTCACCACCGGAGCGACCCTGGCGGAGGCCGCCAGGGCGCTGGGCGCGGCCGGGATCACGGCGCGTCTGGCCGCGACGGTCGCCGCGACACGCCGGTGGGAGCGACCCCGCGATCGTCACCGAGGGTGAGCGGGCAGGGGAACGGGCCTGTCACCACGGCGTCGGATCTCCCTGTCCCAGGCGGAAGTTCGCCGCTGATGGATGGATATGGGAAGTGTCCATATATGGGTATATCGCCTGATCCTGCGGGACCCTCCGACGGGAGGCCTTCCCTGGAGATCACACAACGTGAGGTTCGGGCGGTCTCCCAGGCTGACATTCGGCCCCGATGCGGATAGCGTCTGTGCCATGGCACCCGCTCGGGTCCGTGGTTGCGCCGGACCGACTCCCTCTGGGGGGCCGGCCTGGCTAGCCGATGCCAGCCGCAGGCTAAACGGTCCACGTAAGACGACTTTTCGTCGGTCGATCACGGTGCGGCTTAGAGGTAAGTCCTGCCTTCCCGAGGAGCCAGATGTTCCTCGCCAGAAGAGAAGGGCATGTAGTGGCAAAGAGCTGCGAAACCCTCAGCAGGCGGATGTGGGGACGAAGACCAGGTCGGCCGAGCGGGTGCCGCTGTACCACCGTCGAGGTTCGAAGGGGGGCTGTGCATGGAAATCATCGTCAAGGGTCGGCACACCGGAGTGAGTGACCGATTCCGAGACCACGTGACAACCAAGCTGGCCAAGATCGAGCGTCTGGACCACAAGCTCATCAGCGTTGATGTGGAGGTGACCAGGGAGACCAACGAGCGGATCAACGGATCGCGCGAGCGGGTCGAGCTGACCATCCACTCGCGGGGCCCGGCCGTCCGCGCCGAGGCCGCCGCAGACGACCGCTTCGCCGCCCTCGACATCGCCATCGGCAAGCTTGAGGGAAGGCTCAGGCGCCTGGCCGACCGACGCAAGGTCCACCACGGCAACCACTGCCCTCCCTCCGTCGCCGAGCTGACCGCGACCGCCACCGCGCTCGCGGAGTCCGCCGAGGCCGACACCGTGCGGGCGGACACCGGTTCCCTCAACGGGACCCGCAGGCGTGAGGACGACGCCGATCACTCCGAGGACAAGGCCATCGTCCCGATCGAGATGGACGGCGACGGCCCGCTGGTGGTGCGGGAGAAGCACCACCAGGCCGAGCCGATGACCGTCGACCAGGCCCTCCTGGAGATGGAGCTGGTCGGACACGACTTCTACCTGTTCCGTGACAAGGAGAGCGGGCAGCCGAGCGTCGTGTACCTCCGGCAAGGCTACAACTACGGCGTGCTGCGGCTCGTCGAATCCTGACGGTCGCGTTCGAAGATCCTCTCCGACCAACCCTAGGACCTGAAACCCGTGTAATCATGGCGGTCCAACGGCTCTGGCCCCCCGAGGAGGAGGCGTGACGGAACCCGACGAAGCGACCCGCCCTGCCAGGCGAGGCGACCCGATCCGCGTGCTGATCGTCGACGATCACGCGCTGATCCGCCGAAGTCTGGAGATGGCGCTGAGCGCGGAGACGGACATCGAGGTGGTGGGTGAGGCGAGCGACGGGCAGGAGGCGATCGAGCTCGCCGACCGTCTCACCCCGGACGTCATGCTCATGGACGTCCGTATGCCGCGCAGGAGCGGTATCGAGGCCGCCCGTGAGATCAAGGCCTCGGTGCCGAGCACGCGGATCATCATGCTCACGGTGAGCGACGAGGAGGAGGACCTCTTCGACGCGATCAAGGCGGGTGCCACCGGCTACCTGCTGAAGAACGTGCAGCTCGACGAGGTCCCCGAGGCCGTGCGCGGCGTTCACGAAGGGCAGTCGCTGATCAATCCGGCCATGGCCGCGAAGCTGATCACCGAGTTCGCCAACATGAGCCGCAAGGAGGCGGAGCGTCCCCCCCAGCTCCCGGTCCCGAGGCTGACGGACCGGGAGATGGAGGTGCTCCGCCTGGTCGCGAAGGGCATGAACAACCGCGAGATCGCCAAGCAGTTGTTCATCTCGGAGAACACCGTGAAGAACCACGTCCGCAACATCCTGGACAAGCTGCAACTCCACTCCAGGATGGAGGCCGTGGTCTACGCGGTCCGAGAACGGATGCTGGAGATCACCTGACGGCCGGTTCCGGCCGGGTCCCACGGGAACCGGCCGGAACCCCGGCCCGAGCGCTCAGCGCATCAGGGCCTCGAACAACGGCGCGGCGAGCCGGGGATCGACACGGTCGACCCGCACGTCGTCGCAGCCGACCCAGCTCGCGGCCTCCCACAGGGCCTCGGCCATCCCCTGGGCGGCCCTGCGCGGGCTGACGCCCTCCTCGACGCCGACCTGCCGCGCGACCAGCGTCGTCCCCTGGCGGGCCGGGTCGATCCTGCCGATCAGACGGCCGCCGGAGAGCACCGGCATGGTGAAGTAACCGTGGACGCGCTTGTCCTTGGGGACGTAGGCCTCAAGCCGGTGGTTGAAGCCGAAGACCCTGGCGGTGCGGGCGCGGTCCCAGACGAGGGAGTCGAACGGCGAGAGCGGAGCCGTGCGGTGGCGTCCCTTCGGCTCGGTCTCCAGGGCCACGGGGTCGGCCCACGCGTTCACCGAGCGCTCGGGCCAGCCGGGGACGCGCACGGGCGTGAGCCCCGCCGAGCCGTCGAGCAGCGCGGCGTCGAGCAGCGCCGCCTCCGGGGCACGAAGCCGGAGGAAGTCAACCAGGTCGGCGCGGGTCGCCACCCCCAGCGCGCGGCCCGCGACCGTGGCGAGACGGGTGACGCACTCGGCGTCGGAGAGGTCCTCGGCCAGCAGGTGGGCGGGCACCGCCCGCTCGGCCAGCTCGTAGACACGCCGCCATCCGGTACGGCGGGTGCACACGACCTCGCCCACGTTGAGCAGCCACTCGATGGCGATCTTGGTGTCCGACCGGTCCCACCAGCCGCCGCCCTTCCTGCTGCCGCCGATGTCGGCGACCGTGACGGGGCCGGCCTCGCGGACCTGGTCGAGCACCTTGTCCATGGTCGCGGGAATGTCGTCCCTGCGGTGCTTCCAGGAGCGCATGTGCCTCCTGCGGAAGGCGTACAGCGGCCAGTCCTCGATCGGCAGGACGCAGGCGGCGTGGCACCAGTACTCGAAGGCGCGGGCGGGCTCGTCCCAGTAGGCCCGCTCGATCTCCGCCCTGCCGACGGCGCCGAGACGGGCGTAGGCGATCAGCTCGTGGGAGCGGGCCAGGACGGAGATCGTGTCGAGCTGGACCGCGCCGAGGCGGCGCAGGGTGGCGGCGACGCCCGCGCGCCGGGCGTCGGCCCCCAGGAACCCCTGGGCGTGCAGGATGATCCGGCGGGCCTCGTCCGGGGAGAGGGCGAGCGTCATGGCCGGATGGCGGGGAGAGAACACGTCAGCATGGCCCAGAGGCTAGCGCGCCACACCGACGAAAATGCTACGCCGGTGTCATCAGGGACTTCGGGGCCCGGGCGCGACGCGCCGTACGGCCTGACTCATCGTCATACAACTCTGCAAAGCGACATACCCTTTAAAGTGAGCACTAGCCTCTATGAATAGGGTGCCGGGAACTCCGCGGACACGAAGAGCGTCTTTCAGGTGGCTGTGTCGGGTGGTGGAACCGCCTACGATGGCAGCGGAGAACCATGACTCGTCCTCATCCGGAGCCGTCCGGCCACGGAAGACCTGCGAGGAGCCTTACCTAAAGTGCCAGCCTTTCTCGATAAGATTCTTCGCGCAGGCGAAGGCAAGCTTCTGCGTAAGCTCAAGCGGATCGCCGACCAGGTCAACTCCATCGAGGACGACTTCATCGGCCTGAGCGATGCGGAGCTGCGCGCCCTCACCGCGGAGTACAAGCAGCGTCACGCCGACGGCGAGTCCCTCGACGACCTGCTGCCCGAGGCCTTCGCCACCGTTCGCGAGGCCTCCAAGCGTGTCCTGGGCAAGCGCCACTTCGACGTGCAGATCATGGGCGGGGCCAACCTGCACATGGGCAACATCTCCGAGATGCGCACCGGTGAGGGCAAGACCCTGACCTGTACGCTCCCGGCGTACCTCAACGCCATCTCGGGCAAGGGCGTCCACGTCATCACGGTCAACGACTACCTGGCCAAGCGTGACGCCGACGAGATGGGGCGCATCCACCGCTTCCTCGGTCTTGAGGTCGGGGTGATCCTGGCGAACATGCCGCCGGATGAGCGCCGCAAGCAGTACAACTGCGACATCACCTACGGGACGAACAACGAGTTCGGCTTCGACTACCTGCGCGACAACATGGCCTGGTCGCTGGAGGAGTGCGTCCAGCGCGGCCACAACTTCGCCATCGTCGACGAGGTCGACTCGATCCTCATCGACGAGGCCAGGACGCCGCTGATCATCTCGGGTCCCGGTGAGCAGTCGGGCAAGTGGTACTCCGAGTTCGCCAAGATCGTGCCCAGGCTCCGCAGGGGCACCGAGGGCAAGGACGGCGAGGAGAACACCGGCGACTACTCCGTCGACGAGAAGAAGCGCACCGTCGGCATCTTCGAGTCCGGTGTGGAGAAGGTCGAGGACTGGCTCGGCATCGACAACCTCTACAAGCCCGAGCACACCCACCTGGTCGGCTTCCTCAACAACGCGTTGAAGGCCAAGGAGCTCTACAAGAAGGACAAGGACTACATCGTCGTCGACGGCGAGGTCCTGATCGTCGACGAGTTCACCGGTCGAGTCCTGCACGGCCGCCGCTACAACGAGGGCATGCACCAGGCCATCGAGGCCAAGGAGGGCGTGAAGATCAAGGACGAGAACCAGACTCTCGCCACGATCACGCTCCAGAACTACTTCCGCCTCTACGCCACGCTGTCCGGCATGACCGGAACGGCGACCACCGAGGCCAACGAGTTCCACCAGACCTACAAGCTCGGCGTCGTCCCGATCCCGACGAACCGGCCGATGATCCGCAAGGACCAGGCCGACGTGGTCTACAAGACCGAGGACGCCAAGTTCCTGGCCTGTGTCGAGGACATCAAGGAGCGCTACGAGCGCGGCCAGCCGGTCCTCGTCGGCACCACCAGCGTCGCCAAGTCCGAGCGCCTGTCCAGGGAGCTCAAGCGCAAGGGCGTCAAGCACGAGGTCCTCAACGCCAAGAACCACGCGCGTGAGGCGTCGATCGTCGCGGAGGCGGGCCGCAAGCACGCCGTGACCGTCGCGACCAACATGGCCGGTCGAGGCACCGACATCATGCTCGGCGGCAACCCCGACTTCCGCGCCGACCTGGAGCTGCGCGGCCGGGGCCTGGACCCCGTCGAGACTCCGGAGGAGTACGACAAGGCCTGGGGCGAGGCGCTGGAGAAGGCCAAGGAGGCCGTCCAGGCCGAGCACGAGGAGGTCACCGGGCTCGGCGGCCTCTACGTGCTGGGCACCGAGCGCCACGAGTCGCGGCGTATCGACAACCAGCTGCGCGGTCGTTCCGGCCGTCAGGGCGACCCGGGCGAGTCGCGCTTCTACCTCTCGCTTGAGGACGACCTCATGCGCCTGTTCAACTCGGCCAGGGTCGAGATGATCATGACGCGGCTGAACATCCCGGACGACGTCCCGATCGAGTCGGGCATCGTCTCCAAGGCCATCGCCTCCGCCCAGCACCAGGTCGAGCAGCAGAACTTCGAGATCCGCAAGAACGTTCTGAAGTACGACGAGGTCATGAACCGGCAGCGCAAGGTGATCTACGCCGAGCGTCGCCGCGTGCTTGAGGGCGCCGACCTTCAGGAGCAGATCCGCACCTTCGTCAACGACGTGATCGATGAGTACGTCGGCGGCGCGACCGCGGAGGGCTTCGCCGAGGAGTGGGACCTCGACAAGCTGTGGAAGGCGCTCGGCCAGCTCTACCCGATCACCCTCGGCCTGGACGACCTCCTTGAGGAGGTCGGCGGCCGTGAGGAGCTCACCGCGGAAGTCCTCGCCGAGAAGGTCAAGGCCGACGCGACGGCGGCCTACGACCGCCGCGAGGAGGAGCTCGGCGCCGAGACCATGCGGGAGCTGGAGCGCAGGGTCATCCTGTCGGTCCTCGACCGCAAGTGGCGTGAGCACCTCTACGAGATGGACTATCTCCAGGAGGGCATCGGCCTGCGCGCGATGGCCCAGCGCGACCCGCTGATCGAGTACCAGCGCGAGGGCTTCGAGATGTTCTCCCAGATGCTCGACGGCATCAAGGAGGAGTCGGTCGGTTACCTGTTCAACCTTGAGGTCGAGGTCCAGACCAACCCGATCGTCGAGGAGCAGGAGGAGCACGAGGACGAGGCGATCGCCGAGACCCGCTCCATCATCGCCCGGGGCCTGCGTGGTCCGCAGCGCCCGGCCGAGCTCGAATACTCCGCGCCCGGCGAGAGCGGCGACGTCGAGCACACCAGGGTCAGCACCAAGGCCGAGCGCGACGCCTACGGCAACGTCGAGCGCAACGCCCCCTGCCCCTGTGGTTCCGGCAAGAAGTACAAGCGCTGCCACGGCGACCCCAGGAACGCCGAGGTCTGATCCATCCGCTTCACAGGGCCCGTACGATCCCGTACGGGCCCTGTGGGCTTTCTCCCTGGAGAAGGGCCGCGAGGCGGCAGGCGGCTCTCCGGGGCTCTCAGGGGGCCGTCTCGACGTCCGTGCACAGCCAGCGGGCGCCCACGCGCTCAAGCCGCAGCGCCAGCACCCGTGACCGGTCACCGCAGTGCACCAGGACGCACATCTCCACCACCCCGTCACGCGGCTGGGACACGTGGGGGACACCGGTCCGCGGGGGCCGCGCGCACCGCATGACCCTCCCGCTGCGCGCCAGTTCGTTGCCGGCCCTGCCGGTGAGGTGGGAGGCGACGCTGGAGGGGGGCCTCAGGCCCGCCAGGACCTCGGCGACGGCCTGGCACAGGGCCCGCAGCCGCCTCCCCTCGGGGACCGCGGGTGGTGGCCCCGGTGGCCCGGCCGTTCCCGTCTCGTGGTCGAGGGCGAGGGCGAGCGCGCCCTGGACGTACGGCGGCGCGGCGGCGGCCTTCGGGGAGGGCCGCTCGTCGTCGTAGAGCGGCTCCACGGTGGAGGAGGACGCGACGCGGGGGAGGTGCGAGGGGCGCGGCATGCTGGCTCCGGTTTCTCCTGCGAGGGGCTGACACAGCTAGGAGTTTCCGGTCCTGCCGCCGAATACGTGGCACGCCAGCTTTCCGGCGTCCGGTGGTGTTTCCTCCGTGAAGGGCCTGGAAAGGGCGTGGCGAATCACCCGAAGCTGGAGCGGTGCCCTGCGGTTCCGGCGTCCGGGCCGTTCCTTCCACGGACGACCGGAACGGGTCACGGCGAGGCGGCGGGGGCCTCCTCGGGCTCACGGCCAGGGGTCGCCAGGTTCAGCCTTCTGATCAGCACGGTGAACAGCAGGTAGTAGACGACGAAGTAGACCAGGCCGAAGCCGATGATCAGGGCGAGTTCGTGGGTGTTGGACTTGCCCGCGTTGAGAAGCATGTCGATGGCGCCGCCGGAGAAGGTGAACCCCAGCCTGGCCCCGAACTCGGCCATCAGGGCCATCGAGATCCCGGTGAGCACCGCGTGCACCGCGAACAGCGTGGGAGCGACGAAGATGAAGGCGAATTCGAGCGGTTCGGTGATGCCGGTCACGAACGAGGTGAGACCGGCCGAGAGCATGATGCCGCCCACGACGCCCCGCTTCTCCTTCGGGGCCGCGCGCCACATCGCGATGGCCGCGCCGAGCAGGCCGAACATCATGACCGGGAAGAAGCCGGTCATGAAGATCCCGGCGCCCTGCTCGCCCGCGAAGTAGCAGTTCAGGTCGCCCGCGGCGTTCTTGGTCGCGCCCTGGACCCCGGCGTGGCACTCGGGCAGGGTGAACCAGACGATCGTGTTCAGGAAGTGGTGCAGGCCGATCGGGATGAGCAGCCGGTTGGCCACGCCGTACAGTCCGGCGCCCGCGGTGCCGTGGGCGGCGAGCCAGTCGCCCACGCCCGCGAGCCAGTCGCCCACGGGCCGCCAGAGCAGGCCGAAGACGACGCCGAGGACGAGCGCGGAGACGGCGGTGACGATGGGGACGAACCTGCGCCCGCCGAAGAAGGCGAGCCAGGCGGGCAGTTTGATCCGGTAGTACCGCTCCCAGAGCAGGGCGGCGACGATGCCGATGACGATGCCCCCCAGGACCCCGGTCGGGTTCTGGACGCCGAGGTTGAGCGCGGGCACGGGCCGTCCGTCAGGGCCCACGACGGTCAGCGCCACCTTCTTGTAGACCTGGGAGGCCGGGGCCGAGGTGAAGAACAGCGTCCTGCTGACCCGGTCGAAGACGAGGTAGCCGACGAGCGCGGCGAGCGCGGTCGAGCCGTCGGCCTTGCGGGCGAACCCGATCGCCACGCCGATCGCGAACAGCAGCGGCAGGTTGTCGAACAGCGCGCCACCGGCCGCCGCGAAGACGCCCGCGACCTGGTCGAGGAAGAGGTTGTCCGTCCGCCCGAGCATGTCCTCCTGGCCGAACCTGAACAGCAGTCCGGCGGCGGGCAGCACCGCGATGGGCATCATGAGCGAGCGCCCGACGCGCTGCAGGATCGCCAGAGCCGACGCCCACCCCGAAGGGCCGCGCTCCACGGCCGCCGTGCCCATTGCCGGTCCCCCTGCCTGTCGATGGCGGGGGATGTCTGGTATCTACCACCGGGCGCGGCGGATACACGGCCTCAGGGCCGCTCAGCCTTCCGTTCTGCGGGGTACGGCCTCGGCGGGTTCGGGGGTCTCAGCGGGGGGCTCAGCGGGTTCGGGGAGTTGCTCGGGCGCCGCGGGGGAGCCGGACTCGGTGTCGGCCTCCGGCTCCCGGCCCGGCGTCATGATGTTCAGCTTCCTGATCAGGAAGCTGAACACGACGTAGTAGATCACCGCGTAGACCAGGCCCATCACGATGATGATCGGGATGCCCTCGGCGTTGGGGGCGGTGCCGTACAGGACGAGGTCGATCAGGCCGGAGGAGAAGCTGAAGGCGAGCTTGGCGCCCAGGGCCGAGGCGACCGCCAGGGAGATGCCGGTCAGGACGATGTGGACCACGAACAGGACCGGGGCGACGAAGACGAAGGCGAACTCGATCGGCTCGGTGATCCCGGTCAGGAAGGCGGTGAGGGCCGCGGAGACCATGATCGAGCCGACCGCGTTGCGGCGGTGCGGCGGCGCGGCCCGCCAGATGGCCAGGGCCGCGGCGGGCAGGCCGAACATCAGCACCGGGTACAGGCCCGCCTCGAAGCCGCCGAAGCCCGGGGCGCCGTTGTTGAAGCAGATCAGGTCCCCGGCGAGCCGCTTGCCGTTGACCACGCAGTCGGGGACCTGCGTCCAGACCACGTTGTTGACGATGTGGTGCAGCCCGAGGGGCAGCAGCGCCCGGTTGAACATGCCGTAGATCCCGGCGCCCGCGACGCTGTGGGCGGCGAGCCAGTTGCCGAACACGCTCATCAGGTTGCCGATGACCGGCCAGACGAAGCCGAACAGGACACCGATGATCAGACCGGCGAAGGCGGTGATGATCGGCACCAGGCGGCGTCCGCTGAAGAAGGCCAGCCAGGTCGGCAGTTTGGTCCGGTAGAACCGCTGCCACAGCGTCGCCGAGACCAGGCCCATCACGATGCCGCCGAGCACCCGGGTCGGGTTCTCCGCGCCGAGGTTGAGCACCACGTCGGGGACGCCCGGATGGGCCGGGTTGAAGAGCTTCTTGGAGATCGTGTCCTTCAGGGCGGGGTCGAACAGGTCGAAGAAGATGGTCATGCTGACCGCGTGGAAGACGAGGTAGCCCACGAGTGCGGCGAGCGCGGTCGAGCCGTCGGCCTTGCGGGCGAATCCGATCGCCACGCCGACGGCGAACAGCAGCGCCAGGTTGTCGAAGAGGGTCTGGCCCGCGGTGCCGATCACGTGGGCGATGTCGTCGAGCAGGACGTTGTCCGTACGGCCGATGAGGTCGTCGTAGCCGAGCCGCTGCAGCAGTCCCGCGGCGGGCAGGATCGCGATCGGCAGCATGAGGGAGCGTCCCAGGCGCTGGAGCACGCTCATCACGGCGGACCCGGCCGAGGGCGGGGCGGGAGGGCGTCCCGCGTCCGCTGAGGGGGAACTCATCGGACTTTCCTCCAGGGGGGTGGGGATCGCGAGGAGGTCAGGTGCGGCGTGCCGGGGTCTCCAGGACCGTGCGGAGCTGGTAGCGGTCGGCTCGGTAGGTGGAGACCCCGAGCTCGGCGCAGACGTTCCCGGCGAAGGAACGCCGCTGGAGCAGCAGCACGGCGCCGCCACGTGGCAGTTTCAGCAGGTCGGCGTCTCCGGGATCGGCGATTCCGCCGTCGATGGTCAGCTCACCTGCGTCGAGGATCAGACCGTACCGGCTTTCGAGCAGGGCGTACAGGGACCGGCCCGTCAGGTCGTGGGCGTCGAGGTCGGGGGCGAGGGACACCGGGATGTGGGCCCGCTCGATGCACATGGGCTCGTCGGCAGCGGTGCGCAGCCGCTCGATGAAGTGGACCTCGTCTCCGGGGTGGATGCCGAGTTCCCTGGCCAGGTGCGCGCTGGCCCTGACGATCCTGCGGTCGAGGTCGCGTGATCCCGGTTCCATGCCGCGGGCGCGCATCTCGTCGCTGAAGGAGGTCAGTCTGAGGGCCATCTCGATCTTGGGGCGGGCGACGAAGGTGCCCTTGCCCGCGACGCGCTGCAGCCTGCCCTCGGAGACCAGGTGGTCGACCGCCTGCCGTACGGTCATGCGGGACAGCTCGAAGCGCTGGCAGAGCTCGCGTTCGGACGGGATCGCCGCGCCGATCGGCAGCTCGTTGTTCTCGATCAGGTCAAGCAGGATCTCGCGAAGCTGGAAGTACTTGGGGACAGGGCTGTCCGGATCGATCTGGGCCACGAGATCCTCCCCTCTCGATCTGAGAAGTACGGATGAGTTATGGTTCGTACTGGTCTAGTCCGGACTAGACCACAGGCCGGAAAAGGGTGTCAATGTGCGGACCGGCGACGGATCGATAACGGCCCGATCTCCGTCCGTCCGACCGAAGGATGAGCGCGAGATGACGACCAAGATGCGCAGCGAGATCGCTGAGCAGCCCGCCGCTTTGCGAGCCACGCTGGACGCCCTCCTCCCCAGGGTCGAGGAGGTGGAACGGCTCGCGGGACAGACTCGCCAGCTGCTGTTCATCGCCCGCGGTACCTCCGACAATGCCGCAGTCTACGGCCGTTACCTCGCCGAGGCGCACGCGGGCCGCCTGTCGACCCTCGCCGCGCCGTCGATCGCCACCACCTACCGGCGCAAGCTCGACCTCGACGGGGTGCTCGCGGTCGCCCTCTCCCAGTCCGGCAGGACCGAGGAGATCGTCGAGACCCTCGCCTGGGCCAAGGACTGCGGTGCCAGCACCGTGGCCATCACCAACGGCGGCGAGCAGAGCCCCCTCGCCCAGGCCGCCGACCTGGCCCTGTGCACGCTCGCCGGTGAGGAGAAGGCCGTCCCGGCGACCAAGACCTACACCACCCAGCTCGCCGCGCTGGCCGTGCTCGGACTCGGTCTCGGCGCCGACGTCGACGCCGCCGACCTGCAGCGGGTCCCGGACGCGGTGGAGAAGCTGATCGCCGAGCCCGGCGACCTGGACGCGATCGTCGAGGGCCTGGCGGACAAGCCCGGCGTCGTGGTCTCCGGCCGGGGCCTGGCCTTCTCCACCGCCCTCGAACTGGCCCTGAAGCTCAAGGAGGCCTGCTACCTGCACGCCATGGGCCTGTCGTACGCCGACCTGCTGCACGGCCCGATCGCCGTGGTCGACGAGGACACCCCCGCCCTCCTGGTCGCCGCGGGCGAGGGCCCCACCCTGGCCGGGACCGTCGCGCTCGCCGAGCGGGTCACCGGGGCGGGCGCCTCCGCCTTCACCGTCGGCGGAGGCACCGCGCTCGCCGCGGCCGGCACCGCCGCGCTCAACGGCCCCGACCTCCCCGAGTGGGTCGCCCCCCTCGGCCTCATCGTCCCCGGCCAGCTGCTGACCGAGGCCCTGGCGCGCAGGCTCGGCATCGACCCCGACGCCCCCAGGGGTCTCAACAAGGTGACCCAGACGGACTGATCGTCTCGGGTCGTTTAGCCTGGTCAGAGACCGATGACGACTGGAGGACGACATGGCGGCTGACGCCCACGCGATCATCGCGGGACTGGGTGGCGCGGAGAACATCATCGAGATCGAGCCGTGCATCACCCGCCTGCGCACCGAGGTGCACGACGCCGCCAAGGTCGACCAGGCGGCTCTGCGGGCGGCGGGCGCGCACGGAGTGATGGCCGCGGGCAACATCGTCCAGGTGGTGGTCGGCCCCGAGGCCGACACCATCGCCAGCGACATCGAGGACATCATCGGCTAGGAGACGCCGGGCCGTCCTCTCACCCTCACCGGTGGGGGGACGGCGTGGGGCGCCAAGGGGGTGTGATGACCACCGTGCTTGCCCCGGTCGCGGGAGCGGCTCTCGCTCTGCGGGCCGTACCCGACCCGGTGTTCTCGCAGGGCCTCGTCGGGCCCGGGCTGGCGATCGAGCCGTTGAGGGAGCCGGGCCGGGCGGTCGCTCCCATCGCCGGTAAGATCGTGAAGCTCCACCCGCACGCCTTCGTCGTCGTCGGCGACGACGGCAGAGGGGTCCTGGTCCATCTGGGTATCGACACCGTCCAGCTCAGAGGTGAGGGTTTCGAGGTGCTCGCGTCGGAGGGTGACAGGGTGGAGGCGGGGCAGCCCGTGGTCGCCTGGAACCCCGCTGAGGTCGAGGCGGGCGGACGCTGTCCGGTCTGCCCCGTCGTGGCGCTGGACGCCGTCACGGAGGCCGTCACCAGGATCGCCGACGGTCCGGTGCGCACAGGAGACGAGCTCTTCGTGTGGACGTGAGCCCTTCCCCGGGGTGTGAGCCCTTCGCGCGGCAGTGGGGCCCGCGAAGACCACGACGATCTCTAGCGGGGACGACCATGGATGCTGCGTTGTTCGACCTGGACGGCACGCTCATCAACTCCGAGCGGCGGAGCCAGGCCATGTGGGCCATGTTGTTCGACAGGCACGGGGTCGGCCACGACCGCGACGCGTTACGCGGATTCATCGGGCGGCGGGGGCGTGACGTCCTGGCCGAGCGGACCGATCTCTTCCCCGGCGTCGCGATCGACGACCTGCTCGCCGAGGTCCGCTCCTTCCACGACCACCCGGGACTGCCCGAGGTCACCCAGGTTCCCGGCGCCGCCGACCTGATGCGCAGGGCCGCCGAGTACGGCGCGCGGATCGCCGTCGTCACCTCGGCCCACCCGGACTGGGCGGACAAGAGGCTCGCCGAGGCCGGGGTGAGCGACCTCGTGCTGACCGTCGTCTCCTCCCGGGACGTGACCGTCGGCAAACCCGACCCCGAGGGGTTCCTGCTGGCCGCGGAGCGGCTGGCCGTCGAACCCGCGCGGTGCGTCGTCTTCGAGGATTCGATCGCGGGGATTGCGGCGGCCAAGGCGGCGGGTATGACATGCGTGGGGATAGCGACGACCCACGAGGGCTCCGAGCTGGCCGAGGCGGACCTTGTGGTCACCGACCTGACGACGGTCGACTGGCCTCCATCCACCATTCGATGATCCGGGCGGTCTAGACCGCCCGGTCGACCCTGCAGGAGGAGCACGTGGCCCAGCGCCAAGTCACCGTTGAGTCCGAGGTCGGCCTGCACGCCCGCCCCGCCGCGACGTTCGTGCAGACCGCGGCCAAGGCGTCCCTTGAGGTGACCGTCGCCAAGAAGGGCGGGGAGCCGGTGAACGCCAAGAGCATCCTCGCGGTCCTCTCCCTCGACGTCCGGCAGGGGGACACCGTGGTGATCGAGGCGGAGGGCGAGGGGGCCGACGAGCTGCTGGACGAGCTCGCACTCATCGCATCGGCTCCATGAACGCGCTCACGGGGGTCGGCGTGAGCCCGGGTGTCGGATCCGGGCCCGGATACGTCCTTTCACGCGAGGTCCCCGTGCCGGACGCCGACGCCCGTCACGACGGTGACGCCGAGGCCGAGCGCGCCAGGGCCGCCCGCGCCCTCGAACGGGTCGCCGCCGACCTGGAGGAGCGGGGGGCCAGGGCGGGGGGCCAGGCCCAGGAGATCCTCAAGGCCCAGGCGCTGATGGCGCGCGACCCGGGGCTGGCCGTCGGGGTCGCCGGGCTGATCGACGCCGGGATGAACGCGTCGAGGGCCGTCTACGAGGGGTTCGGCGGATACCGCGAGATGATCGTCGGCGCCGGGGGATACCTCGGTGAGCGCGCGGCCGACCTGGACGACGTGCGGGACAGGGTCGTCGCCCTCCTTGAGGGACTGCCCGCCCCGGGGCTGCCCGCGCCCGGTGTCCGGCCGTACGTGCTGCTGGCCCGTGACCTGGCGCCCGCGGACACGGCGGCGCTGTCCAGGGAGGTGGTCGCGGCGTTCGTCACCGAGCAGGGCGGGCCGACCAGCCACACCGCGATCCTCGCCAGGGCCATGGGCGTGCCGGCCGTGGTCGCCTGCCCGGGGGCGGCCTCCGTCGCCGCGGGGACCGAGGTGCTCGTCGACGGCTTCTCCGGCCTCGTACGGCTCGACCCCTCCCCGGAGGAGGTGGAGACCGTGGCGAGGGCCGCGGCGGCGAGGCAGGCCGTGCTCGCGGCGGCCACCGGCCCCGGGGCCACCGCGGACGGTCATCCGGTGCCGCTGCTGGCCAACGTCGGCGGGCCGCGTGACGTGGAGGGGGCGTTGCGGCACGGCGCCGAGGGGGTCGGGCTCTACCGCACCGAGTTCCTCTTCCTCGACAGGACGGCGCCGCCCTCGGAGGAGGAGCAGGTCGCCGCCTATCTCGGGGTGCTCGACGCCTTCCCCGGCGGGCGGGTCGTGGTGCGCACACTCGACGCGGGGGCGGACAAGCCGCTGGCCTTCCTGCCGCCGCCCGGCAAGGAGCCCAACCCGGCGCTGGGCCAGCGCGGTCTGCGGCTCTTCCAGCGGTACCCGGAGATCATGGAGACCCAGCTCAGGGCGCTGGCCAGGGCGGCCGCGCGGTCTTCGGCCAAGCTCCAGGTGATGGCCCCGATGGTGGCGACCAGGCAGGAGGCCGCCTGGTACGTGGCGGCGTGCAAGGAGGCCGGGATCGCCTCGGCCGGGGTGATGATCGAGATCCCCTCGGCGGCCCTGCGCTCCGGTGACCTGGCGGCCGAGGCGGACTTCTTCTCCATCGGCACCAACGACCTTGCCCAGTACACCCTGGCCGCGGACCGGGAGGTCGGGGGACTCGGCATGCTGCACGACCCCTGGCAGCCCGCGCTGCTCGACCTGGTCCTCGCGGCCGTCAACGGCGCCGCCGAGCGCGGCAGGTCCTGCGGGGTCTGCGGGGAGGCCGCCGGGGACCCGGCCCTGGCCTGTGTGCTGGTCGGGATGGGCGTCACCTCACTGTCGATGGCGCCGACCGCGCTGCCCGCCGTACGGGCGGCTCTGTCGCTGCACACGCGGGAGCGGTGCGTGCTGGCCGCGCAGGCCGCGCTGGCGGCCTCCAGTCCGTCGGACGCCAGGGCCGCGGCCCGCGCCCACCTGCCGGAACTGGCCGGACTCGCCCTCTGAGGTCTTTTCCGTAACGGGGAGGCGCGGCGTGTCGGAGTCCGTGACGCGGATAGCGTGGAACCCATGGTTCGGTGTATTCGCACGACTGGTCTCGCAGTGATCGCGACGATGGTGGCCGGATGTGCCGCGACGGGGGCCTCGGCGCCTGTCAGGGCGGCGGAGAGCCAGGCCGGGAGCGCCTCGGCCCAGGCGGCCTCACCCTCGGTGGCATCTCCCTCCGCGTCCTCGCCTGAGCCGTCCACGGCCCCTCCTGCGGGCTCTCCCGCCCAGGTCGAGGCCGTGCTGCGGAAGATGAGCCTGGAGGAGAAGGTCGGCCAGCTCTTCATGCCGGTTCTGTACGGCCCGGCCGCCGACACCTCCTCGCCGGAGAACCGCGCCCGCTACGGGGTGGACACCCCGGCGAAGGTGATCGAGAAGTACCGTCCCGGCGGGGTGATCCTGTTCCCCTGGGCGAACAACGTCAAGGGCGTCCGGCAGGTCGTCGCGCTCACCAACGGGCTGCAGAAGGCCTCCCCGAGGATTCCGCTGCTCGTCGGCGCCGACCAGGAGAACGGCCGGGTGTCCCGCCTGGCGCCGCTGGTCACCGACATGCCGGGGGCCTCGGTCATCGGCTCGACCGGCGACCCGTCGCTGGCGCGCAGGGCCGCCAAGGTGACCGGCGCCGAGCTGAAGGCGCTGGGCATCAACCTCGACTTCGCCCCGGTCGCCGACGTGAACATCAACCCGCGCAACCCGGTGATCGGTCCCCGCGCCTACGGCTCGGACCCGAAGAAGGTCTCGCCCATGGTCGCCGCCGCGGTCCAGGGCTTCCACGACGCGGGCGTCGCCTCGACGGCCAAGCACTTCCCCGGGCACGGCGACACCAACGTGGACAGCCACACCGGGCTGCCGGTCATCCAGCACTCCCGGGCCCAGTGGGAGAAGCTGGACGCCCCGCCGTTCGCCGCCGCGATCGGTGCGGACGTCGACGCGATCATGAGCGCCCACGTGGTCATGCCCAAGCTCGACCCGTCGGGCGACCCGGCCACCCTGTCCAAGCCGATCCTGACCGGCCTGCTGCGTGACAAGCTCGGCTTCGACGGCGTTGTCTCGACCGACGCGCTGGACATGGCCGGGGTGCGCAAGAAGTACGGCGACGCCCAGGTGGCGGTGCGGGCCGTACAGGCGGGGGCGGACCTGCTTCTGATGCCGCCCAACTACTCGGCGGCCTACGACGGGGTGCTGACCGCGGTGAAGTCGGGGAAGATCTCCAGGGCGCGGCTCGACCAGTCGGTACGGCGGCTGCTGAAGCTGAAGTTCAACCGGGGCCTGCTGGTGAAGGCGCCGGTCGCCGACCCGGACGAGGCCGAGCGGGTGCTGCGTTCACCCGAGCACCGCAAGGTCGCCCGGCTCATCAACAGCCGGGCCCGCTGAGGGTCCCCTGAGGGGCCCGTCGGCGGGTCCGTGAGGGTCGGGGTCAGACGGGCAGGAGGCCGCCGCGACGGATCATGGCGAGGGTGAGCGACTGCACGATGCGCATGATGAGGGCTTCGAGCAGAAGAGCCACGGCCTTGGCGACGACCGAGCTCAAGAATCCGGACATGTCTACCTCAAATCACTGAAACGCTACTTCGGGGATAATTGCCGACATAGCGCCACAAATCAATACTTTGAGGTTTCCTTTTAATGAACAGACGGTGAAGGATCGCGGGTCCACCGCTCGAACGCCGTTCCGGCCAGTGTGGCCGCCAGGGAGCTGCCCAGGGCGATGCCCCATCCCACAGGTCCCAGCGGCCGGCAGCCGAAGAACAGGCAGATCACGGGGACGGAGACACTGGCCGCCAGGACGCCCATCGAGGCGATCACGGCCAGCAGGACCACCCGGTCCCGGCCGCCGCTGGCCAGGGTCTGGAACAGCTGCGTGGAGATCAGGGCGACCAGCGCGATCGTGTTCGCCCGTCCCCGCGTGCCCGTCACCCGCCCGACCAGCCAGGCCATCGACGCCGCCCCGGCCGTCGTCGTGGCGCGCAGGTAGATGTCCCGGGTCAGCGAGGCGCCCAGGGACGCCTCAGGACCCTCGGCCAGCAGCCGCTCCGGGCTGGTCGCCGCCGGAGGCCTGACCGCGACCGCCATCGCGGGCAGCATGTCGGTCAGCAGGTTGACCAGCAGCAACTGGCGGGCGTTCAGCACGCTGCCGCCGGTGAGCAGGTTCGAGCCGACCGCGAAGACGATCTCCCCGACGTTGCCGCCGAGCAGGATGCTCAGGGCGTCGCGGACCGAGCTCCACATGGCCCTGCCCTCGATGAACGCGTCCACGATCGTCTCGATGCGGTCGTCGGTCACCACGACGTCGGCCGCGGTCCTGGCCGCCGGGGTGGCGCGGGAGCCCAGGGCGATCCCGACGTCGGCGGCGCGGATGGCCGGGGCGTCGTTGGCCCCGTCTCCGGTCACCGCGACGACCTTCCCCGCCCGGCGCAGGCAGCTGACGATCCTGACCTTGTGCGCGGGGGTCGTCCTGGCGAAGACCGCCACCCCGGGAAGCCGCTCGACCAGGGTCGCGTCGTCCATCTCGTCCAGCTCGGGGCCGGTCATCACCCGCCCGCCGTCCAGCAGGTCGAGCTCGGCGGCGATCGCCGCCGCGGTGCTCGGATGGTCACCGGTGATCATGACGATCCTGACGCCCGCCCTCGTCAGGCGGCCGACGCTCTCGGCCGCCGTAGGCCTGACCGGGTCGGCCAGGCACAGGAACCCCAGGAAGGTCAGCTCGTCGACCCGGGAGTCGTCCAGGTCACGGCGGTCGGAGGCGGGCCGTTCGGCCACCGCGAGCACCCGGTAACCCTGCAGGGCGAGCCGGTCGACCTCCTCCTCAAGCCCCTTCCTCGCCGCGGCGGTCATGCGGACCGTACGGCCGTCGCGCAGCAGGTGCGCGCAGCCGGTGAGCACGATCTCGGGGGCGCCCTTGACGCTCAGCACGTGCCCGGAGGGGCCGAGGCCGAGCACCGCGTGGTAGCCGCGTCCCGGCTCGAAGGGCAGTTCCTCGACCCGGCTCCAGACGCCCAGCCCCTCCTGCGGCGTCACGTCGAGCCGCCGCGCCCCCTCGACCACCGCGCGGTCCGTCGGGTGGGCGATGGGCTTGCCGTCCTCGTAGCGGGGGCTCGCGCGCAACCCGGCGGCCACGATCCGCCGTAGCTCCTCGTTCAGCCGCTCCGTCGAGTGCTCGGAACGCCCGTCGGAGACCACCCGCAGGCTGATGCGCCCCTCGGTCAGGGTCCCCGTCTTGTCGAAGCAGAGCACGTTCACCCGGCCGAGGGCCTCGATCGTCGAGGGGTTGGGCACCAGGGTCTCGCGGCTCGACAATCGCCTGGCCGCGGCCAGTTCGGCGGCCGAGGCGATGAAGGGCAGCCCCTCGGGCACCGAGGCGACCGCGAGGCTCACCGCCAGGGCGAGCGCCTGCGGCATCGACCGCCCCCGCAGCAGGTCCGCGACCAGCACGACGACACCGGAGCCGATCGCGACCGGCAGGATCCTGCGGCTCAGCGTCCGCAGCCGCAGGTGAACCCCGCTCTGCGGGCGCTCGTCGGCCGAGAGCCGCGCGGTGCGCGCCGCCTCCGTCTCCTCACCCGACGCCACGACCACGGCCAGCCCGTGCCCCGCGGCGACCGTCGTGCCCTGGTAGACCATCGAGCTGCGGTCGGCGACCGCGGAGGCGTCCACCGGGGCGGGCGCCTTCGGGACCAGCAGGGACTCACCGGTCAGTCCCGCCTCGTCGATCTCCAGGCCGATCGACGACAGGATCCGGCAGTCGGCCGGTACGGCGTCGCCCGCCCGCAGTTCGATGACGTCTCCCGGCACGAGCGTGTCCGCCGTCGCCACCTCGGTCGTGTGCGCCGAGCCTCTCTCAGGTTCCTTGGCCTTCTTGCCCTTCTTGGGCTCTTTGAGGTCCTTGACGTCTTTGGAGAAGGGACGGCGCAGCCGTACGTGGTCGGCGACGGACTCGGTCAGGCGGTGCACGGCCCGGTTGGCCGACGTTCGCTGCCCGCCGCCGATGAGCGCGTCCACGATCATGACGCCGCCGATCAGCACGCCGTCCAGGACGGAGCCCACCATCGCGGACAGGCCCGCCCCCGCCGCCAGCACCGGGGTCAGCGGGTTGGCCAGTTCCTCAAGGGAGGCGCGCAGCAGCGAGTCGGTGCCGTCCGGCTCTCCCGGCGGCGGCGGAGGCCTGCGCCGTACGGCCTCGGACTTGGGCAGGCCGTCGAGGGAGGAACCGAGCCTGGACAGCACGGCGTCGACCGGCAGGGCGTGCCAGGGGGTCGGGTCGGCGCGCTCGGCGGGCGCCGCGTTGCCCAGTTCACGGGCCGTCCACTCGCCCACGACGATCGCGGCCAGCGCCGTACCGTCACTGACCAGGCGGGCCCTGCTCACGGAGGCGGTCCTGGGGCCGGTACCCGCGAGCGCCGCACCCGCCGCCGCCGTCGCCAGGCTGAGCCGTACGCACCGCTCACCGGCCCGTCTGGCCGGGGCCAGGCAGCTCAGCAGCAGGTGGGCCGTCTCCAGGTCGCCCAGCACGTCCGCCTCCCACGGCACGCCGTCGGGACCACCGAGCACGCCGACGCTCAGATCGGCCTGGGCCATCGCGGACGTCGACCGCCTGGAGACCACCGCGACCCCGTGGCCCTCCGCCTGGAGCGCGCGGATCCGCGTCGTCAGCCGGTGGCCTCCCGGGAGGGTCTTCGGCGGCGTGCCGTCCCCGCCTCCGCCTCCCACGGCGAGCCGCCTGACCACCTCGCGGGCACCCTCACCCGCCAGCAGCACCGAGCAGCCCTGGGGGGCGGTGACCAGCGCGTCCGCGATGGACACGAGTTCGGGCGCCAGACCGGCCAGGGCGACCGGCACGCCCCGCCTGCTCACCCGGACCGGCCGCAGCCCCAGGGAACGCCACTCGCGCCCCTCGGCGGCGGGAAGCCTGGCGGGTTCGGCCGCCCAGTGGCCGCGCTCACGGCGCGCGCCGGGATCGGTCGCGTCGAGCAGGCCGGGCAGCAGGGCGTTCAGCTCGGCGGGGTCGATGCCCTCGGCCAGGGGCACGACGCGCTCGACCGTCCACGAGCCGGTCAGGAACAGGGCGGCGTCGAGCACGACCGTGTCGAGGCCGTCCATCCGGCGCAGCGCGTGACTGTCGAGGACGACCGCGCCACGTTTGGCCAGGGTGCGCCCGACCGCGCTGGAGAACGCCTCCCGCCCGGCCTTCGCGGCACTGGGCGTCGCGGCGATCATCATGGCGAGACCGCGGTCACGGCTGCCGCTGACGACGTGGGTCAGCACCGAGACGCCGAGCGCCGCCGGGCTCGCCAGTCGTTCGAACCGCTCGACGGGACTGTGCTCAAGCGGCGTGGTCCTGGTCCTCCTGCGCCTGCGGACGTGCCGGTAGGCGCCCTCGTCGGAGGCCAGTTCCCGCGCGCGCGAATCCCAGGCCCGCCGTGCCTCACGGGCCTCCACGTAACGCTCGGCGGCGGAGACCGCCTGCACCAGCAGCCCGACGGGCTGGAGCGCGAGCGTGCCCGTGACCACGTTCGCCGTCGTGAACAGGGCGGAGGTGGCCTGGTGGCCGAGATGGCGGGTCAGTCTCGTCCGGATCGCCGGGGTGGACTCGGCCAGGTGCAGCAGGGCGGGGACGACCGGGGACAGCGGCGGAAGGTGCGCAAGCCGCCCGGCGACCGCGAGTCCCGTTCCGAGGGCGCTCGCGCCCAGCCTGATACCCGCCCGGGTGCGCTGCTCGACCACTCTGGCCAGGGCCGGTCCGGGGCCCCGCCCCGCCGTGCCCTCCGCCGCGCCCTCCGCCTCCCGCGCCTCCTCGTCCTCCTCCTGCTCCCACTCGTCCTCGTCGTCGAGTTCCGCGACGATCGACAGCAGCCTCTTCAGGTCGACGACTCCGTCGTCGCCGCCGACGAAGACGGTGCCCAGCACCCCGTTGACCTCGGCCCGCTCGACCCCGTCGAGCGCGAGCAACAGCGTCTCAAGCCGCCGGGCGAGCCGTTCCGTGCCGGGGCCGCCGATCGCGCGCAGGTCCACGTGGAAGCCGCCCGGGGCCGCCCGTACCGCGCGGGGACGAGGCAACGCCCTGCGCACGGCGTCGGGTACGGCCTCCCACAGCGTCTCGGCGGAAAGCGTGAGCACACGTGACAGCAACATTCGGCTCTCCAGACGGGTCACTCGGGCCTGACGGCCATGACGGAGCCGTACGGCCCGCGCGGGCGGGCCGGACGGCGGATGGTGCTTTCCTGGCGGTCAGGTCACGGGAACACGCCGGAGCAGCCGTGTCACCGCGCGGAGGCTCTGGCCCGCCCCGAGCGGCTCATCCCACGGGCGCGCTGGGCGATCACCGTGCCGACCCCGATGGCCGCGGCGACCGGCCACTCGATCAGGCCCGCGACGGCCAGCGCGCCGAGCCCGCCGTAGTAGACCATGCGCTCGGGCGGCGGCAGGAACGACTTGGCGGCGTCCACGGCCTGGCCCGCCTCCTGGCGGTTGACGTGCGGCATGTGGAGGTGCGGGGCGTGGAACTTCACGGTCATCATGGGCAGGTTCACCGTGAGCCCGCGCTTGCCGCCGCTGCCGTTCGCCCGGTGCGTCGAGGTTCCCGCCGAGCCCTGCGTCGTGGCCTGCTGGGCGGTGTTCCTGCGCTGCGCGGTGGTCCCCGTTGTCGAGGCCCTGGCCGATGTCCTCGTTGAGGCCCTGGTCGAGGTCTTGGCCAGAGACCTGGCCCGGGGCTTGGCGGTCGAGGTCGTCGAGGTCGTCGAGGGCTTGGCCGCCGAAGACGTCGCCGGGGACTTGGTCGAGGCGCCGGTCGAGGTCTTCGCCGGAGCCTTGGCGCGGGACTTGGCGGGTGACTTGGCCGATGCCCTGGTCGCTGTGGTCCCGGTGGTCGGTGCCTTGGCGGTCGAAGCCCTGGTGGTCGAGGCCCTGGTGGTCGAGGCCTTCGTCGCCGGGGACTTGGCCGGGGTCCTGGCCGAGGTTCTGGCCGAGGTTCTGGTCGGTGACTTGGCCGAGGTGCCCGCCGAGGACCGCTGCGTGGTGCTCGGCCGGGTGGTCGTCTTCGCCGCCGAGGATGTCGCGGTGCTCTTCCTCGCGGCCGGTTTCCGCGTGGCGGATGGGCTTGACTTCGAAGCCGTACGGCTCCGCGTCGTGCCACCTGTCTGACTTACGGTCATGGCCCCTCCCCAAAGGAGTCGAGGGATCGTTCCAACATCGTTCCAACATGGTGCCCGCGAGCGGCGGCGACACCTCTCACGTGCGGTTATTCGGCGCTGGGGCGTTCTTTTAGCCTTCCTCACCCCAGGTCTCCGAAACGCGGTCGCGTTCCAAGAATCGGACATTAAGGAGGGAAGGGTGGTGATGTCAGGAAAGGTGAGGCTTGAGCTCACGGCGGGCGACGGCCCGCAGATGTACCTCGTCGGGACCGCCGAGAATGCGCATCGCGCGGGCGTGGACGTACATCGAGGCCAGCGGGACGTCGTCGGAGACCCCCAAGGCGCCGTGGACCTGGATGGCCCGGTCGATCACCTCACAGGCCACCCTGGGGGCGACGGCCTTGACGGCGGAGATCTCGGCGGAGGCGGCCTTCGCACCCACGGTGTCGATCATCCAGGCGGCCCGCAGTCCCAGCAGCCTGGCCTGGTCGACGGCCAGCCGCGACTCGGCGATCTGCTGCTGCACGACGCCCTGCTGGGCCAGGGTCACGCCGAAGGCCACCCGGTTCGCGGCGCGGGCGCACAGCAGCTCAAGGGCACGCTCGGCCATGCCGATCGCGCGCATGCAGTGGTGGACACGCCCGGGACCGAGACGGGTCCGCGCGATACGCAGGCCGTCGCCCTCCTCACCGAGGAGGTTCGCCACGGGCACCCGCACGTCGGACAGGACGAGCTCGGAGTAGCCACGTTGCTCCTGGTAGCCGAACACCGGCAGGTGGCGGACGACCTCGACGCCGGGGGTGTCCATCGGGACCAGCACCGTCGACTGCCTGCGGTGCGCGGGGGCCTCCGGGTCGGTGTTGCCGAGCACGATCACGACCCGGCAGCGCGGGTCGGCGGCACCGCTGACGAACCACTTGCGGCCGTTGACCACGTAGTCGTCGCCGTCGCGGACGATGGAGGTCGTGAGGTTCGTCGCGTCGCTCGACGCCACGGCGGGCTCGCTCATCGCGAACGCCGAGCGGATGCCGCCCGCGAGCAGCGGGGTGAGCCAGCGGGCCCGCTGCTCGGGCGAGCCGAAGGTGTGCAGCAACTCCATGTTGCCCGTGTCGGGGGCGGCGCAGTTCAGCGCCTCGGGGGCCAGGTCGGGGGAGCGGCCGGTGACCTCGGCGAGACTGGCGTGGTCGAGAACGGACATCCCCGACTCCGAGGGCAGGAACAGGTTCCACAGGCCACGCGAACGGGCCTCCGCCTTGAGGTCCTCGACGACCGGGGGCAGACGGTGGTCCCCGTGTCCGGCGGCCTGCCGCCAGGCGTGGTAGACCGGCTCGGCCGGGTAGACATACGACACCATGAAATCGGTCAGGTCGGCGAGGTACTCCTCCGCCTTCGTGCTGAGCGCGAAGTCCATGGCGGTCAGTTTGGCACCCCCCTTCGCCGGTGCTCCGCACAGGGCGGACCTAACCTGGAACGGGTTCCACGAAGGAGGCCGAATGCTCAGAGGCGTACTGATCGACTGGGGCGGCGTGCTCACCGTGAACATGACCGAGGCGATCACGGAGTGGATCACCGTGGACCGCATCGACGCGGACCACTACCACGAGGTGATGCGCGAGCTGGTCGCACGCGCCTACGACGGCGTCCGTGACGGCGAGGAGAACCTCGTCCACGCCCTGGAACGCGGCGAGATCTCCGGACCGGACTTCGAACGGCGCCTGGCCGCCCTGCTCGTCACACTCGACGGCGTCCCACCGGTCGCCGAGGGCCTGCTGACCAGGATGTTCGCCGGGTTCCGCCGGGTCGAGTCCATGTACGGCATGCTGCGTGAGGCCCGTGCCGCGGGAGTGCGCACCTGCCTGCTGTCCAACTCCTGGGCCAACGAGTACCCCCGTGAGGGCTGGGAGGAGGTCTTCGACGCGGTGGTGATCTCGGGGGAGGTCGGCATGCGGAAGCCGGAGCCCGGGATCTTCGAGCACGCCCTGGGCACGCTGAACCTGACCGGTCCCGAGTGCGTGTTCGTCGACGACGCCGAGGTCAACGTCGCCGCCGCCCGGGCCCTCGGTATCGTCGGCCTCCACCACAGGGACCCGGAGCCGACCATCGCCGAACTGGAAAGGCTGCTCGGGACGCCACTGCGCTGACCGGTGGTGCGCCGTACCTCGCGGGCCGGGCGGCGGAGCTGTCACACTCGATGGGTGATCGGCGCCGGACGGCGCCACGTCGGAAGAACAGATCGAGGCATCGATGCGCGTCTACCTGCCGTGCACGCTCCCGGCGCTGGCCCGTGTGGCCACGGTCGGGGAGCTCGGCCCGGCCCCGCTGACCGGTTACGCGGTGACTCCCGCGCTGGTCGAATGGTACGCCTCGGGTGACACCGAGGAACTGGAGTACGTCGCCCTGACCGAGGCGGCCAGGGCCTCCCTGCGGATGATCGCCGAGGACAGGGCCGACGGCGTCAAGGCGCCCGCCCGCCGCGTGGTGATCGCCGCCGAGGTCCCCGACGACGAGGTGAACGGCGGGGCCGACCTGGAGGAACGCGCCCGGGTACGGCTGTCGATCGCGGTTCCCCTCAGCAGGATCGCCGCGGTCCACGTGGACGAGGAGGCCGCGACGTCCGACGTCGAGGCCGCCGTCTCCGCGCTGCCCGCCGCGGACCTCGGTGACGACGACGCCCGCTTCACCGTGGACGGCGCCGAGGCCAACGAACTGCTGTGGTACGCCACCCAGGAGATTCCCGACCTGATCGGCTGAGTTCTGGGCGGTTATCCTGGAGAACGATATGAGACACATCGTTTGGGACTGGAACGGCACACTTTTTCACGACATCGACGCCGTTGTCGGCGCCACGAACCTCGTGTTCGAGCCGTACGGGATAGCCGCCTACGACGCGGACGGTTTCCGGGCGGTCTACATGCGCCCGATCTGGACGGCCTACGAGCGCATGCTGGGCCGCCCCCTCGACGACGGCGAGTGGGAACGCCTCGACGCGGGCTTCCACGACCACTACCACCGGCTGATGCTGGAGTGCGGCCTGACCGCCGACGCCGTGGGCGCGCTTGAGGCGTGGAGCGCCACGGGCAACCGTCAGTCGCTGTTGTCCATGTGGACGCACGACCGGCTGGGGCCGAAGGTCGCCGAGTTCGGCATCGACCACCACTTCAGCCGGATCGACGGGCTGCGCACCGACTCGGGAGCGCCCCCGGCCATGGGAGGGCACAAGGCCACCTCGATGGCGGCCCACATCGAGGCGCTCGGTGTCGACCCGGCGAACGTGCTCGTCATCGGTGACAGCGTGGACGACGCCCACGCGGCCCAGTACGTCGGGGCGCGCGCCGTCCTCTACACCGGCGGCATGACCAGCCGGGCCGACCTGCACGCCCTCGGTGTCCCCGTCGTGGACACCCTCACCGACGCCCTCGAC
The DNA here is from genome assembly GCF_040631275.1 of Streptosporangium sp. NPDC020145. Classification (NCBI taxonomy): domain Bacteria; kingdom Bacillati; phylum Actinomycetota; class Actinomycetes; order Streptosporangiales; family Streptosporangiaceae; genus Streptosporangium; species Streptosporangium sp. NPDC020145. The sequence continues at coordinate 93,922 of NZ_JBEXZT010000002.1, read as the reverse complement.
CACGCCTGAGCGTCGGTTTCGTGCGTGCGGGTGCCCGGCGGGGCGGTTCGGTGATCGTGAGGCGGGCGGCGGCCGTACTCTGGGGCCCGACGGGTCCTCACCCCCACCCCGGAGGCCACGATTAGCCGTCTCGTTCTCTGGAACGTCGACCTCACCCTGGTCGACGTGTCCATCCTCACCCGTGAGGCGTACGCCGACGCCTTCCGCCAGGTCACCGGACGGCCCCTGGTCAAGCTCACCCAGCACAACGGCCGTCCCGACTCCGAGATCATCTTCGAGACGCTGGCCATCAACGACATCGTCGCCGAGGACGCCCACCTGCCCAGGTTCCTCGACGCCCTGGCCGAGGCGTTCGCGGCCCGGCGGGGGCGGCTGGCCAGGGAGGGGCGGATGATGCGGGGCGCGGCCGAGACGCTCAGGGCCGTGGGCGGACTCGGCGGCACGGTCCAGTCGGTGCTGACCGGCACCATCAGGAGCAACGCCGTACACAAGCTGAAGGCCTTCAAGCTGGACAGGTACGTCGACTTCGAGGTCGGCGGCTACGGCGAGGAGGTCTACCCCAAGGCCACCCTCCTCCAGGTCGCCCAGGGCAGGGCCAGGCAGAAGTACGGCGCGGCGTTCGACGGGACCAACACGGTGCTGATCGGCGACTCGGCCAGGGACGTCCAGGCCGCCAAGATCGCCGGAGCCTCCATGGTCGCCGTGGCCACCGGCCGCTCCCTCCCGGCCGAGCTCCGGGAGGCGGGCGCCGACGTCGTTCTTCCCGACCTGTCCGACCCCTCAGCGGTGGTGGCCGCCGTCGAGAGCCTGACGACCCCGGTCCACAGCGCCTGACCGCCTTCGTTCCCATGAACGGTGTGCCCGGCGGGAGAGCGGCGGTTCGGTCCGTCCGGGGACCGGTGGGTGCCGGGTGACGTGTCCGGGCCCTTGCGTCGGCTCGGGGGCTCGTCTGCCGGCCACGGACCGCTGCCGTCTCTGACTTGGAGTGAGGGGTCGGCGCCCCGGGCGTGCCGGGGTTCCACGACGGGAGCGCCGTCCATCCTCTGGGGATGTCTCAGAGTGACGGATGCGACGTATGGGGTTATTTGGATAAATGGTGTAGTGGGAACTGCGGTGTTGGAACGGGCGTTTCCCCCTCCTGGAATGCAGCACGCATGATCGGGAGCGACGATGAGCCATCCCCCACCCGCTAACCGGCCTCCTACGGGGGGACAGGGGTCGGGGCCGTACCCACCACCGGGCGCACCGTGGCCGGCGTATCCCCCGCAGGGGGAGCCCTACGGGCGGCCTCAGCAGCCCCCGCAGCCGCAGGCGCCGACGCCCCAGCCCTACCCTCAGCAGCAGCCGTATCCGTACCAGGCGTATCCGCAGCAGGGGCGGGCGCCCCAGATGTACCCACCCCAGGGACAGCCGGGTACGCCGTACCAGGGCGCCCAGCCGTCGGCGCCGCCCCCGCAGAACGGGCAGGCGCCGTACCCGCCGGGACCCCAGGAGTCCCAGGCCGCGCCGAGGCGGGGGATCGGGCGGATCGTCGCGGGGACCCTCGTCGCCGGGATCGGGCTGGTGGTGGCGCTGGGCGGCGGCACGATCGTTGCCCGTGCGGTCGCCAACAGCGAGCAGAAGGTCATCAGCAAGGAGTACATGCGCAACCTGTGGCGCAACGTGCCCGTCGAGACGGTCTTCCCCGCCTCCATCGGGGTGCGCGACCCCGACGCGACCGTCAGTGTGGAGAAGGGCTGGACCAGGGCCGCGATCTCGCAGGAGACCTCCTGCAAGGCGGCGCTCTCCGGGCGGTTCGCGGCGGCGGCGACCAGACACGGCTGCGTGGCGGCGCTGCGGGCCACCTACCTCGACCCCGGTGGCGGGACCGCGGCCACGGCCGTCGTCCTGGCCCTTCCCAACGAGAACGACCGCAGCGATCTCACCGACGTGCTCACCCGGACCCAGGACGACGAGGGCGGGGTCGAGCAGGCGGTGCACGCCCTCGGCGTTCCGGGCGTGCGGTGGAAGGACGGCGCCCGGGCGGGAAGCGGAGGAATCAGCGTCTTCGCCCCCTACGCCACGCTGTTCGTGGTGGTCACCTCGGGCCCGGTCGACGGCCGGGTGGCCGGACACGTGCCGCAGCCCTGGGGGAAGGGGCGGTTCAAGCAACAGGAGGACCGCGAGCCGTGGAAGATGACGGCGTACGGTCTCGCCCAGACGCTGTCCACGCGCCTGAAGACCGAGGCGGAGAAGGTGCGACCATGATCCGCCGGACGTTGACCGCCGCCCTGCTCGGCGTCGCCCTCCTCGCGGGTACGGCGGCGCCCGCGCTGGCCGAGGCGCCGCACGGCTGGGAACTCCAGGTCATGAAGGTACGGCAGGCGCAGACCCTGGCCCAGGGCAAGGGGGTCACGGTCGCCGTGCTGGACACCGGGGTGATGGCGAACCATCCGGCCTTCAGGGGGCGCGTGACCTCCGGTCCCGACTTCGTCGGCGGCGGCGCCAGGCCAGGCCGGTCGTACTGGGGCGCGCACGGCACCGCCATGGCGTCGAGCGTCCTCGCTGTCGCCCCGCAGGCGCGCGTGCTGTCCGTGCGGGTCATCTGGGACCGGGAGGACCCCGCGCGCAAGAGGGCGGAGGAGTCGGCGAAGAAGAGCAAGAAGGTCGGACAGGAGGAGAGCCGCAAGTGGGCCGGCGCCGTGGCCAAGGGCATCCGCTACGCGGTGGACCACGACGCCAAGGTCATCTCGATGTCCCTCGGCACCGACGAGTGGTCGTGGGCGGGATACGAGGAGGACACCGCCGCCGCCGTCGACTACGCCTCCAGTAAGGGCGTCGTGGTGGTGGCCAGTTCGGGCAACGGCGGATCGACCGACGCCATGGACCTCGACGCCAACAACAGGGTGTCCTACCCGGCGGCCTTTCCCAGTGTGATCGGGGTCGCCGCGGCGGGCCCCGACGGCGCGCGGGCGGAGTTCTCCCAGGTGCACACCTACACCACGATCGCCGCACCCGGTGTCGACATCTACGCCGCCCGCAACCTGGGCGGCTACGAGCCGGGCAGCGGCACCTCACCGGCGGCGGCGCTGACCTCGGGCACGGTCGCCCTGATGCTGTCGCGCAACCCCAGGCTGACCATCAGGCAGGTCCGCGAGATCCTGACCAGGACCGCGATGAAGCCCCCCGCGGGCTACACCCTGTATCTCGGCCACGGGATCGTCGACGCCGCGGCGGCGGTCCAGGCCGTGGACTCACCACCCCCGGCGGCGAAGGCCGTCGCCTACACCGGCAAGAGGTATCTCGGCGGTGGCCCGGTCGGCTCGCCCGTCGATCACCCGCCCGTCGACTCCGACTACCTCGTCATCGGCGGAACGGGACTCGGTGTCGGGCTGCTCTGCCTGGTCGGCGCCTTCCTCCTGTTCCGCAGGCCCCGCCGTCACCGCGCCGCCCGCTGAGACCGTCTCCGGTACGGCGGGCACGTGGGGGCGGGCCACACCGTGTGCCGGGGGAGTGTGTGCCCGAGGGGGATGACATTCCGGTGGGCCGTCGGGAGGATGGGGGCATGGTTGAGGAAGGTACGCTCCTTTGGGAACCCACCCCCCAGACCGTGCGGGACGCCAAGGTCACCCGTTACATGGAGTGGCTCGGCAGATCCGGTGACTACCAGGATCTGTGGCAGTGGTCGGTCGACTCGCCGGCTGAGTTCTGGGCGTCGCTCTGGGACTACTTCGGCGTGGTCGGGGAGCGAGGCGCGGGGCCCGTCCTGTCCGGGACGATGCCCGGGGCCGAGTGGTTCGCCGGATCGACGCTGAACTACGCCGAGAACGCGCTGCGCGGGGCGGAGGCCGACCCTGGGCGGCTCGCGGTGGTCTTCCGCGACGAGTCGGGGTCACGCCGTACGCTCACGCTGGGCGAGCTGGCCGGGGAGGTCGCGCGGGTCCGCGCCGGGCTGGCCGCGCTGGGCGTCGGGCGGGGAGACCGGGTCGCCGCCTACGCGCCGAACGTGCCCGAGACGCTGGTCGCCTTCCTCGCCACCGCCTCCCTCGGGGCCGTGTGGTCCTCGTGCTCCCCGGACTTCGGCGCCTCAAGCGTGATCGACCGCTTCACCCAGATCGAGCCGAAGGTGCTGGTCGCGATCGACGGCTACGCCTACAACGGCAGGTGGTTCGACCGCTCCCAGGTGGTCGAGGACATCGCGGCCAAACTGCCGACCCTGGCCGCCCGGGTACGGATGCCCCTGTACGGCGCGCCGCCCCGGGAAGCCGGGGAGAGCGGGGAGGCCGGGCACCGTACGGTCGAGTGGTCCGAGCTGCGGGCCGTGGAGGGGCCGCTCGGCTTCGAGCCGGTGCCCTTCGCCCACCCGCTGTGGATCGTCTACTCCTCGGGCACCACGGGGCTGCCGAAGCCGATCGTGCACGGGCACGGCGGCGTGGTGCTCGAACACCTCAAGGCGCTCTCCTTCCACCAGGACCTGGGGGAGGGCGACGTCTTCTTCTGGTACACCACGACCGGCTGGATGATGTGGAACTACCTCGTCGGCGGCCTGCTGGCCGGTTCGACGATCGTGCTGTACGACGGCTCGGCCACCCACCCGGGGACGGACGCGCTGTGGCGGCTGGCCGCCGAGGAGGGTGTCACCTACTTCGGCACGGGAGCGCCGTACATCGTGGCGTCCATGAAGGCGAACCTGCGCCCTTCGGGGCTCGGGGCGCTGCGGGGGGTCGGTTCGACCGGCTCGCCGCTGCCGCCGGAGGGCTTCGCCTGGGTGCACGACACGATGCCCGAGGTGCAGCTCGGCTCGTTCTCCGGCGGCACCGACGTGTGCACCGGCTTCGTCGGGGCGGTCCCGCTGCTGCCGGTCAGGGCCGGGGTCATCCCGTGCCGGTGCCTGGGGGCCAGGGTCGAGTCCTTCGACCCGTCGGGTGGTCCGGTGACCGGCGAGGTCGGGGAGCTGGTGCTGACCGCGCCGATGCCGTCGATGCCCGTCATGTTCTGGAACGACCCCGACGGGACGAGATACCGGGAGAGCTACTTCGCCGACTATCCCGGGGTGTGGCGGCACGGCGACTGGATCAAGATCCTGCCTGACGGCGGATGCGTGATCTACGGCCGTTCCGACTCCACCCTCAACCGGGGTGGAGTGCGGATGGGGACCAGCGAGTTCTACCGGGTGGTCGAGCGCTTCGAGGAGATCGCCGACAGCCTGGTGATCGACACCGGGCAGCTCGGCCAGGAGGGGCGTCTGCTGCTCTATGTCACGGTGGCCGAGGGGGCGAGCCTGTCCGACTCGCTGATCATGCGGCTGCGCCGGGCGATCAAGGAGGAGCTGTCCCCCAGGCACGTGCCCAACGAGATCGTCGAGGTCCCCGGCATCCCCCGCACGCTCAGCGGCAAGAAGCTGGAGGTCCCGATCCGCAAGATCCTCCTCGGCGTCCCCCCGGAGAAGGCGGCCAACCTCGACGCCATGGCCAACCCGGAGATCCTGTCCTACTTCGTCCCGGTCACCGATCCGGGGAAGTAGGGGCCGCGCCGAACAGCGGCAGGCAGGGTTCGAGACCGTGGATCCCGACCCCGAGCCCGCCTGCCCAGTCCTCGCGGGCCAGGCGCAGGCGCAGGGTCGTCACGGGCTCGCCCTGCCTGTTGTGGATCTGGACGCCGTCGTCGGCGTAGCCGAACTTGCGGGAGACCGCCAGGGAGGCGTGGTTGTCGGCGAACGCGCCCGAGGTGGCGTAGCGGGCGCCGAGACCCTCGAAGGCCAGGTGCAGTACGGCCGCGCGCATCTCGGTGCCGATGCCCCTGCCGTGGAAGCGCCTGCCCAGCCAGGAGCCGCTCGTGACCTCGCGGGTGACGGCGAAGTCGGTGGCCGCTATCGCCTGGGTGCCGACGACCTCTCCCTCGAAGACCACGGCGAACGCGCAGGTCCACTCGGCGGGGGTCCAGGCGCCCCACAGGGAGAAGTGGTACTGGATGGTCCTGCGAGCCCGCTCCTGCGGCTCGGCGTCGCTCCAGGGCACGATGAAGGGCATCGTGCCCTGGTCGTGAACCCCCTCGACGGCGCGGTCGGCGAGCCGGTCGAGGTCGTCGAGGGAGGGCAGGCGGAGTTCGAGACGTGGGGTGGTCACCCGTAGTCCGGTGAGGGGCCAGTTGCGCATCCCCCGATGCTGCCGTTCCGCCACACGCGGGTCCAGTCGTTTTGGAACCCGCAGCCCCGCCCGGCCCGAGGCCCGGGATTCCTCCCGGTCGCCCGGGACAGAGGGCTCATGTGCCCCGGGACACCCCCTGGATTCGATGGGCAAATGCTGAAAAATCCGGATTCGTTCCGTCGGGTGGTCGCCGGAACCGCCCTCCTCGCCTGGCCCGTCCTCGAATTCCTCGCCTTCCTGACCTCGCCCCCCTCCGCGACCCACGACCCCGCCGTCTTCCGGGAGCATCCCGACCTCGTCCAGGTCAGCGGCCTGCTGTTCCTCTGGGCGACGCTGGCCCTCGTCCCGGCCGTCCTCGGCCTGGCCCACCTGCTCCGCCGCCGGGCCCCGATGGCCGGGAACGTCGGCGCCGCGCTGGGACTGCTCGGCGCCGGGCACGCGCTCACGCTCTTCACCACCGACTTCTACGACCTGGCCCTGGCCCAGACCCTGCCGGACGTGCAGGCCGAGGCGGTCACGGCCCGGGCAGGCGAGCTGTGGGGCTTCCTGTACGGCATGCTGCTGCCCGGCTTCCTGACGCACATCGGGCTGTTCGTCCTGCTCGTCGGCCTGCTCACCGTCAGGATCGTCCCCTGGTGGGTGCCGGTCACCGCACTCGTCGGAACCCTCACGCCGTTCCTGACCCAGGACCGGGCACCCGCCGTACAGGCGCTCGGCGCGCTGTTCCACCTGCTCGCCTACGGCTGGGTCGCGCTGCGGGTGCTGCGGGCCTCGGACAGCGCGTGGAGGGCGGGCCTCACAGCCCCGCCCGCCTCGCCCGTGTGATCGCCTCGGCCCGGTCGTTCACCTGGAGCTTGGTGAAGACGGCGGAGACGTGGTTGCGAACCGTCTTGTGGCTCAGCCCGAGCCTGGCCGCGATCTGCGGGTTCGTCAGGCGTTCGGCCATCAGGCCGAGCACCTCCCGTTCCCGCCGGGTCAGCTCGGGCAGCGCGGGTCCCTGGCCGGTGGACGCGCGCTCCCGCTCGGTGAAGTAGCCGACCAGTCTGGCCGCGATGGCGGGGCCGAAGATGGCCTCGCCGTCGGCCGCCGCCTGCACCGCCCTGACCAGTTCCGCCCTGCGCGCGCCCTTGAGCACGTAACCGCGGGCCCCGGCCCGCACGGCGGCGAACACCGAGTCGTCGTCGTCCGACATGCTGAGCACGACCACCCGGATGTGCGGGTGGTCGCGGACGAGCCGCCCGGTCGCCGCGACCCCGCCCATGCCGGGCATCGTCAGGTCCATCAGCACCACGTCCGGCTGCAGCCGCCCGACCACCGCCAGCGCCTGCTCCCCGCTGGACACCTCGTCGGCGACCTCGATGTCCTGCGCGGTGGACAGCAGTGTGCGCAGCCCGGCGCGGAACCCGGCGTGGTCGTCAACGAGCAGGACCCGGATCATCGTGATCCCCTCCCTCACGTGCGGGAAGCGTGACCCTGACCAGGGTCCCGCCTCCTGGACGGTCCTCGGCCGCGAACGTGCCGCCGAGTTCGAGCGCCCGCTCACGCATCGACGCCAGCCCCACCCCGTCCGTTCCGGAGGGCCCCGAAGGTCCGGAGGGTACGGCCCGCAGCCCGTCGCCGTCGTCGGACACCTCAAGCATGAGCGTGCCCTCGGACACCTCGACCCGCAGCCACGCCTGGGACGCCCCGGCGTGCCTGCGCACGTTGGCCAGCGCCTCGGCCGCGACGCGGTAGGCGGCCACCTCGGTCGCCGCGGGCAGCGGCCCGAGCCCGTCCGGGGCCCGTACGGTCACCCGCAGGCCGGGCGGCTGCCGTACGGCGTGGGCGCGCAGGGCGCCGAGCAGGCCGAGGGTGTCGAGCGCGGGCGGGCGCAGCCCGTCGACCAGGGTCCGCACGTCGGCGACCGCGGCCTCGGCGTCGGCGACGATCTCGGTGAGCAGCCGCCGGGCGGGCCCGTCCTCGACCAGGTCGCACGCGGCCTCGGCCCGCATGGTCAGCGCGGCCAGCGTGGGGCCGAGCCCGTCGTGCAGGTCGCGCCTGAGCCTGCGGCGCTCCTCCTCCCTGGCCATCACGAGCCTCTCCCGCGAGCGCCGCAGGTCGGCGGTCAGCCGGGCGGCGTGCGCCGCGATCGCGACCTGCCTGGCCAGGTCGGTCAGCACCCGCAGGTCACGGGGGCCGAAGCCGCTCTCTCCTGGCCTGGGCGACAGGACGAGGTCGCCCGCCCGCTCGCCGTTGTGGGTCAGCGGCAGCCGTACCAGGGTGCCGGAGGGGGTGCCGAAGGCGTGCCGGGTGCCCGCCGAGGTCTCCACCGCCGCGTAGGGCAGCCGCAGCGCCTCGGCCACCGAGCGCGCCACCCCGGGCAGCACGCCGTCCGGCTCCCCGCTGTTCTCCAGGCGTTTGCCCAGACGGGTGAGGGCCGCGTAGGGGTCGTCCCGCTCGCCGTACATCAGCAGGTTCACCCAGCCCTGCAGCCGCCCGCGCAGCGGCGCGAAGGCGAGGGCGACGAGCCCGGCGGCCAGCACCGAGACGGACAGGTCCCCGCCGGGGAAGACCGCGCCCAGATAGGCCGCGACGGCCACGTATCCGGCGCTCACGCAGCCGGACAGCAGCGTGTACACCAGGGTCCTGTTGACCACCAGGTCGATGTCGAAGAGCCGGTGACGCAGGATCGCGACGCAGACGGCGGCCGGGAGCAGCGCCGTGGTTGCCGAGCCGAGCTCCCAGAGGGTGTCGGTCGCGGGCCAGATGCGCCCGGGGACCGCGTCGGTCAGCCCGGCGGCCAGGCGGGCGGCGACGACCAGCATCTCGACGCCGACCGCGTAGGCCAGCCACATGATCTGGCGGCGTTCCACCCCGCAGCTGCGCAGCGCCCTGCGGACCAGGTCGGCGCCGCCGACGACGAAGACCACCGCCATGAGGGCCGTCATCGCGGTCTCCGCCACCGGCGCGGGACCGGCCAGCGCCGCGACCCCGAGCGGGTTGACCACCCCGGTGCCGGCGCCGGTGCCGACCTGGTTGTTCTCACCGGGTCTGAGCGCGCTGAGCAGCATGACCGGTACGGCGGCGGCGAGCGTCAGACGGACCAGGCGCCGCAGGCCGGGGGAGGAGAGCGTCCCGCCCGGGAAGATCATCGGGATCAGGGTGATCGACAGGTTCGCCGGGACCCACAGCCAGGTCTGCGGCCAGGCGGCTGCCCGGGCGAGCGGCAGCGGGGGGCCGGTGACCAGGCCGAGGATGGCGTACTGGCCGCAGGCCTCCATCAGGGCGAAGCACAGGCCGCCGAGCGCCAGCGCCCGGCCGACCGGGTGCTCGGGGCGCCGCGAGCCGATCAGGCCGCCGGCGAGCGCGCAGGCGGCCACGAAGACCAGGTGACCGAGCCCGAGCGGGCCGACCCCGTTACGCGTGGCCAGTACGGCGGCGGCCACGACCAGCAGCGACGTCAGGGCGCAGCAGGCCCACGCGAGGCGCACGGTCATCGTGTCTCCCGAAAGCCTTCCGAGCCGGTCGCCACACCGTACCGGTGTTCTGTCCTGGTTCAGGAGGGCCGGTGTCCCGGGACACCCGGGTCAGAACCCCTGGGGTATCCGGAAGAGACGGCCGGGGTCGTAGGCGGCCTTGACCCGGGCGAGCCTGGTGGCGTTCGCGCCGTAGTAGGCCGAGCGCCAGCCGGCCAGCCCGGGATCGACGTAGTTGACGTAGGCGTGGTCGCCGAAGTGGGGGCGCATGGCGTTTCTGGCGTTCGCGGTCCAGGAGGCCGCGCCCGCGCGGTGGGCGTAGTACTGGACGCTGTAGAGCGCCGCCCGGTGCGGGAAGGCCGTCGCGTCGGGCCGCACCCGCCCCACGGCTCCGCCGAGGGCGTCCAGCAGCACCGTGTGGCTGCCGGGCCTGGCGACCTGGGCCACCAGGGTCCTGATCCCGGCCTCGGACAGCGGGGCGTAGGCCATGTGCGACCTGCCGCTGAAGGAGTCGCGCGGCAGCCTTCCGTCGCGGGTCTGCCCGGGAAGCGAGCCCTGCCGGTGGCACTGGGAGACCGTGAGCGTCGAGCAGCCCCCCATGATCATCATGGCGTGGCTGTAGGACGTCTGCTTGACGAAGGAGGAGGAGACCGGGCCGATCGCGCTCGTCAGCCGGTCGAGCAGCCGCTCGCACTCCGCCCTGCCGCCCAGGTGGAGGCCGCCGATCTGCACGTCCATCCCGCCGTCGCTGCTCAGGTGCATCGTGGACCACAGCTCGTCGGGTACGGCCCGCGACCACGACTGCCAGGCCTTGAGCGCCTTGGCGGCCCTGGCCCACGGCCAGTGCAGGAAGAACACCGTGACCTCGCGGGTCGGGTGGGTCCTGAAGCCGAAGGAGACCGCGACCCCGAGATTGCCGCCGCCCCCGCCCCGGCAGGCCCAGTAGAGGTCGGGCTCGTGATGGGCGTCGCACGTCAGCAGCCGCCCGTCGGCCGTGACGACCTGGACGGACTCCATGACGTCGCACGTCAGGCCGTACTTCCTGGACACCACGCCGATCCCGCCGCCGAGCGTCAGACCGCTGACGCCGACCGTGGGGCAGCTGCCCGCCGGGATGCTCACCCCGTGCGCGGCGAGCCTGTCGTAGACGTCGACCAGCTTGGCGCCCGCCCCGACGACGGCCCGTCCGCCCGAGTAGGAGACCTTGCTCATCCGGGAGACGTCGAGGACCAGCCCGGGGCCGCTCGACCAGCCCGCGTAGGAGTGCCCGCCCGACCGTACGGCCAGCGGCACCCCCATCCTCCTGGCGAAGGTCACGCACTCGGCCACGTCGGAGGGGTTGGCGCAGTAGGCCACGCCCGCGGGCCGTACCGCGTCGAAGGCGGTGTTGAACAGGCGGCGGGCGGCGTCGTAGGAGGCGTCGCCGGGCCGTACGAGGGTGCCGTCGAGACCCCGGCCGAGGGCGGTCCACTCCGCCGGGGTCGGACGTGGCGAGGAGGAGGGGGAAGCGGCTCCGATGGTGAGCGCGGCCATACCACCGAGCCTAAGGAACGTCCGCCTGTCCGGAGCGGGCTGCATGGTTGTTCTCCCCGTTGGGTGCTAGTCGTCTGTCCGGTGAGACGGCCGCGCCTACGGTCTGGTTGGTTACATTCACATCACGTCGCGGCTAATGGGGCCTTTGTCGGTGTGTGTGGTGATCGCGGTGGGGAGCCGCGGGGGATGTCGGCGTGGCGAGGGTGCCGTGGATCGCGGAAGCATAATCTTGGGGCGGAGGGCCGAGACGGGGACGCGGCGCGGCCGGCCGTGGGAGACTGGGGAACCAATCGGGTGCGGTCGGTCCGGGTTTGCGCCGCCGGTGAGGCGACGGGGATCCCGGGCTTCCGAGGGCTTCCCGACCCTCGACCGATCCCGGATGGAGCGCTCCACTTCCCCTGATGTTGGCCGTCCGTCACATTGACGTTTCACGGCTTTTCGGGTGGTATCAGAGCGGCGGCATGCTCAGGTCAACGGAGACCGGGGCGGGTGGCCGCTGGAGGTGTTGTGCCACGGGCCGTGCCCGCTGGACGGGGAGTCGGAGGGGTGGGCGATGGGCGGTCAAGTCCTGTCGCGCACGTCCGGGAACCGGCGCGCCATGAGCCCGCCTCGCGGCGGGCCGTCCACGCGGTGGCCGGGTGACAGATCCACGTAGGACCGGGCAGAGACGACCTAAAGCGACGTCTCTCTCGGTAGGCGGCATATGCCGCATTACTTCCCTCCTACTCGGGAACTACGACATTGATCGAAGATCCCTCTTCTAATACGAAAAATCCCTCACAAAGGAGTGAGAGCGACATGCCGCTCGACGAGGCGAAGGATGAGCTGCTGAGGAGTGCCGCCGAGATCTGCGGGCACACACCCGGCGGCGACCACGGGAGTGACGAGGAGGCACTCGACTTCCTCAGGCTCTACTACCGGCATGTCGCGCCAGAGGACCTGCTGGACCGCAACCCGGTCGACGTGTACGGCCCCGCGACGGCCCAGCGTCAGCTCGCCGACAAGCGTCCCCAGGGCCGGGCGCTGGTGCGCGCCTACACCCCCAGCCTGGAGGAGCACGGCTGGGACCCCGGCCGCTCGGTCATCGAGGTGGTGACCGACGACATGCCCTTCCTGGTCGACTCCGCGACCATGGAGCTCGACCGGCACGGCGTCACCACCCACCTGGTCGTCCACCCGCAGATGCGGGTGCGCAGGGACGTGACCGGCAAGCTGCTCGGCGGGGACCGCGACCAGGCCGCCGGGCAGGAGATCACCGAGTCCTGGATGCACTTCGAGATCGACCGGCAGAACGACCCGGCCGTGCTCAAGCAGCTGGAGACCGACCTGCAGCGGGTCCTTGAGGACGTCCGCTACGCCGTCGAGGACTTCGCCAAGATGCGGGCGCTGGCCCTGCAGACGGCCGAGGACGTCTCGGTCAACCCGCCCCCGCTCGACCTCGCGGGCGTCGAGGACAGCCTGGAGCTGATGCGCTGGCTGGCCGACGGCCACTTCACCTTCCTCGGCTACCGCGAGTACCGCCTTGAGGAGGGCGAGCAGGGCGACGCGCTGCGCCAGGTCCCGGGGACGGGCCTGGGCATCCTGCGCCACGACAAGGCGGGCTCGGAGAGCTTCGCCGCGCTCTCGCCCGAGCTGCGCGCCAAGGCCCGTGAGAAGCAGCAGATGCTGATCATCACCAAGGCCAACGCCAGGGCGACCGTGCACCGCCCCGCCTACCTCGACTACGTGGGCGTCAAGCTGTTCGACGACGCGGGAGAGGTCGTCGGCGAGCGCCGCTTCCTCGGCCTGTTCACCCACGTGGCCTACAGCGAGTCGATCTCCCGCATCCCGGTGCTGCGCCGCAAGCTGGCCGAGGTCCTCGACCTGGCCGGGCTCGCCGCCGACAGCCACGACGGCAAGGACCTCATCGAGATCCTGGAGACCTTCCCCAGGGACGAGCTGTTCCAGACCTCGGTCGAGCAGCTGCTGCCGATCGCGCTCGGCGTGCTCAGGCTGCGCGAGCGCAAGCAGGTCAAGGTCTTCCTGCGCCCCGACGACTACGGCCGCTACATCTCCTTCCTGATCTACCTCCCGCGTGACCGCTACACCACCCAGATCCGCATCAAGATGCAGGACCTCCTGCTCAAGGCGGTCGGCGGCACCTCCTGCGACTACAGCGCGATGATCGGCGAGTCCGCCCTCGCCCGGCTGCACGTGGTCGTGCGCGGCGAGCGCGGCAGGCCGCTGAACGTGCAGGAGCTGGACGTCGAGGAGCTTGAGGGCAGGCTGGCCGCGGCCACCCGCTCCTGGGACGACGACCTGGCCACCGCGATCACCGAGCTGAGCTCGGAGGAGGAGGCGCCCCGCCTCGTCCGGCGCTACGCCACGGCCTTCCCCGAGGGCTACAAGGCCGACTTCCCGCCCAGGCTGGCCGTCGCCGACCTGCGCCGCCTTGAGGCGCTCGCCGACTCGCCGCCGGACGAGATCGGGATGAACCTCTACGAGCCCTACGACGCCCCCGAGGGGGAGCGCCGCTTCAAGCTCTACCGGATCGGCGCGTCCATCTCCCTGTCGCACGTGCTGCCGCTGCTGCAGCGCCTGGGCGTCGAGGTCGTCGACGAGCGTCCCTACGAGATCGACCGCGACCGGGACCCGGCGACCAAGGACGCCTGGATCTACGACTTCGGGCTGCGCTACGACCTGTCGCCCGAGGTGGACAGGGACGAGTTCAAGCGGCTCTTCCAGGACGCCTTCGACGCCCTGTGGCGGGGCAGGGTCGAGAGCGACGGCTTCAACGCCCTGGTCCTGGCGGCCGGGCTGACCTGGGAGCAGGCCGAGATCCTGCGGGTCTACGCCAAGTACCTGCGCCAGGCGGGCACCACCTTCAGCCAGGACTACATCGAGCGGGTCCTGCTGGACAACGTACGGCTCGCCCGCCTGCTGGTGCGCCTGTTCGAGGCCAGGCACGACCCCAGGCGCGAGGAGGAGGTCCGCTCCGACCTGTCCGAGGCGCTGCACGAGGAGATCCTCGGCGCCCTCGACGACGTGGCCTCCCTGGACGAGGACCGCATCCTGCGGGCCTACCTGGAGATGATCGACGCCACGCTGCGGACGAACTACTTCCAGACCGTGGACGGGGCGCGCAAGCCGTACGTCAGCCTGAAGCTCGACTCGCCGTCGATCGGCGTGCTGCCGCTGCCGAGGCCGAAGTTCGAGATCTTCGTCTACTCGCCGCGGGTCGAGGGCGTGCACCTGCGCTTCGGCAAGGTCGCGCGAGGCGGCCTGCGCTGGTCGGACCGCAGGGAGGACTTCCGCACCGAGGTCCTCGGCCTGGTGAAGGCGCAGATGGTGAAGAACACCGTCATCGTCCCCACCGGCTCAAAGGGTGGCTTCGTGGTGAAGAATCCGCCGAAGTCCGGCACCCGTGAGGACCTGCTGGCCGAGGGCGTCGCCTGCTACCGGATGTTCATCTCCGGCCTGCTCGACGTCACCGACAACCTCGTCGACGGCGTGGTCGTCCCGCCCGCCGACGTGGTCAGGCACGACGGGGACGACACCTACCTCGTGGTCGCCGCGGACAAGGGCACCGCCACCTTCTCCGACATCGCCAACGCGGTGGCCAAGGAGTACGGCTTCTGGCTCGGGGACGCCTTCGCCTCCGGCGGCTCGATCGGCTACGACCACAAGGCCATGGGCATCACCGCCCGCGGCGCCTGGGAGTCCGTCAAGTACCACTTCCGCACCACCGGCGTCGACATCCAGACCACCGACTTCACCGTGGTCGGAATCGGCGACATGTCCGGCGACGTCTTCGGCAACGGCATGCTGCTGTCCCAGCACATCAGGCTGGTCGCGGCCTTCGACCACCGGCACATCTTCATCGACCCCGACCCCGACGCCGCCAGGAGCTACGCCGAGCGGGCCAGGCTCTTCGCGCTGCCGCGCAGCTCCTGGGCCGACTACGACCCCGCCCTCATCGGGCAGGGCGGCGGCGTCTGGCCTCGCACGGCCAAGTCGATCCCGGTCTCCCCGCAGGCGCGCGCCGCGCTCGGCATCGCCGACGGGGTGACCTCGCTGGCACCGAACGACCTGATCAGCGCCATCCTGCGGGCCCCGGTCGACCTGCTGTGGAACGGCGGCATCGGCACCTACGCCAAGGCGTCGAGCGAGTCCAACGCCGACGTGGGCGACAAGGCCAACGACGGCCTGCGGGTCAACGGCTCCGAGCTGCGCTGCAAGGTGGTCGGCGAGGGCGGCAACCTGGGCTTCACCCAGCTCGCCAGGATCGAGTTCGCCCGCGAGGGCGGCCTCGTCAACACCGACTTCATCGACAACTCCGCCGGGGTCGACACCTCCGACCACGAGGTGAACATCAAGATCCTGCTGGACCGCGCGGTCCGGGACGGCGAGCTGACCGACAGGCAGCGCAACGAGCTCTTCCTCGACATGACCGGCGAGGTCGGCGAACTGGTCCTGCGGGACAACCACGACCAGAACGTGGTGCTGGCCGCCGCCCGCGCCCAGGCGTCGGACATGCTGCACATCCACGCCCGCCAGCTGCGCAGGCTCGAACGGGCCGGGCTGGTCAACCGGGAGCTGGAGTTCCTGCCCTCGGACAAGGCCCTCGCCGAACGGCGCCAGGCCGGGCTCGGGCTGACCGCGCCGGAGTTCTCGGTGCTGCTGGCCTACACCAAGCTGGTCACCGACGCCGAGATCCTCGCCTCCGACCTGCCGGACGATCCCTACCTGGCCTCCTGGCTGGTGTCCTACTTCCCCTCGGCGCTGCGCGAGCGCATGCGGGAGCACATGGACACCCACCCGCTGCGCCGGGAGATCATCACGACCGGCGTGGTGAACGACCTGGTCAACTCGGGCGGCACCACCTTCATGTTCCGCCTGGGTGAGGAGAGCGGCGCCTCGGCGCCGGACATCGCCCGCGCCTACCTGGTCACCCGCGAGGTCTTCGACCTGCCGAGCTTCTGGCGTCAGGTCGAGGAGCTGGACAACAAGGTGGACACCTCCACCCAGATCGCCATGCTCCTGGAGTCCCGCAAGCTCGCCGAGCGCGGCACCCGCTGGCTGCTCGGCAACCGGCGCACGCCGCTCGACCTGGCCTCGACGGTGACCTTCTTCGCCAAGGGGATGAACGGCCTGCTGCCCCACCTGCCCAAGCTGCTCACCGGCTCCGACCTGGCGGGCTTCGAGGAGCGGCGCGACTCCTTCGTCGCCAGGGGGGTGCCGAACGAGCTGGCCGAGCGGGTCGCCTCGATGGTCCCGGCCTACTCCACCTTCGACCTGGTCGAGGTGGCCGTGCAGGCGAACCGTCCGGTCAACGAGGTCGCCGAGGTCTACTTCGACCTGGCCGACCGGCTCCAGCTGGCCAGGCTGCGCGAGCGGGTGATCGGGCTGCCGCGCGACAGCCGCTGGAACTCCATGGCGCGGGCCGCCCTCCGCGACGACCTCTACGCCGCCCACGCCTCGCTCACCCGGGACGTCCTGGCCCACAACACGCCCGGACTGACCCCGGAGGAGCGCCTGGCCCGCTGGACGGAGGCCAACTCGGCCGCCGTCTCCAGGGCCCGGCAGACCCTGTCGGAGATCTGGGAGAGCGACAACTTCGACCTGGCGACGCTGTCGGTCGCGCTGCGCGCCATCCGCACGCTGGTCGCCTCGACGAGCCTGCCGCTCGGCGAGTCCTGACGGCACCGCCGCCCCGTACGGCCAGGCCGGCTGTACGGGGCGGCGGGGCGGGCGTCAGTTGGCGGAGACCTTGGTGACCCCGCCCAGGTAGCCGATCACCCGGGCGAGGCCCTTGCCCGTCTTGGCGGGCACCGTGCTCACGTACTGGTGCGTCTCGACCGTGCGCAGTTCCTTGCGCGCGCCCGTCGCCGAGGCCAGCCGTTCGGCGTTCGGCGGAACCCTGATGTCGGCGCACGGCTCGATCTTGGCCGTCACGGTCGTGGTCCTGATCAGCGAGTACATGATCATGGAACCCCCGTCCGCGGTGCGCAGGGCGTGGACCGGGTAGTTGCTCGCGCCGAAGATCGAGTCGTAGCCGAGACAGTCGCTCTTGTACTTCGGCCGCTTGCCCTCGATCTCCTCGGCGTAGTCCGTGGTGTGCGGGCCCTTCTCGATCAGGCCCGCGGCGAAGCCCGCGCTGCCCTCCTCGGCCGAGGTCGCGTGCAGCGGCGCCATGAGACGGGGACTGATCGCCGTGGTCGGGTCGTCGTCGTCGAGCTCGGTCGCGTAGCCCCCGGCGTCCTTGGCGATCTCCGGGATCCTTTCCCCGGGGTCGAGCAGCGAGGTCGAGCTGAGATACCACTCGTGCCCGCCGTACTTGGTCAGGACCAGGACGGCGGGGCGCCGCTCGCCCGCGCTGTCCTCGCGCTCGACGACCGCGGCGAACCAGAAGGGGGCCCGCTGGACCCTGGGCACCAGCAGCTCCGGCCTGCCCCAGGTGTAGTGCGGCAGCGGGCCCGGCGTGCTGTTGAAGGCGGCCATGGTGAGCGCCTCCTGGGAGTCGCGGGTCTGCTCCAGGAGGTTCCTGCGGTCGGCCTCCAGGTGTGGTGTCGCGCTTTCGAGCACCGCCTGCGCGCCGAGCACGCTCGACAGCGCCCTGCCCGCCTCGGCCAGCGTGACGGGAGGCTCCCGCAACGCGGCCGGGACCGGGCTTGAGGCGGGACCCGCGGTCTGGGCCCCCTGAGCTCCCTGTGCGCCCTGCTCGCGTGCGCCGCCGCCCTGGTCCGCACAGGCCGCGGTCGCGGTCATCAGGGCCAGGGTGAACACGAGCAGCCCCCGTCCACCACGTCCCCGCACGTCCGCCTCCTCACGGTCTCCGGCGCCCCATGCTAGCCAGCGCGCGGGCCCGGCCGTACACAACGGGGTGCGTCGGTCGCGTACCCTTTACAGACGTGGCACTCATCGATCCGGTAGAAGAGATCAACGAGCTCATCGGCACGCTGAAGAACATCCAGGACGTGCTCGACCTCGGCGCGATACGCAAGCAGATCGAGGAGCTCGAAGAGCAGGCCGCGGCGCCCGACCTGTGGAACGACCAGGAGCGGGCCCAGAAGGTCACCAGCAAGCTCTCCTACCTGCAGGGTGAGGTCAACAGGATCGAGGGGCTCGAACGGCGCCTCGACGACCTGTCCGTCCTGTACGAGCTGGCCGCGGCCGAGGAGGACGAGGACACCCGCGAGGAGGCCGACCGCGAGCTGGCCGCCCTCAGGAGCGAGGTCGGCGCCCTTGAGGTACGCACCCTGCTGTCGGGCGAGTACGACGCCCGTGAGGCGGTCGTCACGATCAACTCCCAGGCCGGTGGCGTCGACGCGGCCGACTGGGCGCAGATGCTCCTGCGGATGTACCTGCGCTGGGCCGAGCGCAAGGGCTACCCGACGGAGGTCTACGAGACCTCCTACGCCGAGGAGGCGGGCATCAAGTCGGCCACCTTCACGGTCAAGGCGCCCTACGCGTACGGCACGCTGCGCGGCGAGCACGGCACCCACCGCCTGGTGCGGATCAGCCCGTTCGACAACCAGGGCCGCCGCCAGACCTCCTTCGCCGGGGTCGACGTGGTGCCGGTGGTCGAGACGACCGACCACATCGACATCAACGAGGACGACCTGCGGGTCGACGTGTACCGCTCCTCGGGCCCCGGTGGCCAGGGCGTCAACACCACCGACTCGGCGGTCCGCCTGACCCACCTGCCGACCGGCATCGTGGTCTCCTGCCAGAACGAGCGTTCGCAGCTGCAGAACAAGGCGACCGCGATGGCGGTCCTGCAGTCCAAGCTGCTGGAGCGCAAGCGGCAGGAGGAGGCGGCGGCGCTCAACGAGATCAGGGGCGAGTCGACCACCTCGTGGGGCACGCAGATCCGCAACTACGTGCTGCACCCGTACCAGATCGTCAAGGACCTGCGGACGGGCACGGAGGCGGGCAACCCGAGCTCGGTCCTCGACGGAGACCTCGACGAGTTCATCGAGGCGGAGATCCGCTGGACCCGCCGTCAGGAGTCCGGCGTCGAGGGGTAAGGCTTTTCGTGACGGCCCGCCCGGTGGCGGGCCGTCACAGGCCCGCCAGGTGCCGCAGGGCCACGGTGAGGAAGAACAGCACGATCAACAGCAGCGCGACCGTGGCGGGCGTCAGCCCGCCGAAGCCGTGGTGCATCCGGTCGCGGTAGGCGCGGCACTGGGCGCAGCGGCCCTCCGCCACAGGGTGGGCGCATCGGGCGCAGACGAGGTCTTCACAGCTCATGAGAGCCTCCGTCTCCTAGGTCAGAACTACTTTATGTGGTCGTTACCGGGCGCCGAATCGTTTTGTTTCCGTTATGGACGTTCCATGCCAGTCTTCCCCCTAGACTGGGCTCCGGCCAACCGGAACGTCGATCGTTAGCAAAGAGCGGCGCCCCCCGGCCGGCGAGAGGCGGAAGTGAACCTCTGCCACCACCGCGACTGTCCTAACCCCTAGACTGGCATGCCGTGATGCGCCCGTGATCCATTTTGATAATGTCACCAAGGTCTACGCGAACCAGAAGCGGCCCGCGTTGGACCACGTCAGCGTCGATGTCGACAAGGGCGAGTTCGTGTTCCTCGTCGGCCCCTCGGGGTCCGGGAAGTCGACCTTCCTCCGCCTGGTCCTGAAGGAGGAGCGTCCCGACTCCGGGGCGATCCACGTGGCCGGCAAGGACCTCGCCCGACTGTCCAACTTCAAGATCCCCCACCTGCGCCGCCGTATCGGCTGCGTCTTCCAGGACTTCCGGCTGCTGCCGAACAAGAACGTCTACGAGAACGTGGCGTTCGCCCTGGAGGTCATCGGCAAGCCACGCCGGTTCATCCGCAAGGTCGTGCCCGAGGTCGTCGAACTGGTCGGCCTTGAGGGCAAGGCCCACCGGATGCCCGACGAGCTGTCCGGTGGCGAGCAGCAGCGGGTCGCCATGGCCCGTGCCTTCGTCAACCGCCCTATGATCCTGCTGGCCGACGAGCCGACGGGAAACATCGACCCGGCGACCAGCATCGGCATCATGAAGGTGCTCGACCGGATCAACAGGACCGGTACCACCGTCGTCATGGCCACGCACGACGCCGCCATCGTCGACTCCATGCGCAAGCGCGTAGTGGAACTGGAGGACGGCAAGATCGTCCGTGACCAGTCGCGTGGCGTGTACGGCCAGGCGTACTGACCCAGGACCTCAAGGAAGCGAAGCGACAGGAAGAGCATGCGGGCAAACTTCATCTTCTCCGAGGTCTGGATCGGCCTCCGCCGCAACCTCACGATGACGATCGCGGTCATCGTGACCGTGGCGATCGGCATGGCGTTGCTGGGCGTCGGCTTGATGATCAACTCTCAGATCTCCACCATGCGTGACTTCTGGGTGGACAAGGTCGAGATCTCTGTCTTCCTGTGCAAGAAGAACGACGCCTTCCCGCAGTGCAAGGGCAGCGGTGGCGTCAACGCCCAGGAGCAGGCCGCCCTCAAGGCGCAGATCGAGTCCATGCCCCAGGTCGAACGGGTGGAGTTCGAGAACGCGGCCCAGGCCTACGCGAACTTCCGCGAGCAGTACAAGGACAACAACGTCCTGCTCTCGGTGCTGCAGGTGTCTGACATGCCCGAGTCGTTCAGGGTGAAGCTCAAGAACCCCGCCGACTACCCGGCCGTCATCGAGCAGGTCAAGGGCGCGGGCGGCGTCTCCTACGTGGTCAACCAGCAGGAGATCCTGGACAAGTTCTTCGGGCTGCTGGAGAGGCTGCGCTGGGCCGCCCTGGTCGTGGCCATCGTCCTGGTCTTCGCGGCCACCCTGCTGATCGGCAACACGGTGCGTCTGTCGGCGTACAACCGCAGACGTGAGACCGGCATCATGCGGCTCGTCGGCGCCTCGAACCTCTACATCCAGCTTCCCTTCGTCATGGAGGGGGTCATCGCGGGCCTGATCGGAGGTGTGGTCGCCGCGGTGATGCTGATCGTCAGCAAGGTGTTCCTCTTCGACGGCGTGCAGATCTACCTGGCCAACACCAGCCCGCTCACGTGGGAGACCGTCGCCTCGACGATCAGCCTCACGATGGTCATCGGCGTGCTCATCTGTGTGCTCGCCTCGTTCGTCACGCTCCGCCGCTACCTGCGGGTGTGAGCGCCCGGGAGCGCGCCCGCCGGGCGCGCTCCCGCCTCGGGACGCGGCCGGCCGTCCCGGTCCCCGGTAGGCTCGGGGGCATGCCACGTGAGACCGGGCGGAAGGTCATCGCCCAGAACAAGCGTGCCTGGCACGACTACCACATCGAGGAAACCTACGAGGCTGGTCTCGTGCTCCAGGGCACCGAGGTCAAGTCACTCCGCCTGGGCAGGGCCTCTCTGCTCGACGGATACGCCCTCCTCAAGGACGGCGAGGCTTGGCTGATCAACGTCCACATCCCCGAATACACCATGGGGACGTGGACCAACCACGCGGCGCGTCGCACCCGTAAGCTTCTGCTCCACCGCAAGGAGATCGACAAGCTGGTCGCGAAGACCAAGGAGAGCGGCCTGACGCTGATCCCGCTCGCGATCTACTTCAAGGACGGCAAGGCCAAGATCGAGATCGGCCTCGCCAAGGGTAAGAAGGACTGGGACAAGCGGCAGACCCTCGCGGAGAAGCAGGCCAAGCGTGAGATGGCTCGCGCTCTCAGGCACAGGAACAGGTAATTGTGACGGGGAAGGCTCGGCGGACCGTCGCCGCGGCACTGACGCTGGCGGTGACGGTCCCCATGCTGTCGGCCTGCTTCGAGGAGCCTTCGGCCCACGAGGCGGTGCGTGACTTCCTGGTCGGCTGGCAGACGGGCGACTACGTCGCGGCGGCCAGGCGTACCGACGGGGACGAGCGGACGGTCAGTAAGGCCCTGGAGAACGCCAAGGTCCAGCTCGACGCCGCGTCCTTCCGTTTCAAGGTCAAGGGCATGCGCCGTACGGGGGACGAGACGGAGGCCGACTTCGACGCGGAGGTCGACCTGGGGGAGAACAACCCCCTGTGGCAGTACACCGGAAAGCTCCCCCTGCACCTGGTGGACGGCCGCTGGAAGGTGCGCTGGTCGCCCAGCGTGCTCCATCCCGACCTGCACGAGGGGCAGCGCTTCGCGGTCGACGTCATCCCCGAGGGGCGTAAGCCGATCCTCGACCGCAACGGCGACCCGCTCCAGCAGGAGGCCACGCTGTACGTGGCGAACGTCGTCCCGGCGTCGCTGAAGGATCCGGTGGCGGTCTGCGAGCAGCTTTCGAAGATCACCGGCTTCCCCCAGGACCGGCTGCTGAGCCGGATCAGGTCGGCCAGGCCCAACGTCCAGGTGCCGCTGGTGACCTTCGGACGCGCCAAGTACGCCCAGCTCAGCGACAAGCTGGCGGCCGTTCCCGGCATCGTCGTCTCGCCGCAGAAGCAGCCGGTCGCCCCCGACTCGCCCGCCCAGATCGTCGGCACCGTCACCGCGGTGACCCCGGAGACCGAGCAGCAGCTCGGCGGTCCGCAGCGGGCGGGCGACACCGTCGGCAGGACCGGGCTGCAGAAGGCCTACCAGGAGCACCTGACCGGTTCGACGGAGACACGGGTCATCACGGTCGACCTGAAGACGAACCAGCAGGTGGCCGAGCTGCGCAAGTGGCGGCCCAGCCGCTCGACCTCGCCGGTGCGCACCACGCTCGACGGCCCGGCCCAGAAGGCGGCCGACGCCGCGCTCTTCGGCGGCACCCCCGGCATGCTGGTGGCGGTCCAGGCCTCGACCGGTGAGATCCGCGCGGTCGGCAGCACCAAGGAGTACAACCAGGAGAAGGACGCCCTGGCGGGCAGGTTCCCCGCGGGCACCACGTTCTCGATCATGACGGTCGAGGGGCTGCTCAAGGCGGGGATCAGCACCAAGCAGCGGCTCGCCTGCCCCGTGGAGCGCAGTGTCGGCGGCGCCCGTTTCCACCAGGCGGACCCGCCGGGCGGGACGGCGCCGAGCATCCAGGGTGACTTCGCCAGCGGGTGCGTGACCGCGCTGACCGCGCTGGCCCGCAGGATCGACGGCGCCGAGCTGACGGCCAGCGCCGCCAGGTTCGGCATCGAGTCGCCGTGGACACTGCCGCTGAAGTCCTTCAGCGGCTCGGTCGGCCCCCTGCGTACGGACGCGGCCACCGCCAGGGCCATCGCCGGGCAGAACGTGCTGGTCAGCCCGCTGTCCATGGCCCTGGTCGCCGGGGCGGTCGCCTCGGGCACCTGGCGTCCGCCGGTCCTGGTCACCGACCCGCACAGCCCGGACCCCGCGGCCGAGGCGGAGCCGCCGAAACCGCCGAGTCCGATCAAGATCGACGACAAGGCCATCGCCACGCTCCGCACCCTCATGCGGTCGGGAGTGGTCGCGGGCTCCGCCAGGTCCGCCGCGGCGCCGGGCGACCCGGTGCACGGTGTCACGGCCGCCGCCACGCAGAGCCGTAAGCCGCTGGCCTGGTTCGTCGGCTGGCAGGGCGACATCGCGGTGGCCGTGCTGATGGAGAGCGCCGACTCGACCGCGGGGGCGACCGTCGCGGGCCGTTTCTTCCAGAAGTTGCACACCGAGTCGTGACGGTCTGAGATTTTCTCCTCGCCCTGAGCAACCATCGGGTGCCCGGCCTGCGTCTTCCCAGATGACCGGGCACCGCTTGGGGGGTTGCGGACCCGGTCGCCTCGATGGGACCGGGGCCTCGTCTCGGGGGAGGCCTCGGTCCCGTCATGACCGGCCGGCCCCGCCGGTCGCCGGGGAACGAGCCGTTCACCGGGAATCGAGTTGGCGTTACCGGTGTTGTACCGGGTATCTTCGGATCCTCGGTCCCAGGACCGGGTTGACAATTCAACAGGGGGGTGACTGGTTTCGACTTTGGCTTTGCAAGCCAGGAGAAGCGGGTCGAGGACTGCGGACATAACCTCGTTAACACTGTGACCGCAACCAACAAGTGCCAATAAGACGCACTCCGAAGTCAGCCAGGCTCGCCTGGCGCTCGCCGCCTAAGCAGCGAGTGACTTCTGCCGGCCCGGGAGCGCCTCCGGCCCGGATCCGGCATCGCTAGGAGGCTCAACCGATCGACCCGGCCACGGGGAAGATCGGGAAACCAAACAGTGGCTGAGCCCGTCGGCGTCTTGCCTGTGTGATCGCCGGGGCTGAGAAAAGCAAAGCAGGCTGCACCCGGAGAAGCCCTGTCTTGGAGTTGAAGGACGCGGGTTCGATTCCCGCCACCTCCACCCCCGTTCCGTGCCCCGCGCACGGAGCAGATCGTCTGAGGGCGGTCGCACGGACCCGAGTCCGCGCGGCCGCCCTCGGCGTTTTTCCGAAGTCGCGACTCGAACGGGTTTTCCCCTCCTGGAAGAGGATCGAACTGGTTTACTGTTCGCCATGACGACCCTTCGTGAGAGAGCAGAGCTGTTCCACTCGTTGCACCGGGGCGGCACGCCGCTGGTGCTCGCCAACGTCTGGGACGTCGCCGGCGCGCGTCTCGTGGAGGAGGCCGGGGCCGGGGCGGTCGCGACGACCAGCGCCGGGGTCGCCTGGAGTCTCGGCGCCCCCGACGGTGACCGGCTCGACCGTGACCGTGCGATCGACCTGATCGCCAGGATCGCCGCCGCCGTCGACCTGCCCGTCACCGCCGACATCGAGAGCGGCTTCGCGGACACCCCGGAGGGGGTCGCCGAGACGGTCGGGCGGGTGATCGCGGCCGGTGCCGTCGGAGTCAACATCGAGGACGCCCTGTACGGCGGGGACACGCCGCTGCGTCCCGTCGAGGAGCAGTGCGAGCGGCTGGCCGCCGCCAGGCGGGCGGCCGAGGAGGCGGGGATCCCCCTCTACGTCAACGCGCGGACCGACGTCTATCTGCGTCAGGTCGGCGAGACGCCGAAGGAGCGGTTCGAGGCGGCGGTCGAGCGCGCCGAGGCCTATCTCGCGGCCGGGGCCAGTGGCGTCTTCGTGCCCGGGGTCGTCGATCCGGAGACCGTCGCCGCGCTCACAGGAGCCGTGGCGGCTCCGTTGAACATCCTGGTGGGGCCCGGGGCCCCCACGGTCGCCGAGCTGGCCGAGCTCGGTGTCGCCCGGGTCAGCCTGGGCTCCTCGATCGTGGGAGCCGCCTACGCCGTGATCTGGGAGGCCACCCGGGAGGTCCTCGCCTCGGGCACCTACACGCCTCTTGAGGGCGCCCTGGATTACGGCAGGCTCAACGCGATCCTGGGCGGCTGAGAGGGCCGGTCAGTCGCTCGGCAGCTGGCCCAGCGTCACGGTGACCGTCGCCCTCGACGCGTCGGCGCGCAGGAGCTGGACCTGGGCGCGGTCGCCGGGATTGAGGCCCGCCATGGCCTCGGCCAGGGCCTGGGTGTCCAGGGTGGGGGCGCCGTTGATCGACAGGATCACGTCGCCACGCCTGATGCCCGCCTTCGCGCCGCTGCCGCCGGGGGCGACCCGTACGACGCCGACACCCGCGGGCCTGCCGTCGGAGCCGATCACCGTCTGCACGGTGATCCCGAGGGCCGCCCGGTGGGTGTTGGTGACCTTGCCGTGCCTGATGATCTGGTTGGCGATGTCGGTCGCGGTGTTCGAGGGGATCGCGAACCCGATGCCGGGGGCCTGACCGCCGCCGAGCTCCGGGTTGACGGCCGTCAGGGTCGGGATGCCGATGACCTCGTTGGAGAGGTTCACCAGGGCGCCGCCGCTGTTGCCGGGGTTGATCGCGGCGGAGGTCTGGACGGCCCCGGTGATCGTCGCCCCGGGGCCGCCCTCCTCCTGCGGTTCGCTGACCGTACGGCCGAGCGCCGAGATGATGCCGTTGGTGACGCTGCCGGACAGGCCCAGGGGGTTGCCCATGGCGAGGACGAGCTGCCCGACCCGGAGCTTGCTCGAATCGCCGAACCTGGCGGGCTTCAGCCCCGTGGGGTCGTCAACCTTGATCACGGCCAGGTCGCCGAGCCCGTACGCCTTGACGAGCCGTGCGGCGCGGGGTTTGCCGCCGCTGGCCAGTGTCACCTCGAAGGTTGTGGAACGTCCGATGACGTGGGCGTTGGTGATGATGTGTCCCTGTGTGTCGTAGATGACACCGGAGCCGAGGCCGCTCTTCGTGGTGATCTGCACGATGGACGGCAGCACCGTGGCGATGACCTGCTCGTACTTGGTCTCCAGGGCCTCGGGTCCGACAGGGGAGCCGCCCGGCGGTGGGCCGATGGGGGCGCCGGGGGAGGCGCCGTCCGCCGAGGCCCGCGGTGGCGTGGCGACCGTCGTGCCCGGTTGTGAGGGCTCGGGGCCCGCCGCCGGTGGTCTCGCGCTCTGACCGCATCCCGCGAGCGTCATGACGACGGCGACGGACAGCGCGGCCCGTGAACTCCATCCCTGCATGCGGGAGTATCTTCCCAGCTCAGCGCGGAAGATGCTCTTGACGGGGAGCGGCGGACCGGCCCCTTCCCCGGTGTCTCGTGGCCGAAGCGTGATGGTATGCGTTTCGCCCATCAGGTGAGGTGGCATAGCCTGGCGCTCATGGCGGATGTTGGCGGCGACTCCTCCGGGGGCCCTCACGATGGATACATCCCGTCCTACGACGCGCCCACGGCGCCCATCCCCGCCATCCGCGCCGAGGACGGCACGCTGATCAACCCTCGGGTGCCGCGCCGGTTCCCCATCGGCGACGGCGAGGAGACCGTGCTGGTCCCCAGGCCCGAGCTGCCCGCTGAGCCGTCTCCCGAGCCGGAGCCTGAGGCGGCCGAGGAGCAGGAGTCCGTCTGGCTCTTCCCCATGGCGGGCTTTCCCGGGCTCGAAACGGACGAGAGGGAGCACGCCCCCGAGGCGCCGGAGCCGGCCGAGTCGCCCTCCGGTGGCCTGTCCGGGGTCTGGGCCTGGGAGGCCGCGGCCAGGAACGCGGCCGGAGACTCCCCCTCGAAGCCCGTCTGGACGCCCGCTCCGGCCGAGGAACCCGCGGTCAGGCCGACGCCGTCCCTCGTGCCCGGCCCGCCGCCTGCGCTTTTCGCGCCCCCGGCGAAGCGGCGCAAGGAGGGCCTGCTGACCCGGATCGGGGACATCCCCGTCCGGTTCGTCTACAGCGTCGGCGCCGCGCTCGTCACGGCCCTGGCGGTCTTCCTGATCTTCGTGCTGTTCTCCGGCGACAGGCCCCACAGGATCGACCAGTCGGGCAGCGGGGCCGGATCGGGAGCCGCCGTCGTCTCGCCCGCACCGTCACCGTCCGCGGTCGCCCTGCCCGGCCTGCCCCCGACGACGAAGTTGCGGGCGCTGCCCGGCACGCCGAGCCCGGTGCTCGGCGCGGTCACCGACAGCAGGGCGGCGATCACCTACGCCAAGCTGGGCAAGCCGTGGCAGGTGGCCGACATCCCCTCCTTCTCCGCGGGCCAGCAGGTCGGTACGGCACGGCAGCCGGGCACGATGGTCGTCTCGGGCCTGCTCCCCGGCGCCTCTCCCCAGGCCGACCTGAAGACCGACGCCGAGTTCCGCAAGGCGGCGGCCGGCGCGGTGAGGTGGACGGTCGCCAACCACTATCCGGCGGGCGCCAAGGTGGCCTGGACGGCGTCGCAGAAACCGGCCACGGGCAAGGGATGGACGCTCGGCTACCGGGTGACCTACACGGTGAAGGGCAAGCGGCACACCTCGCAGGCGGCGCTCACGCTGCTGGACATCGGCCGCCGCAAACCGGCCATCCTCTTCGTCACCGTTCCGGACACCCGCAAGGAACTCTGGGCTGATATCGCGCCGTTGGTGGCAAGTGCCCGGGCGCTCTGACGGAAACACATTCTAGAATCTGCTTCTGTCACTGAACCCTGTCTGGAGGCTCTGTCATGGCGATCGGGTTGGGGGAGGAGCACCGGGAGCTTCGCGAGTCGGTGATCGGCTGGGCGGCGCGGAACATCCCGCCCGAGGTCCTGCGGGCCGCCGTACAGGCCCCGCAGGAGACCCGTCCGGCGTTCTGGACGAGCCTCGCCGCCCAGGGGCTCCTCGGCCTCCACCTTCCCGAGGAGTACGGCGGCAGCGGATACGGCCTGCTGGAGACGGCCGTGGCCGTCGAGGCGCTGGGGGAGCGGGTCGCCCCCGGCCCCCTCCTGCCGACCGTCCTGGCGAGCGCGGTGATCCTGGCCTCGGACGGCAAGGCCCGTGCCGAACTGCTCCCCGGGCTCGCCGACGGCACGCTGACCGGCGCGGTCGCGCTGACCCACCCTCCGGCCGGTTCCCTGACGGGCACCCGCGGCGAGGACGGCACACTGACCGTCGGCGGCGTCGTCGAACCGGTCCTGGGTGGCACCCTCGCCGACGTCCTGGTGCTCCCCGTCGCCATGCGGCAGGAGCGGGTGTGGGTCGTGGTGGACGCCTCAACGGTGACCGTGACACCGATCCAGGCACTGGACCTCACCCGGGGAGTGGCCAGGGTCGAGGCCGAGTCGGTCGAGGTGCCGCCGGGGCGGGTCCTCGACGGCCTGCGCTCGGAGCGCGTCCACGACCTGGCGGCGATCCTGCTCGGGGCCGAGGCCGCGGGCGTGGCCGCCTGGTGCGTGCGCGCCGCCTCCGAGTACGCCAGGGGCCGCGTGCAGTTCGGCCGTCCCATCGGGCAGTTCCAGGGGGTCAAGCACAAGGCGGCCCGGATGCTCGTCGCGCTCGAACAGGCCCGCGCGACCGTGTGGGACGCCGTCCGGGCCGCGCGGACCGCCGAGGAGGACGGCGTCGCACGGACGGCCGGGGGTGACGTCGCACAGGAGGCCGGGGAGGGCGCGGCCGTACGGACCCTTGAAGAGGACGATGCCGCGCGGGCGACCGGGGAGGCCGTCAGGGAGGCGGCCTACGCCGCCGCGGTCGCCGGGGTGGTCGCGCCGGACGCCGCCGTCGGGTGCGCCAGGGACGCGATCCAGATCTTCGGCGGCATCGGCTACACCTACGAGCACGACGTCCACCTCTACTACCGCCGCGCGCTGAGCCTGCGCGCGCTGCTCGGCCCCTCCGCCGGGTGGGCCGACAAGGTCGCCGGGCTGGCGCTGGACGGCGTGTGCCCGCAGATGGAGATCGACCTGCCCGAGGAGGCCGCCGGGCTCCGTGAACGCGTCCGCGCCGAGGTCGCCGGGTTCGCCGGGCTCGAAGGCCGGCGGCAGCGGCGGGCGCTGGCCGAGGCCGGTTACGTCATGCCGCACCTGCCCAGGCCGTGGGGGCGCGAGGCCACACCCCTCGAACAGGTGCTCATCCTCCAGGAGCTGCGGGCGGCCCGGGTCAGGCCACCCCAGATGATCATCGGCGCGTGGGTCGTGCCGTCGATCGTCGCCTACGGCACCGCCGAGCAGCAGGAACGCTTCCTGCCCCGCACCCTCAGCGGGGAGACGGTCTGGTGCCAGCTGTTCTCGGAGCCGGGCGCGGGCTCCGACCTGGCCTCCCTCCAGACGAGGGCGGAACGGGTTGAGGGAGGCTGGCGGCTCAACGGCCAGAAGGTCTGGACCTCGATCGCGCACATCGCCGAATGGGCCATCTGCCTCGCCCGCACCTCCTCGACCGGCTCCAAGCACGAGGGCATCACCTACTTCCTGGTGGACATGAAGACCCCGGGCGTCACGGTCAGGCCGCTGACCGAGATGACCGGGGAGAGCATGTTCAACCAGGTCTTCCTCGACGACGTGTTCGTCCCCGACGAGCTGGTCGTCGGCCAGGTCGGCGACGGCTGGCGGGTCGCCCGCAACACCCTGTCCAACGAGCGGGTCCTGCTCTCCTCGGGGACGGGCGGCACCGGCTCCTCGATCCGCGACCTGCTCGGGTTCGTGGGCAGGCTCGGCCGCGAGCTGACCGCCGTCGAACGCCAGGACCTGGCGGAGGTGCTCTGCGAGGGCCACTCGATCGACGCGCTCGGCCTGCGGGTGACGCTGCGGCAGCTGAGCGGCGCCGAACCCGGCGGCGACGCCTCGGTCCGCAAGCTGCTGTCCACCTCACACGCCCAGCACGTCGCCGAGTGCGCGGTCGGCCTGCTGGGCGCCGCGGCGGTGACCGCCGCCGACCGTACGCTCGGCGACGCGGGCCACTGGAACCGCGCCATCCTGGCCACCCGGGCCATGACGATCTACGGTGGTACCACCGAGGTCCAGCTGAACATCATCGGTGAACGGCTGCTCGGCCTGCCCCGCGACCCGGAACCCGGCAGGTGATTCGCGCCGCTACTGTACGGTTTCGGCCTGGATGACTTTTCCCATCGTCAATGACCTTGTGGACGACGCCACAGGAAGGCAAGAATCAGATCACCATGCCCAAGGTGACAATTCCCCCCACGCCTCCTTCGGGCCCCGTCCCAGTCGTGAAGCGATGAGCGGTTCCAGCCGTGAGGCGACGAGCGATGAGACGGTGCTCGGACCGCCGCAGGCCGAGCCTGAGCCACCCGTGGACGTCGAGCCGGCGCGGAGGTTCTCGCCGGTCGCCCTCCTGCGCGCCTGTCGGCCCCGCCAGTGGCTCAAGAACGGCCTGATCTTCGCGGCCCCCGCCGCGGCGGGTGTGCTGTTCACCGTGCAGGGAATGCTGGACGCGCTGATCGCCTTCGCCGCCTTCTGCGTCGCGGCCAGCGGGGCCTACCTGCTCAACGACGCCTCCGACGTCGAGGCGGACCGCCGTCACCCGCGCAAACGCCACCGCCCGATCGCCGCGGGCCTGGTCCCGATACGGCTCGCCTGGGCGGTCGGGATCGCGTTCGTTCTGCTGGCCCCCGCGATCGCCGCGCTGTCCGGTGGCTGGCGGCTGCCGCTCGTCGTGGCGGGCTACCTGTCGCTGACCTTCTCCTACACCTACTACCTCAAGCACCAGGAGGTGGTCGACCTCGTCGCGGTCGCGGGATGCCACGTCATCCGGGCCTTCGCCGGGGCGATCGCCGTACAGGTGCCGGTGACGAGCTGGTTCCTCGTGGTCATCTCGCTCGGCTCGCTGCAGCTCGTCGCGGGCAAGCGCGAGACCGAGCTGCGCGCCGCGATGGGCAACGAGACCGGCAACGCGACCCGGGCCATCCTGGCCGCCTACACGCCCGGCTATCTGGCCGGGGTCAGGATGATGGCCTCGGGAGCCATGATCGTGACCTACTGCCTGTGGGCGCTGAACGAGCACTCGGGGCCCTTCTACCCGATCAGCATCGTCCCCTTCGTGCTGATCGTCCTGCGGCACAACCTGCTGGTCGACCGGGGCGTCGGCGAGGAGCCCGAGGAACTCGCCCTGCGTGACCGGCCCACCCAGCTCTTCGTCGCCCTTCTCCTTCTTCCGCTCCTGATCGGGATCTACCTCACATGACCCTGCTGACCGGCTGGGGCCGTACCGCGCCGACCGTCGCGCGAGTGGCCAGGCCTCGTTCACCGCAGGAGGTCGCCGACCTCGTACGGCGGGCCTCGGACCGGGGCGTCGCCCCCAGAGGGCTCGGCCGGGCCTACGGCGACGCCGCGCAGAACGCCGGAGGACTCGTCCTCGACTGCACCTCGCTGACCTCGTGGTTCCTCGACGAGTCCACCGGGCTGGTCACCGCGGGCGCCGGGCTCAGCCTGCACGACCTGATGACGGCCCTGGTGCCCAAGGGCTGGTTCGTCCCCGTCACACCGGGCACCAGGCACGTGACGGTCGGCGGGGCCGTCGCGGCGGACGTGCACGGCAAGAACCACCACGTGGACTCCTCCTTCGGCGCCCACGTGCGCTCCCTGACGCTGGTCACCGCGGACGGCGGCAGCCGTACGGTGACACCGGCCGACGAGCTGTTCTGGGCGACGGTCGGCGGGATGGGGCTCACCGGGGTGATCGTCGAGGCGGTCTTCCAGTGTGTGCCGATCGAGACCTCGCGGGTCCGGGTGGACGTCGAACGCACCCGTGACCTGGAGCACACGCTTGAGACGATGACCGCGACCGACGACCGTTACCGCTACACGGTCGCCTGG
Organism: Streptosporangium sp. NPDC020145; assembly: GCF_040631275.1. Lineage (NCBI taxonomy): Bacteria > Bacillati > Actinomycetota > Actinomycetes > Streptosporangiales > Streptosporangiaceae > Streptosporangium > Streptosporangium sp. NPDC020145. Next base: position 61,958 of record NZ_JBEXZT010000002.1, on the reverse strand, counting down.
ATCGACCTGCTCGCCTCGGGGGCCAGGATGGGCCGCAGCGTGCTCACCCGGGGCGACCACGCGAGCCGCGCCGAGCTGCCCAGGGGGACCGAGCCGCTGGCCTTCGCGCCGAGGACGCGGCTGAAGGCACCGCCGTGGGCGCCGAACGGCATGCTCAACCCGCTGACCGTGCGGGCCTTCAACGAGGCCTGGTACCGGAAGTCGCGTCCGGCGACGGGGCTGATCCAGGAGATCGGGCCGTTCTTCCACCCGCTGGACTTCGTCGAGGGCTGGAACCGGGTCTACGGGTCGAACGGTTTCGTCCAGTACCAGTTCGTGGTGCCCTTCGGCGAGGAGGCGACGCTGCGGCGGATCGTCTCCAGGCTCTCGGCCGAGGGCGTGGTGTCCTTCCTGACCGTGCTCAAGCGGTTCGGCCCCGGCACGCCGGGGATGCTGTCGTTCCCGATGCCCGGCTGGACCCTCGCCCTGGACATCCCGGCGGGCCGCGCGGGTCTCGCCCGGCTGCTGCGGGAGTTCGACGGGTGGGTCATGGAGGCGGGCGGGCGGCTCTACCTGGCCAAGGACTCCCGCATGTCGGCGCGGTCCCTGGTCGCGATGTACCCCAGGCTCGACGAGTGGCGCAAGATCCGCGAGGAGGCCGACCCCGCCGGGGTCTTCCGCTCCGACCTGGCCAGGAGACTCGGGCTGTGAAGACGACAGGTTGTGGGAGGCTCGTCCGATGAAGAACGCCCTGGGCTCGGTGGACACCGTGCTGCTGCTCGGCGGGCGCAGCGAGATCGGTCTGGAGATCGTCCAACGGCTGGTCCGCGACGGTGCCCGCAAGGTCGTGCTGGCCTCGCGGGACCCCGGTGGGACGCCCCCGGCGATCGGCACCGCCGAGGTGCACCTGCTTGAGTTCGACGCCTCGGCGCCGGAGACGCACGGGGAGGTGATCGAGGCCGCGGTGAAGCTGGTCGGCGACCTCGACGTGATCATCCCCGCCTTCGGGGTGCTGGGCAGCCAGGAGGTCTACGACGCCGACCCGGTGGCCGCCGCGCGGGCGGTCGCCGTCAACTACGGCGGGCACGTCTCCGCGGGGCTCTTCGCGGCCCGGCGGCTGCGCGAGCAGGGCCACGGCACGCTGGTCGTCCTGTCGTCGGTCGCGGGAATCCGGGTGCGCAGGGCCAACTTCGTGTACGGCTCGGCCAAGGCGGGCCTGGACGGCTTCGCCCAGGGGCTGGGTGACGCGCTGCACGGCTCGGGCGCCCGGGTGATGGTCGTCCGGCCGGGCTTCGTGATCGGCAGGATGACCAAGGGCATGTCCCCGGCGCCGCTGTCCTCGACTCCCGGCCAGGTCGCCGACGCGGTGGTCGCCGGGCTGCGCTCCGGCGCCGAGGTGGTGTGGGTGCCCGGCGCGCTGCGCGCGATGTTCGCGGTGATGCGTGTCCTGCCCCGCGCCGTGTGGCGGAGGATGCCCCGTTAGTCCTCTTTCAGGAGGGCGCGCATGCCGTCGAGGATGATCCGCAGGCCGTACTCGAAGCTCGCGTCCCCGTCGTCGTCGAAGAGGTGGTGGAGGGCCCGCAGGGTGAGGGGGAAACGCCCGGGGTCGAGGGAGGCGGCCAGCAGTCCCTCCTGGTAGGGGTTGCCCGCCTCGCCGTACGCCTCGCCGGTGCGGGCCTGCTCCTCGATGGTGAAGCCGATCGTGTAGTGCAGGAGCGTGGGCAGGGAGCGGGCGGCCACGTCGAGGGGGAAGCCCGCGTCCCCCAGGGTCCGCAGGGCCAGTTCGGTGGTCCGGAAGATGGCCGGGTCGGTGACATGGGTGCCCGCCATCATCCGCGCTCCGTCGCGGTAGCACAGCATCGTACGGCGCAGCAGCCGGAACCTGTCGGCGAGCCACTCGTCCCAGGGGGTGCCGCGTCCGGGCAGCTCAAGCCCCACGGTGCTCTCGGCGAACACGATCCCGGTCATGACGTCGAGCAGCTCCTGCTTGTTCTTGACGTGCCAGTAGAGGGCGGGGGCCTGCACGCCGAGCTCCCTGGCCACCAGGCGCATGGTGAGCCCGTCGAGGCCGACCTCGTTGAGGAGTCGCAGTGAGGTCCGCGCGATCTCCTCGGCAGTGATCTTCATCCCGTTCTCCGTCCTGTGCCCTTGACAGCTTAACATCGTTCAATTAATCCTTAACGCAGTTAAATTTAACGGCGTTAAGGGGGGCGATCATGGAGAAGGCGGACGTGGTGGTCGTGGGCGGCGGGCCGACCGGGCTGATGCTCGCGTGCGAGCTGAGGCTGGCGGGAGTCGAGGTCGTCGTGCTCGACCGGCTCGCCGAGCGCGGCCGGGAGTCACGGGCGGGGGGCATTCACGCGCGCACCATGGAGGTTCTCGACCAGCGGGGCCTGCTCGGCGGTTTCCTCGACGTCGGACGGCGACTGCAGGCGGGGCACTTCTCCGCGCTGCCACTGGACTTCAGCGGCCTCGCGACCAGGTATCCCTTCCTGCTCATGGTCCTGCAGACGACCGTCGAACGGCTGCTTGAGGAGCGCGCCGCCCAGCTCGGTGTGCGGGTGCGCTGGTCGTCCGGGGTGACGGACCTGCGCCAGGACGCGACCGGCGTCGAGGTCGAGACCGAAGGCGGCGGCAGGCTGCGCGCGTCCTACCTGGTCGGCTGCGACGGCGGGCGCAGCACGGTCCGCAAGCTCGCCGGGATCGGCTTCCCCGGAACCCCGGCGACGATGACCGCGCTGCTCGGCGACGTGTCGCTCGCCGACCCGCCCAAGGATGTGATCTTCCAGGAGCGCAGGGAGCACGGCTCCTTCACGGTGCTGCCCTTCGACCAGGACTGGTACCGGGTGATGACCAACGAGTACGACCACGTGGCCGACCGGGACGCCCCGGTGACCTTCGAGACGCTGCGGGAGACGCTGGTCAGGATCGCCGGGACCGACTACGGCATGCACGATCCCCGCTGGGTCTCCCGATACGGCGACGCCGCCCGGCAGGCCGAGCGCTACCGCGAGGGCCGGGTGCTGCTCGCCGGGGACGCGGCGCACATCCACTTTCCCGCGGGCGGCCAGGGGCTGAACACGGGCGTGCAGGACGCGTTCAACCTCGGCTGGAAGCTCGCCCTGGTGGTCGACGGCACCGCGCCGGAGGAACTGCTGGACAGCTACCACGCCGAACGGCACCCGGTCGCCGAGGAGGTGCTGCGCAACACGCGGGCGCAGACGGTGCTGGGGCGCCCTGGAGAGCAGATGACCGCGCTGCGCGAGACGTTCGGCCGCCTCATCGAGGTGGACGAGGTGAACCGGCTGCTCAGCGGCGTGATCACCGCGCTGGACGTCCGGTACCCGCTGGGCGGGGACCACCCGCTGCTCGGCCGCCGGGTCCCCGACCTCGACCTGCTGACCCCGGACGGCCCGGTCAGGCTGTACGGCCTGCTGCACACGGCCAGGCCGGTGCTGCTCGATCTCGGGCAGGCAGGGGAGGCGGGGGAGGTCGTCAAGGGGTGGGACGGCCGGGTCGACCTGGTCGAGGCGGGCTGCGCGGACCGGGTGTGGACCGTGCCGGGCGCCGGTGAGGTGCCCGCGCCCCGGGCGCTGCTCGTGCGCCCGGACGGCCACGTCGCCTGGGTCGCCGGGGCCTCCTCCGAAGGTGACGAGGCCGCTCTGCGCGCCGCCCTCACCACCTGGTTCGGCCCGGCCCGCTGAGGCTCGGCCCTGAGGCCCGGCCCGCTGAGGCTCAGCCCGCTGAGGTCGCCCAGGGGCGGGGTCGCTTGGCCCGTGGGTCAGCGGGTACCAGCACCACATGCCTGATCTCCTGCCGGAGGAGAGCCTCGGGGAGGTCGTCAACCTGCTCGTCCGTCTCGTCGAGGCGGCGGGCGCGATCGTCATCTTCGCCGGGGCGGTCACGGCCTTCGCGCGGTTCCTGCTGGCCGCGGTGCGCGGGGACGGTGATGGGTTCGTCACCGTCCGGCTGTTCCTGGGCAGATTCCTCGCGCTGGGGCTGGAGTTCCAGCTGGCCGGTGACGTGCTGCGGACGGCCGTCTCACCGAGCTTCGCCCAGATCGGGCAACTGGCGGCGATCGCGACGATCAGGACCGCGCTGAACTTCTTCCTGAGCAGGGAGATCGAGCGGGAGAGGAGCATGATCGGCGATGGCTGACCTCCTCGGGACAGCCGTCGTCCTGATCGTCACCATGGGACTGGCCGCCTCGTTCGCCGTGCTGGCGCGTGGCGGCGGACCCGGGGGCGCGATGGCGGTGCTGCTCGACTTCCTCGTCGCGGCGGGACTGCTGCGCCTGTCGCGGGCCCAGACGTGGACGGCGATCGCCCTGGCGGCGTTCACGGTGGTGGTCCGCAAGGTCGTCGTGGCGGGCTTCCTGACCCGGCCGCGAACGCCTCGGCCGCGAACGCCCGCCGAGACCCGTTGAGGGACCCGCCCTCAGGCCCTGGCGGCCTGGGCGCTCTCGCCGGTGAACGCCGCGACGGCTCCCAGGCCGAGATAGACGACGCCGCTGGTGACGTTCAGGCGGCGCCGGGCACGGGCCGAGCCGCGCAGGCGTCCGGCGAGCGCGGAGGAGAGCAGGGCGAAGGCCCCGTCGCTCGTGAGGCCCAGCACGATCCAGATCAGGCCGAGCACCACGATCTGCGGCGCGATCGGGCCCCGGGCGGGGTCGGTGAAGTGCGGGAGGAAGGCCAGGAAGAAGATCGCGGTCTTCGGGTTCAGCACGTTGACCACGAAGCCCTCCCAGAACAGCCGCGACCTGGAGGCGGTCCCGAGTTCGGCGGGGGCGTCGCCCTCGGTACGGGCCGCCATCAGCTTGCGGACGCCGAGCCAGACCAGGTAGGCCGCGCCCAGGTACTTCACCACGGTGAACGCGGTCGCGGAGGCGGCCAGCAGCGCGCTGATGCCCAGGGCGGCGGCGGCCACGTGGACCACGGAGCCCAGGTGGATGCCCATCACCGACAACATGCCCGCGGTACGGCCCTGGGCGACGCTGCGGGTCACGATGTACAGGACCGCGGGGCCCGGTACGAGCAGCAGGGCGAGGGTCGCCGCGGTGAAGAGAGCGAGCGTCGTCAGGTCCGGCATATCCGGATCGTAGAGGGGTGACCTGGCCGTTCGCCTCAGGTTTTTCCACCGTACGGCCCCGCCCGGAGCCGTACGGCCCGGCTCGGGATCGCGGCCTGGCCGTACGGCCTCGTCCAGGGCCTTGTCCGGGGCCGCGGCCTGGGTCGCGGCCTGGCCGTACGGCTCCGCCTCAGGGGACGTCGGTCGCGCGGGCCGCGGCGGTCAGGGCGGTCAGCAGGGCGGCCGTCGCCGGGGGAGGGGGCGGCTCGCCGTACGTGGCGGCGTGGATGTGCCGGGTCGAGCCGGGCACCTTGACCGCGTTGACCCCCGGGTTGCGGTGCGCGCGCAGGGCCAGGCCCGGCAGGAGCGTCACCCCCATCCCGGCGGCGACGAGGGCCTGGGCGGCGACGACGTCGTCGGTGGTGAAGGAGATGTCCGGAGCGAAGCCCGCACGCGCGCACAACCGCAGCAGGGGGCCGCGGCACCGGTCGCAACCCCCGATCCACGGGGAGTCCCGGTGCGCGGACAGGTCGCCGGGCACACCCGAGGTGACCAGGTAGCCGGGGTCGTCCATCAGGTGGGTCAGCCGGACGCCCTCGGCCTCGGCGCCGGTGCCGGAGTGGTGGAAGACGACCGCCACGTCCACGTGGCCGGCGCGGAGCATCCGCAGCGCCTCGTGCGGTTCGGTCTCGGTCAGGCGCAGTTCGAGTCCCGGATGCTCCCTGGCGAGCAGCGAGACCGCCCCGGGCACGAACGTGCCGAGCGCCGCGGGGAAGGCGGCCAGCCTGACCCGGCCCGCGCGCAGGCCGACGTGCGCGGAGAGTTCGGCGGCGGCGGAGTCGATGCGGCCGACGATCTCGGCGGCCCGTTCGGCCAGCAGGCGCCCCGCCTCGGTGAGCCGGATGCCCCGGCCCGCCCGCTGGATCAGTTTGGCCCCGGTCTCGGCTTCGAGCCGGGCGAGATGGTGGCTGACGGAGGGCTGGGAGTAGTGCAGTTCCCTGGCGGCGGCGGTCACCGAGCCGTGCCGTGCGACGGCGGCCAGGACACGAAGCCGTACGACGTCGAGCATGTATCAAAGTTATCGATGAATCAGCGGAAAGACAGGCACTGGACGTTATGCATTGGTACGGCCATGCCGTGCCTATGACCTGCCGGTCGGCTGATCCCCCGGCCCCTCCTCCCGGCCGAGGCCGAGACCGCGCCTGATGTCCTCAAGGCGGGCGGCGCCCTCGACGTCGAGGGTGGCGCGCTCGACCTCCAGCATCCTGGCCTCGACGGAGCCCGTGGTCAGCTCCGCCTCACCGAGGGCACGGGCGTACCGTTTGTCGATCCTCTCCCTGACCTCCCCGAGGGTCGGGGTCTCCCCGGCGGGGCCAAGCCCGGACAGCTCACCCATGGCCCTGTTGAGCTGTTCCTGCATCTCGGCCTGGTCGAGCTGCGACAGCAGGCGCATCCGTTCGGTGAGCGTGCGCTGCAGGGCGGCGGCGTTGGTGTCGACGGCCGCGCGGGCCTGGTCGGAGGCCTGCCGCGCGCGCTCGTACATGAGCCGGGTGTCCCGCAGCGAGTCCTCAGCGGCGACGAGCCGGGAGGCGAAGGCGCGGGCCGACTCCTCGTAGGAACGGGCCTTGGCCTCCTCCCCTGCGGCCCTGGACCCCTCGGCCAGCAGGACCGCCTGGCGGGCGTTCTCCTGGAGACGGTCCGTCTCCTCCGTCGCGCGGGTGAGCCGCAGCTCAAGTTCGTGCTCGTTGCCGATGACCGAGGCCGCCCGCTGGGTCAGCACCCGGTGCCGTTCCCTGGCCTCCTGTACGGCCTGCTCGATCTGGACCCGGGGGTCGGACAGCTCGGAGAGCCTGCCGGACAGGGCGAAGACGAGATGGCGCCAGGCCCTGCGGACGAGTGCGAACATGGGGACTCCTTACCGATTACCGCTCCGGAGGGGGCTGCCGGTCCAGCGCGTCGCGAGTGATCTGTTCGGTTTCACGCAGGCCCACGCGGACCCCTTCGAGCCCGGCGGCCAGCTCGTCGAGCACCCGCGCCGGGTCCAGGACCCCGGTGGCCGACGTCGCCGCCAGCTCGACCACCCGCGCCAGGAGCCCCTCGATGCTGATCGTGCTCGACTCCATCCGGGCGAGCGCCCGGTCCCTGGTCTCCGCGAGCCGGTCGACCACCTCAAGCTGGGCGGCCAGCGAGGAGAGCGCGCGGTCGATGTCCTCGACGACCTCCTTCCTGGCCTGCTCCCTGGCGCCGGTCAGCCGGAGGCGCTCCCGCATGAGCTGGTCGAGGTCGAACCTGTCCAGCGCGGCACAGGCCAGCGACGCCTGCTGGGCCAGCCGCCGCAGGGCGGCCATCGCGTCGTCCACCTGGGGACGCATCAGCGCGACCCGCCCGGCCAGCGGGCCGTCCCCCATCGAGGCGCCCAGTTCGTCGAAGCTCCGCGTCGCCTCCTCCGCCCGCCGCAGCCACCGCTCCTCCTGGCTGCCCGAGGTGACGGTCGCCGTACGGCCGCCGCCCCGGCCCTGCAGGACGGCGCTGCCCACCTTGGTCAGCCAGACGGCGGCCCCGACGAAAACGGCGGCCGCCGGGGGCACGTTCACGGCCCAGGCGGCGCCCGCCGCGGTCACACCGAGCAGCAGCCCCCACGGGTCGCGTAGTTCCTCACCGAGCCGGGACATCAGAAGTTGGACACCACCGCGGTGAACACCTGGTCGATGCTCCCCGGCTCCCTGGAGTCGTAGGCGGCGGCGTTCGTCATCTGGGAGATCTGCCTGAGCACGCCGAGGTCGGCGTCCTGGCCGTAGGCGATGGTGAACATCCGCACCGACTCCCCGGACGGTTCGGTGCGCAGCCCGGCCAGCAGTTTGTCCAGGGAGAGACTGTTGTTGTCCTCGTTCCTGCCGTCGGTGAGGAAGACGACCGCGTTGATCGCGTCACCGCTGTGCCGCCCGCGCACGTGCTGGTAGGCGGCCATCGCCGTGTCGTACAGGCCGGTCCCGCCGTCCGGGGTCAGCCCGCCGAGCCTGGCCCGCAGCCGCTTGCGCTGGGCGTCGTCGACGGTCGCCATCGGGGCCAGCTCCAGATGGTCCTTGGCGCCGTCCCGCTCGGTCGAGAACATCCACAGGCCGACCTGGTCGTGCGGCCCGAACTGGGGCAGCGCGTTGACGGCCGCCTGCTTGGCGAGTTCGAGCTTGCTCCTGCCCGTGCCGGGCACCTGGGCGCCCATCGAGCCGGAGACGTCGATCACCATGAGCACGTTGGCGGGCTTGCGCAACTCGGCCCAGCTGGACAGCACCTTGTCGAGCACGTTGGGGGCGGGCGGGCTGAGCGTGTTCCCCGGTTCGGCGGGCAGCAGCCCGTTCGCCTGGGTGATGAGCCCGCCGGGCTTGCCGTCGTGCGACCTGAAGGCGTGGTCGGTGAACTGCTTCTGCTGCGGCGCCGCCTGGAGGTAGGCCAGGAAGTCGGCGGCCACGGCGCGCTTGGCGTCGTCCACCCACGGCGTGGTCAGCACCGCGTACGGGTTGTCCGAGTAGAGGGTGCCCTCCTTGGGGTAGATCGCGACCAGCGGCACCTTGGGTTTGCCGTGCTCGCCGAGCGTCGTGGGGTCGCCGGTCGGGTTGCCCTCGTTGTAGTCCCAGACGGACTTCTCCTCGACGGCCACGGCGGAGATGTAGCTCAGGCCGGTCCCGGCGTCGTCGGCCCGCTGCAGGTTCGACAGGAACGTCAGCGTCGTGTCGCCGTAGTGCACGATCGAGTGCTCGACCCCCCGCACGAACTCCCGCGCCGCGGGGTCGGCCACGTTGTGCTCGGACAGGTCGCCCGACAGGCCGGTGGCCGCGAAGTAGGTGCCGATGGTGGCGTTCAGGCCACTGGTCGAGAAGTTGGGGTTGGTCTTGCCCAGCCGGAAGGCGCCCCACTCGGGATGGCCGTACTTGGCCCACGAGCTCTTCGACAGTTCGAGCAGGTCGGACCAGCCGAGTTTCTTGCCCGGCCAGCCGAGCGCCTCGGCCATCGGCTTGGGCATCGCGATGACCAGCGGCGTCTTGGCGATCGACGGGTTGTCGTCGGCGACGGGGGAGGCGGTGTCCGCCGCGGCGGCGCGCTGCCTGAGCAGGGCGATCCAGCTGCTGCTCGCCGGAGACCAGACGTCGGGGCGCGGGCCGTCCCGTCCCTCGTCCCAGCCTCTGGCGAGCGCCTGGATCAGGCCGCCGCTCGACCTGGTCACGGCGATCTCGGCGCACCGGCCGCCGACCTTCCTGCCGCTGTAGCCGGCCGCCATCTTCCTCAGCAGCTCGGCCTTCTCAAGGGAGGCGGCCACGGTCAGCCGTATCCCCTCGCCGTCGCAGGCCGCCGCGGTTTCGGTGCCCTTCCGGGATTCGCCGCCTCCGCCGCCCTCGTCGTCCCGGGCTCCGATGAACAGCCGCAGGCCGACGATCAGGCTGCCGGCGACGAGGATCGCGATGACGAACGGGGCGACGTTCCTGCGTCGTCGCTGCGGCTGCTGCACCCGGCCTCCCGAGGATGGTGGTGTCTGTCCGACGCGGAGTTCGCCACCGCCCCGGCGGGAACCGTGATCCGCGATCAAGGGCGAAGAGCCGGTGCATCGTCAGACGATCGTAGGAAGAACCGTTTTACTCGGACAAGAGGTGATCGGCTACCCGTCCGTGGACGAGGTCGACGAGGGTGGCGTGCAACTGTTCGACCGGGCGGGTGGGATGCAGCGCCCTGCGCTCGATCGAGGTGGTCAGGACCATGCCGAACAGCGCGGTCGCCGCGGTCTCCACGTCCAGGTCAGCGCGGACCGTTCCCCGGATGACCGCCTCGCGCAGCGTGTCCGCGTAGACGCCCAGCACCTCCCGCCTGAGCGTGGCGATCGTCTCCTGCCAGGCCGTACGCCACATCTCGGTCAGCAGCACCCGGGCGAAGGCCGCGTACTCCTCGAAGAAGCGCAGCTGCGCCATGATCACCGCGTCCAGCGCCTCCAGCGGGCTCTCCTGGGCCTGGGCCGCCCGGGTCATCGTCTCCGCCAGTTGCCGGATGCCGTGTTCGAGCAGGGCGGTGAAGAGCCCGTCCTTGCTGCCGAAGTTGTAGAAGACCGTGCCCTTGGCCACCCCGGCCCGTTCGGCGATCGCCTCGACGGTCGCCGCCGCGTAGCCGTCCTCGGCGATCACCTCGACCGCCGCGCCGAACAGCCGAAGCCGTGTCGCGGCCCTGCGGCCGTCCTCCCCGCCCGCGGCCCGCTGTCTCGTCATGCGCCAACCGTAGTCACAGCGCCAGCTCCGGGTGCAGGCGGCGCATGGTCCAGGTACGGCCCCGGTGCACCGCGTAGACGCTCAGGGCCAGGCCCAGGACGGTGAACAGGGCCAGCACCCCGCAGGCCTGCCAGGCGACGGTCAGGTCACCGCCGCCGATCAGCCTGCGCAGCGCGCTGACCACCCAGCTCATCGGCAGCCACGGCGAGATCGCCCTGAAGAAACCCGGTGAGGTCTCGATGGGGTAGGTTCCCGCGGCCGAGGTGAGCTGGAGCATCAGCAGCGCCAGCACCGCGACCCGTCCCGGTGGCCCGAGCAGGGCGTTGACCGCCTGCACGATCGCCAGGAACGCCGCCGTGGTCAGCAGCAGGACGCCCACGACCCCGGCCCAGTGCGCGGCCTCCATGCCGAGCCCGAACCTGATCACGGCCAGCAGCACGCCGACCTGCGCCGCGCCCAGGGCGACCCCGGGAAGCCAGCCCGCGAGGGCGATCCGCCAGGCGGGAGCCGTACCGGCGAGCAGGCGCGGGTTGAGCGGGCGCAGCACCATGTAGCTCACCATCGCGCCGACCCACAGCGCCAGCGGGACGAAGAAGGGCGCGAAGCCGGTGCCGTAGTTCGGCACCCGGTTGAGGACCTGGCTGGCCAGCCTGACCGGTTCGCTCATCATGTCGGCGCGCCGCGCGCGCTCGTCCCCGTCGTAGTCGGGGATGCGGGCCGCGCCCTCGCCGAGTTTGTCGCTCAGCTCCTTCGACCCGTCGGCCAGCTTGCCGAGGCCGTCGCTCAGCTCTCCGGCGCCCCGGCTCAGCCTGCCGACGCCGCTGTCCACCCTGGTCGCGCCGTCGCTCAGCCTGACGATGCCGCCGTCGAGCCGGGACAGGCCCTGGCTGAGGCGGTCGGCTCCGGTGCCGAGCCTCGTCAGGCCGGAGGTGAGCCGGCCACCTGCCGTACCCGCCTTGCCGAGTCCGGCGCTGACCTTGGCCGAGCCCGCGGCCAGTTCGCCGAGGCCCGCCTCCAGCTGTTTCACGGCCTTCCTGGCCCGTTCGAGGCGGGCGCCCGCGGAGGGGGCGATCTCGGCGGCGCGGCCCGCGAGTTCGGAGACGCGCCGCGCGTCCCGCCGCAGCCTGGCCGCGGTCTGTCCGTCACGTGCGGGGCCCGAGGGCTCGCCCGCCTGGGTCGAGGCGGAGAGCCGGTCGGCGATGCCGCGCAGCGCGGAGTCGGCCTCCGGGTTGGCGGCGATCCAGTTCTGCAGCCGCCGTGCCTGCTGCGCGGCCTGGCCGGAGACCCGCCCGCCCGACCCGCCCGAGCCGTCCGCGAGCAGAGCCGCGTCCCGCTCGACGGCCTGGGCCAGGGACCGCAGCCGCGCGCCGTTGGCGTCGAGCAGCCTGGTCAGCTCGCCTGCCGCCCTGTCGAGCGCCGCGATCTGGGCGCGGACCTGCCGGTGGACCTTGGCGTTGCCCGCCGCGACCCGTTTCGCGCCGTCGCCGAGCCTGTCCAGGCCCCGGCCGAGCTCACGCGCGCCGTCGCGTGCCCTGCCCAGCCCGCCCGCAAGTTCGGCCGCCCCCGAGGAGAGCTTGCCGGTCGCCGCGTTCGCGCCGCTCAGGCCGGTGACGAGCCTGCCGGTGCCGTCCTTGGCCTTGTCGAGACCGGTGTCCAGGGCGGAGGCGCCCTCGCCCGCCTTGGCCGCGCCGTCGCGCAGCTCGCCCGCGCCGTCGGCGGCCTTGGCCGTCGCCTCGTGCAGCTCTCCGAAGGAGACGAAGACCCGGTCCCAGTAGTCCTTCAGCGCCGTACGGCCCGCGGACTCCCTGACCTCGGCGAACACCGCGTCGGAGATCGTGCGCATGACGTAGCTGCGGCCGGTGTCCACCCGCACGCCCAGCTCGGCCGGGGTGGGCGCGCCCTCCCCTGAGGGGGAGGCGAGCCTGGCGCTGAAGTCGGCGGGGATGGTCAGCGACAGGTAGAAACGGCCGTCGTTGACGCCGTCCAGAGCCTGCCGCGCGTCGGTCGTGTGCCAGTCGAAGACCTCGCGCTCACGCAGCCTGTCGGCCAGCTCCCGGCCCGCGTCGACCGTCTTCCCGTCCACGGTCGCGGGCCGGTCCTCGACGACCAGCGCGACCGGGATGTCACCGAGGTTGCCCTGCGGGTCCCAGAACGACCACAGGTACAGCCCGGCGTACAGCAGCGGCAGCATCACGACCCCCGCCAGCGCCGCCCTGGTCAGCCGTGACCGGGTGAAACGCCGCAGCTCCAGGTCGCCCAGCCGAAGTGATCTCATCGTTCCTCCTGGCCCGGCAGGCGCAGCGTCCCAACCGGGCGCGCCTTGGCGGCCCCGGGGGTCGTGGTGGTTTCGAGGGTTCCACCGGCCCGCGGGGGCTCGGGGGGTTCGGTGCACGCGGCGAAGACGGTCAGGCCCAGCGCGGCCAGTCCGGTGAGCGTCGCCCAGAGCGCCGCGCGCCGTACCGCGTCGAGCCCGGTGTCCACGTTGTCGAGGACGAGCAGTCCCGGTTCGTCGAGCAGGGCGAGGGCGAGGCCGAGCCGTACACGCTGTTCGCGGTCCAGGGCCCGCACCAGGGTCCTGTCACCGGGGGAGCGTTCGAGGCCGGCCAGTTCGAGCGCGACGCCCGCCCGTGTCTCCTGCCGGCCGCCCCGCCGTGACCCCAGAGGACCCCGTGCCCGCTCACGCAGGTGCTCGGCGACCGACAGCGCGGGATCCAGGTCGTTGACCCCGTCGACCAGGCCGAGCGCGGCCACCCGCCTGATGGTCCTGGGCGTGTGCCTTCCGGCGACCGTGAGTGTGCCCGCGGTGGGTTTCATCCGGCCGGCCAGGGTCAGCAGGAGGCTGGTACGCCCGCTGCCCGCCTGTCCGGCGACGGCCGTGAGCGCGCCGGGGGCGGCCTCGGCGGTGACCTCGCGGTAGACCCAGCCGTGCCCGCCCCTGAGGGAAAGGTCGTCGGCGCGCACCGCCACCCCGGTGAACATCTCGCCTCCACGTTTCAAACTGACCAGTCAGTACAAAAACTAACACAACGAAAAACCCCGCCCGTTCCCGGGCGGGGCCTTTCGCGTCACCGCAGGTCAGAAGGGGGCGGAGCCGTACTCCTGGAGGAAGAGCGCCTCCGTGGCGATCGTACGGCGCAGCTCCTCGATGACGACACGCTCGTTGGGCGCGTGGATCGAGGCGTCGTCGTCCTCGGCGCCGAAGAGCAGGATCGAGGCGGCGGGGAACTGCCTGACGAGCGTGGAGACCAGCGGGATCGAACCGCCCGCCCCGACGTCGCGCGGCGGCCTGCCGTAGGCGCGCTCCATGGCCCGGTTCAGCGCGGAGCGGGCGACGCCGCCGGTGTCGGCGAGGAAGCCGGAGCCGAGCACGTGGTCGCTGAAGCTCACCCTGACCCCCCAGGGGGCGACCTGCCGCAGGAAGTCGAGCACGGCCTCGGTCGTGGCCTTCGGGTCGCCCGCCGGGGGCACCCGTACGGTCACCCGCGCCCTGGCGACGGGCTGGACGGCGCTGATGGCGCCGGAGACGGTCGGCACGTCCAGGCCGGTGACCGTGATGGCGTAGGAGGCCCACAGCCGGTCGGCCAGCGAGCCCGAGCCGACCAGGGAGACGTCGTCGAGCACGCCCGCCGTCGCCCTGAAGTCCTCCTCGGAGGGGCCGGTGCCCAGGAAGGTGCCACGGGGCAGGCCGGGGACGCGGATGTCGCCGTGGTCGTCGTGCAGGGAGGCGAGCATCCGGATCAGCGCGGCCAGCGCGTCGGGGGCGGCACCGCCGAACGAGCCGCTGTGCAGCGACTCGCGCAGCGTGCGCACCTCGACGGTGAAGGCGGCCATGCCGCGCAGCGAGGTGGTCACCGCCGGGTCGCCGACGCGGGGGTTGCCGGTGTCGGCGACCACGATCGCGTCCGCGCGGACCAGTTCGGGGTTGTGCTCGATGAAGGACTCAAGGCGCTCCCCGGCGTACTCCTCCTGGCCCTCGACGATCACCTTGACGCCCACCGGGAAACGGCCCCTGAAGGCGCGCAGCGCGGCGACGTGCGTGATGACGCCGGACTTGTCGTCGGCGGCGCCGCGTCCGTGGATGGCGCCGTTGATCTCGGTCGGCTCGAAGGCCGGGGTGCGCCACAGCGCGGGGTCGCCCGCGGGCTGCACGTCGTAGTGCGCGTACAGCAGGACGGTCGGCGCGCCGGGCGGAGCGGGAGCCTCGGCGTAGACGGCGGGGAAGCTCCCTGGGACCGGTACCTGCTGGACGTGCGGCAATCCCGTACTGCGCAGCAGTTCCTCGGTCACCGCGGCGGCGGCGAACACCGGCTCCTCCGGGTGGCCGGGGAAGGCCACGGAGGGGATGGCGACGAGGCGCTTGAGGTCCTCGACCGCCTGGGGCAGTCCCGCGGCGACGGCGCCCTCGATCTCGTCAGGAGTCACAACGTTCCCTCGCATCTCAACATCTGGTCCGTCCTATTGGATCACAACGAGTGGACGACCCTTCGTCATTGGTGTCCGTTTCCATCGTCCAATGGTTTCGCGTCTCATTCCGTGGGACGGAACCCGGAGACCGGAGCGGCATGGGCCGCGCTCGCGGATTTCGTTGATGTCGTGGGATGTCATTGCGGATTCCGATGTCATTGCAGTCCGTTGCCACGTTTTCACTTGGCAAGGTGATGTTCGGCGTGCAGACTGTGGGGAGCCCAGCTCATCGAGGGAAGATCGCCATGAACCACCCCGAAAACACCGACGTCGCCTCGATCATGAAGGCCGCGCAGGACAACCTGTGGCTGCACTTCACCCGGCACGGCTCCTATCGGGACGCGGAGATGCCGATGATCGTGCGAGGCGAGGGCAGCTACGTCTACGACATCCACGGCAAGCGCTACCTCGACGGCCTGGCCGGGCTGTTCGTGGTCCAGGCGGGCCACGGCCGCAGCGAACTGGCCGAGGCCGCGGCCAAGCAGGCGCAGGAGATGGCCTTCTTCCCGCTGTGGTCCTACGCCCACCCCAAGGCCGCGGAACTGGCGCAGCGGCTGGCCGAGCAGACCCCGGGCGACCTCAACCGGGTCTTCTTCACCACCGGCGGCGGCGAGGCCGTCGAGACCGCCTGGAAGCTCGCCAAGCAGTACTTCAAGATCACCGGAAGGCCGCTCAAGCACAAGGTCATCAGCCGCCAGATCGCCTACCACGGCACCCCCCAGGGCGCCCTGTCGATCACCGGCATCCCGGCCTTCAAGCAGATGTTCGAGCCCCTGGTCCCCGGCTCGATCCGGGTGCCGAACACCAACCACTACCGCGCCGACGAGATCACCGGCGTGCCCGGCATGACCCCTGAGCAGTACGGCCACTGGGCCGCGGAACGCGTCGCCAGGGCCATCGAGATGGAGGGCCCCGACACCGTGGCCGCCGTCTTCGTCGAGCCGGTGCAGAACGCGGGCGGCTGCTTCCCGCCCCCGCCCGGATACTTCCAGCGCCTGCGCGAGATCTGCGACGAGTACGACGTCCTGCTCGTCTCCGACGAGGTCATCTGCGCCTTCGGCCGCCTCGGCACCATGTTCGGCGGGCAGAAGTTCGACTACGTCCCCGACATCATCACCTGCGCCAAGGGCATGACCAGCGGCTACTCACCGATCGGCGCCATGATCGCCTCGGAGCGCCTCTTCGAGCCGTTCAAGGACGGCACCGAGATGTTCGCCCACGGCTACACCTTCGGCGGCCACCCGGTCTCCGCCGCCGTGGCCCTGGCCAACCTCGACCTGTTCGAGCGCGAGGACCTGCTCGGCCACGTGACCCGCAACGAGCCGGTCTTCCGCGCCACCCTGGAACGCCTGCGGGACCTGCCGATCGTCGGCGACGTGCGCGGGTCCGGCTACTTCTGGGGCATCGAACTGGTCAAGGACAGGACGACCAAGCAGACCTTCGACCTGGAGGAGTCGGAACGCCTCATCCGGGGCTATCTGTCCTCGGCCCTGTACGAGGCCGGGCTGTACTGCCGGGCCGACGACCGGGGCGACCCGGTCATCCAGCTCGCCCCGCCGCTCATCTGCGGCCCCAAGGAGTTCGACGAGATCGAGTCGATTCTGCGGTCGGTTCTGACAGAAGCGTGGAATCGGCTCTGACTTCACCCTGGCAGCAGCACAATGGATCTCACCCAATCGTCACGGCATTCGCTGAAACGTCACCACGTTCAGCGGGCCATGCGGTGACATCCTTTGGAAGCTGAAAGGACCGATTATGAAGATCGGCGTGCCTGCCGAGGTCAAGAACCACGAGTACCGCGTCGCCGCTACTCCGGCGGGCGTCCACGAGCTGGTACGACACGGCCACGACGTCTACGTCCAGCGCGGCGCGGGTCTCGGCTCGCACCTGACCGACGAGGAGTACCTGTTCGCCGGAGCCAAGATCCTCGACACCGCTGACGAGGTGTGGGGTGAGGCGGACATGATCCTCAAGGTCAAGGAGCCGATCGCCGAGGAGTACCACCGCATGCGTCAGGGGCAGGTGCTCTTCACCTACCTGCACCTGGCCGCGGGCCCCGAGTGCACCGAGGCCCTGTTAAGGCAGCAGGTCACCGGTATCGCCTACGAGACCGTGCAGGTCGGCGGCACCCTGCCGCTGCTCGCCCCGATGTCGGAGGTCGCGGGCCGCCTGGCCCCGCAGGTCGGTGCCTACAACCTGATGCGCTTCAACGGCGGCAGGGGCGTGCTGCCCGGCGGCGTGCCCGGTGTGGCCCCGGCCAAGGTCGTCGTCATCGGCGGCGGCGTCTCCGGCCTCAACGCCGCGCAGATCGCGGTCGGCATGGGGGCGGACGTCACCGTCCTCGACCTCAACGTCGACCGGCTGCGCTTCATCGACGCCGTCTATCAGGGGCGGCTGAAGACCCTCGTCTCGACCTCCTACGCCATCGAGAAGGAGGTCCTTGAGGCCGACCTGGTCATCGGCGCCGTGCTGATCCCCGGGGCCAAGGCGCCGACCCTCGTCTCCAACGAGCTGGTCTCCAGGATGAAGCCGGGTTCGGTCCTGGTGGACATCGCCATCGACCAGGGCGGTTGCTTCGAGGACTCCAGGCCGACCACCCACGCCGACCCGACCTACCAGGTCCACAACTCGGTCTTCTACTGCGTGGCCAACATGCCCGGTTCGGTGGCCAACACCTCCACCTACGCCCTGACCAACGCGACGCTGCCCTACGCGGTCAAGCTCGCGGGCCTCGGGTGGAAGTCGGCCCTGCAGCAGGACGCGGGCCTGGCGCCGGGCCTCAACACCCACGCGGGCCTGCTCACCAACGACCAGGTCGCCCAGTCCCTCGGCCTGCCGTACACCCCGGTCTCGCAGGTCATCGCCGACTGACCGTTCCACACCGTGACCGTGCCCCGCGCTCCCGGCGCGCGGGACACGGCCCCCCTCTCTCCGCGTACGGCCCCGCGCTTCGATTCCGCGCGGGAAAGCCGTTTTCGGCCGCCAATTCTCCGCATATAGTGCCGAGTTCGAACGGCGGAATGTCACGGCCGGGTTGTCCCCAGGTGCCAGCGCTTCTCAGAGAGCGCCGCTTCTGAGCACCGACATCCGCTCGAAATACTCCTCGGCACCGAGCTCGCCCCTGGCATACCGCTCGGCGAGAATCCGCTCGGCCGCCGCCGTTGTGCCCTCCTGGGGCGTCTGGACCTCAGGACGCCGCCACGGCCCCAGACCCCGGCGCCGGGCCCGCACCACCAGCGTCGCGACCCCGGCCCACACCAGCACCCAGAACACCGGGAAGACCGGCCACCAGGGCACGTGCCACCCCCACGGCGGAGCCGCCGCGACGACCTCGTGACCCACGGCGAGAACGTTCATCTTCTACCTCCTTCGACGTCTCCACCCTCCCGTGCGGGACGTGACGGGCAATCGCCCCCACGTCCCATCACGGCGTACGGCGCCGGGCGTATCCGGGGCCGGGGTGGATACGACCCGCTCAGGAGCGCACGAAGACCGAGGTGTCCAATGTGAAGCCGACCGGTTCCGGCAGGTGCACGGGCGAGCCCATCGCGACCCGGGTCGAGGTCAGGTAGGCCCCCTCCTTGGGGTCGCTGAGGACCGTCACGGTCGCCGG
Organism: Streptosporangium sp. NPDC020145; assembly: GCF_040631275.1. Taxonomy (NCBI): domain Bacteria; kingdom Bacillati; phylum Actinomycetota; class Actinomycetes; order Streptosporangiales; family Streptosporangiaceae; genus Streptosporangium; species Streptosporangium sp. NPDC020145. The sequence continues at coordinate 43,589 of NZ_JBEXZT010000002.1, read as the reverse complement.
GGTGGCCACGGGGTCGATGATGACCATCACCGGGACCTCGCCGAGGGCGTAGACGCCGGGCTTCCTGTCACGGTCGTCGGCGACACTGCCGGGCGAGACGATCTCGGCCACCATGATGAGACCGGACGACAGCAGCTCCCGCTCTCCCCAACGGGGGCAGTCGGGCGGGGCGAGCACGAAGTCGGGCTCCACGGGGTCGCGAGGCCCGTCGATGCAGACGTCGACGTTTCCGCTGAAGCCGTCCCAACCCTTCTCCTCGATGAGAGGAAGAAGCGCGCCGTACAGGCGCATCGCGATCCTGGCGTGTTCGGGGGTGCCCACCGGGCTCACTATGAGTCTCCCGTCGATGATCTCGGTGCGAAGCCCGGGAAGCTGGGGGAGGGCCTCGAACAGTTCGCGTGGCGTCCCGGGCAGGGGGTGGGACGCGGTTTCGGGAGTGGGCCTCAGAGTGGCGGGGCGCCGTCGTGACATCATGAGCACGATTGTTTCCCTTCGTGTCCTTGGGAACACGCAGGGTATCGCCGACATGCCGTGCGGGCATGGGTTTTCCCTGAAAACGATCACAGCCAGCCGGGGCGGACCAGGCCGGACTCGTAGGCGATGACGACGAGCTGGGCGCGGTCGCGGGCGTGCAGTTTCATCATGGTCCGGCTCACGTGCGTCTTGGCGGTCGCGGGGCTCATGAAGAGCCGCTGGGCGATCTCGTCGTTGGTCATGCCGGTGCCGACCAGGGTGAGGACCTCCCGTTCACGCTCGGTGAGCAGGGAGAGGTCCTGGGAGGGGTGCGGCGCCTTGGCCCGGCTGGCGTACTCGGCGATCAGACGGCGGGTCACCCCGGGGGACAGCAGCGCGTCCCCGGCGGCGACGACGCGGACGGCCTGGATGAGCTCGGCCGGCTCGGTGTCCTTGACGAGGAACCCGCTGGCGCCGTTGCGCAGCGCCTCGAAGACGTACTCGTCGAGTTCGAAGGTGGTCAGGATGATGATCCGCGGCCCCGGGGGCATCTCCCTGGTCGCGGTCAGGCCGTCCATGCCGGGCATCCTGATGTCCATCAGCACCACGTCGGGCCGGTGCTCGGCGGCAAGGCGCAGCGCCTGGGCGCCGTCGGAGGCCTCGGCCACGACGGTCATCCCGGGCTGGGCGTCCAGCAGGGCACGGAACCCGGCCCTGACCAGCGCCTGGTCGTCGGCGAGAACGATCTTGATCATGCGGGTTCCTCCGGGATCGGCAGCCGGGCCTCGACGCGGAAACCCCGTCCGTGCGGGCCCGAGGTCAGGGTGCCGCCGAGGGCCGTGGCGCGTTCGCGCATGCCGGGGATGCCGTTGCCGCCGCCCAGGGGTTCGGCCGCGCCGACGCCACCGGTGTCGGTGACCCGGATCAGCAGCTCACGCGGGCCGTACCGCAGGAGCACGGTGACGGTCGAGCCCGGAGCGTGCCGGGCGGCGTTGGTCAGGGCCTCCTGGACGATGCGGTACCCGGCCCGGTCGGTCCCCGGGGGCAGCGCCCTGACCCGGCCCTCGACCTGCCGTTCGATCGTCAGGCCGCCGTGCTCGGCACGTCCGGTGAGCTCGTCGAGGCGGTCGAGCCCGGCCGTGGGGGAGCGGGGAGCGCCCTCGCGGAGCACGTTGATCACCGAGCGCATCTCGGTCAGCACGTCCTTGGAGGCCTGTTTGATCGTGGTGAGCGCGGTGCGGGCCTGCTCGGGGTGGTCGTCGATGAGATGCAGGGCGGTCGAGGCCTGCACGTGGATGAGGGAGATGTTGTGCGCCAGCACGTCGTGCAGCTCCTGGGCCATGGTCAGGCGCTCCTCGCTGGCCTGCCGCCGGGACTCCTCGGCCTCGACCCGCCTCCGTTCGGCGATCCGCTCGCGCCTGGCCCTGGTGTACTCGCCGGCCGCCAGCACCACGCCGATGAAGGCCGCCACGGCCAGGTTGTGGTACCAGGAGGGGATCGGCAGGTTGGCGGCCCAGGTCGCGTAGGACAGGAGGAAGGCGTACATCAGCCCGCCGGTCAGCCAGGCGGCCCTGCGGTGCCCGGCGGAGACGGCGCAGTAGAGCGCGATGGCCGGGCTGGCGAAGACGGGGCCGTAGGAGTATCCGAGGACGACGTACGCCCAGGTCGCGACCTGGGTCACGGCCAGGCTGACGACGGGGTTGCGGTGCCGTACGGTCAGGGCGAGGGGGCCGGTCAGCAGCAGCGCGTATCCCACGGCGTCCAGCGGGACCCGCATCAGCCCGGCGCTGTGCAGCTGGTTCCACTGGGCCCCGGTGCTGCCCGCGACCTGGACGACGGCCACCAGGAACGGCAGCAGCGGAAGGGGAAGGCGGGTGACGCGCACGGTGAGCACTTTACGTCCCGGCCCTGACCTGCGCGTCCGCCCCCGGCGGCAGACGGCACTACACCGCCGGGCGTAGGAGGGGGGCTGACATGGGCGGTCAACTGAGTCAAGCTGGGCTGCGGGAGGCCAACATGATCAGTCGAGGCTCAACCGTGCTCGCCGCCGCGATTCTGGCGGGAAGCTCCGTCCTGCTCGTACGGCCCGCCACCGCGGCCCCGCAGCAGGAGAAACAACCCGTCGCCGAGGGGTACGGCGGCGCGGTCGCGACCGTGGACCTGGACGCCAGCAGAGCCGCGCTCGGCGTGCTGCGCAGGGGCGGAAACGCGATCGACGCCGCGGTCGCGGGCGCGGCCACGCTCGGCGTCACCGAGCCGTACTCGGCCGGGCTCGCCGGGGGCGGCTACATCGTCTACTACGACGCCCGCCACGGCAGGGTGCACACCATCGACGGCAGGGAGACGGCGCCGAGGGCGATGCGGTCCTCCTCGCTGGAGGGCGTCCCGTTCGACGACGCGGTGACCAGCGGCCTGTCCGCCGGGGTCCCGGGCAGCGTCGCGCAGTGGGAGCTGGCCCTGAGGCGGTTCGGCACGCTCTCGCTCGGTCAGGCGCTCAGGCCCGCGATCGAGGTCGCCTCACGGGGGTTCACGGTCGACCAGACCTTCCACGACCAGACGGCGTCGAACGCCGCCCGGTTCAAGGACTTCACCTCGACCGCCAGGCTGTACCTCCCCGGGGGCGCGCCACCCGCGGTCGGCTCGACCTTCCGCAACCCGGAGCTGGCCGAGACCTACCGGCAGCTCGGCAGGCGCGGCGGCTCCTGGCTGTACGGCGGGCGTCTCGGCGCCGAGATCGTGGCCACGGTCAAACGGCCGCCGGTCACCCCCGGCTCGACCAGGACCGTACGGCCCGGCCTGATGGAACTGTCCGACCTGGCCGCCTACCGGGCGGTGGAACGCCGGCCGACCAAGGTCACCTACAAGGGCATGGACGTCTACGGCATGGCGCCCTCCTCCTCGGGAGGCTCGACGGTCGGTGAGGCGCTCAACATCCTGCAGGCCCTGCCCGGGGTCGGGGCGCACGAGTATCTGGAGGCCTCCAAGCTGGCCTTCGCCGACCGGGGGAAGTACGTCGGCGACATCCCCGGGGTGCCGCTTGGGCAACTGCTGTCGGAGGGGTTCGCCAAGGAGCGCGCCTGCCTGATCGGGGAGCGGGCGATCCCCGCCCCGGCCGCGCCCGGTGACCCGGACGGCTCCTACGGGGCGTGCCGGGCCGTATCGCAGGAGAGCGCGAAGCCGATTCCCGCAGAGGGGCCGGAGACCACCCACCTGGTGGTGGCCGACCGGTGGGGGAACGTCGTGGCCTACAACATCACCATCGAGTCCACCGGCGGCAACGGCATCGTCGTCCCGGGACGGGGGTTCCTGCTCAACAACGAGCTGACCGACTTCACCTTCGGCCCGGCCCCCGGCGACCCCAACCTGCCGGGTCCCGGCAAGCGGCCCCGCTCCTCGATGGCCCCGACGATCGTGCTGAGGAACGGTGAGCCGCTGCTGGCGGTCGGTTCGCCCGGCGGTTCGACGATCATCACCACCGTGCTGCAGATCCTGGTCAACCGCTGGGACTTCGGCATGACGCTGCCCCAGGCGCTGGCCGCGCCGCGCGCCACCCAGCGCAACACCGCGCAGACCCAGGCGGAGCAGGGCTTCATCGACCGCTACGGCCCCGAACTGACGGCAAGGGGTCACAGCCTCGTGCTGAACCCGGAGATCGGCGCGGCGACCGGTCTTGAGTTCCTCGGCGGCGGCAGGGTCCAGGCCGTCGCCGAGCCGGTCAGGCGAGGGGGCGGCAGTGCGCTGGTGGTGAGCGGGCGCCGCTGACGACCTCCCGGCCCCGGAGAACGCGAAACGCGCCGATGGCGAATGCCGTCGGCGCTGCGTTCTGTCAGGGTGGCCCCGGGAGGAGCGGCCCTAGCGGAACAGGAGGAAGGCCAGGACCGCCACGATCAGGACTCCGACCACGATCAGGATCGGGGTGAGCAGCGACCGCCCGGCGGGCGCGGCCTCGGGCTCGTTACGCTGGGCGAACGCCTTGAATTGCTGGGTGTTGCCCGCAGGGTCCATCTGAGGTTCAGACATGGGGCTGACTCTAGCGACATCCATGACCGCGTCACTACCGGTTCATGTCACTTTCGTAGGCATCCATGGTGCTTGGGTATTCGGTGGGCGATGCTGAAGACAGGACCACCGGGTCGGGCGGATAGCGTGGTGTCATGCTCCGGACCCTGTTCTCTCCTCGCGCGCTGGTGCTCCACCTGCTCGCGATCGGAGCGCTCGTCGTGTGCGGGCTGCTCGGCCGCTGGCAGCTGGGGGTGTTCGAGGACTCGGGCAGGCCACAGGCGGCGCAGGACCCCGCACCGGTCGCCGTCGCGACCCTCACCCAGCCCGGCAGGCACATGACAAGCGAGGCGGTCAGCCGCAGGGTCACCGCCTCGGGGACTTACGACGCCTCCAGGCAGCTGCTGGTCGCCGGACGGGACGGCGGGGCGTGGCTGCTCACCCCCCTCGACCTCGGCGACGGCACCTCCGTCCCGGTCGTGCGCGGCTGGGTGCCCGGGGCCACGGACCCCGCCGCCGGGGCGGGAGCCGTACCGTCGGGGACGGTGACCGTGACGGGGCGCCTGAAGCCCTCGGAGGCGACCGACAGCGTGCGGCGCGGGGGTGAGAGGCTGCCCGAGGGGCAGGTGCTCACCGTCTCGTCGGCGGAGCTGGTCAACCTGTGGCGCGGGGTGAGGCTGCGGGACGGGTTCGTGATCGCCACCGCCCACAGTCCGGCCCCGGCCGTGGCGGTCAAGCCGGTCGCCGTCGCCCCGCCGACCGAGCCCGGCGGCTTCTCCTGGCGCAACCTCGCCTACGCCGCCCAGTGGTGGATCTTCGGTCTCTTCGCGGTCTTCATGTGGTGGCACTTCCTGCGTGACATGGTGCGAAGCCGTACGGCGGAGCGGGAGCAGGAACCCGAGCCCGCCGCGGCCTGAAGCCCGCGGAAGCCGACATATCGTTTAGTGTCCCGAACTCCCAGACCGAGGTAGATGACGTGGAATCCGCCCTCAAGCCCTTTCGCATCCTGGCGTACGTCGTCGGCGTGATGCTGCTCGTCCTTGTCACGTGCATCGTGCTCAGGTACGGCTTCGACATCGCCGGGCCGTCGAGGGTCGTCTCCCCGATCCACGGGTTCCTCTACATGCTCTATCTTGTGGCCGCGATGAATCTGGGCATGAAGGCCCGCTGGTCGTGGCCGTACATCGTGGGCGTGATGCTCGCGGGCACCGTCCCGCTGCTGTCGTTCGTCTTCGAGCGCAAGGTCACCCGGCGGGTCGAGGCCGAGCTCGCGGCGGCCTGACCGGCCTCTCATGGCCGGCCCTGATGGACGGGCGGGGCCGCGGGGGTGCCGCGGCCCGTCCGCCGGCTATCGTCCGAGGCCGCGCTTGCGGGCGCGCTTGAGCCTGGCGCGCTGCGACGGGTCGAGCATCAGGTAGCCCACGATCGGGGCGGCGATGACGCCCAGGACCACGAGCGTGAACAGCAGACCGGGCAGGAACAGCCACGACAGGAACACCACCGCGCCTGCGCCGAGCAGGTACTTCTGGACCGGCGACATCGTCAACATCCTCCGAACGCGGAGCGCTCGCCCCGCCTGTCGTTCATTGTGCGTCTCCTGTCCAACGCGTGGGCGCCCTCCCGGGTTCCATCCGAGATATATCGTGTTGACCCGGCCGGGATCAGTGGCCCCGGGTGAGTGACTCGACCCCCCACCTGGCCGCGGTGAGGGCGTTGCGCATGATCTCCTCGTCGGCCGGACCGGCGGAGTTCTGGTACTGGACGAAGAGCAGCAGGTTGTTGACCCGGACGATCACGGTCACCGAGTAACCACCCCCGGAGACCTCGCCCACGACGGCCTCGTTGCCCAGCCCACCGACGGGCCTCAGAGGAGTCTGCGCGCTTCCGTAGTCGTTCGTCCGCTTCTTGGCGGCCGTGGCCACGCGGCGAGCGAGTGCCTCGGAGGCCTCGGCCGCCGACGGATACAGCTTCTCCTCGACGGCGAGCTGACGCTTGAGGTTCCCCGGGTCGTTGTCGTTCGCCGTACCCCAGATGAGGTGATCGTCGGGGCCGGTCGGATCGGTCCTCACACCGAGCCGCCCGAGCTGCTCGGCAGTGAAGAGCCCCTTCGCGGCGGGTTTCCCGGCGAAGGGCCCGGGGTCCACGTACGGCGCCACCTCGACCACGGGCGCGGAGGAGCGGGTCAGACCCCAGACGACCCCTCCGGCGACCGCGAGCACCACGGCCGCGACGGCCGCGATGACGAGCGGGGACCGGAGAGGCGACCTCGCGGGCTTGGGGGAGACCTGTTCGAGCGCGAGACGGACCGAGGTCGCGTCGGGACGCTGGGAAGGGTCGGCCGCGAGCAGGCCCTCGACGATCGGCGCCAGCACGCCCGAGCCCGTGGTCACCCCGCCGGTGAGGTCGGAGGGGGCGGCGAGCGGCGAGCCGTCCGCCATCCTGGGGACGGTTACCGACCCGGTGCTCGGCGCCCTGCCCTCCATGGCGGTGAACAGGGTGGTGCCCAGATCCCGCATCTCGTCGGCGCCGGAGGGGTTCAGGATGCCGGTCAGCACGACCCGGCCGTCCGCGGCGAGCACCACCGTGTCGGGGGTCGCGGCCAGGTTGACGCCCCGCTCGTGGGCGGCGTTCAGCGCGTCCAGCACGCGCAGGCCCACCTCGGCCGCCCGCTCGGGGGGAAGCGGACCCTCGTGCCTGACGATCTGGACCAGCGAACGGCCCGTCACCGCCTCGGCGACCAGCCACATCCGGTCGGGGGCCGAGATCACGTCGTGCAGGGTGGTGACCCCGGGGTGCCTGAGGTCGGCCGCCGCGCGGATCTGGGCGAGGAGCCGGTCACGGACGGGGCCGGGAGGCGGCAGCCGTACCTCGGCGATCGTGACCTCCCTGCCGAGCAGCTCGTCGCGGGCCCGCCACGAGGTGCCGGTGTGGTCACGGCGTTCGAGCAGCCGGTAACGCCCGGCCAGCAGACCGGGATCGGGGGACACGTCAGTCACGGCTGTTCAGCTCCTCGGCGGCGAATCTGGCGGCGCGAAGGCTCCGCGCGCGCAGTTCGGGGCTCACCCGCTTGGCCTTCTCCGACAGGCTGACCTCGACCAGCAGATTGCTGATCCGGAAGCGGATCACGGCGTGCGCCTGGTCGAGGACGCCCATGTCGTAGGCGAACGCCTCGGCGCCGACCCGGTTCACATCGCGCAGCGGGCCGACCCAGCCGACGGGGGAGGTCCCCTCGTCGGCCTTGGACTTGACGCGTTCGGCGACGAAGAACGCGTGGGCGACCTCCGGCGCCGTTTTCCCGGAGACCGGGGTCTTACGGGCGAACCGCACCCTGAGCGCGGGGCCGTCCGAGGGGTCGGACCAGCTGCAGTACGCTTCCTCGTCCCCCTTGGCCTTGACGAAGAACGGGGCCGAGGTGGGGCCGAGGGTGCGGACCTGGGCGGGTTCGAGCATGGAGCACGGGTCGGGATCCGCCGAGAACCGCCCCGCGCCCGCCTCCGCCGTCGTCCCGGACGGGGACGGCGAGGGGGAGGGCGTCGCCGTGCCCCCGGTGGCCAGCAGTACGGCGGTCGTCATCCCGGCCGCCACGACCGCGGTCCCGCCTCCGACGAGCCACCCGGTCCTGATCCGCCCCGCCCGCCGCGAGGCTCCACCGGGTTCGGTGACCGGCTCGGCGGGGGTCAGCGGGCCCGCGGGCAGCCCCTGCGCCACCCGCTGCAACGCCGTACGGAGCATCGCCGCACCGGGCCGCAGCCGGGGATCCTTCTCCAGTACGGCCAGCAGTACCGGAGCCAGGTCCCCCGCGCGGGCGGGGAACGGGGTCGGCTCGGTCAGCACCGCGCCCAGGGTCGCCACCGGGACACCCCGCTGGAACGGCCCCCGCCCCTCGACGGCGGCGTAGAGCGCGGCGCCCAGGGACCACAGGTCGGCGGCGGGGCTGTCGTCGCCGCGCAGCCGTTCGGGGGCGATGTACCCGGGGGAGCCGACCAGCGAGTCCGCCGAGGTCAGCTGGGCGTCCCCCTCGACCGTCGCGATGCCGAAGTCGGTCAGCAGCACCCCGCCGTCGTCGGCGAGCATGATGTTGGCCGGTTTCACGTCGCGGTGCATGATGCCCCTGCCGTGCGCCATGGTCAGCGCGTCGAGCACCGCCACCCCGATCGCGGCCACCCGCCGGGGCGGCAGCGGTCCCTCGGCGCGGATCACCCGGTCGAGGGAACGGCCCCGGACGAGGTCCATCACGATCCAGGGGCGCCCCTGCTGGGCGATGACGTCGTGCACCGCCACGATGGACGGGTGGCTCAGCCGGGCCGCCGCCCTGGCCTCGCGGAGGGTGCGTTCGTACGCCTCCACCCGCTCGGCCTCGGTCAGGTTCCGGTTGAGCAGCACCTCCTTGATCGCGACCTCGCGGTGCAGCAGCTCGTCCCTGGCCCGCCAGACCACCCCCATCCCGCCCGCGCCCAGCCGGTCGAGCGCACGGTAACGGCCCGCGAGCACGGGCGGCGCCTGGTCAGCCATTGGTCTTCAGAGAGGTGCTGAGCCAGCGGGCGACCTTCTCCGCGCCCGCCGCGATCTGGCCGTCCGAGTCGTTCTTGACGCCGTACCGGCTGTAGTCGATCTCCGCGACCAGATTGCTGATCCGGAGGACCACGGTGACCCGGTACGCCCCGCCGTACAGGTTGTACTGGTTGAAGACCCCGGTGCTGAAGGCCTCCTCACCGACTCCCTGGAGGGCCTTCGGCGTCGTGGGCTTGGGGGTGAGCACCTTGATCTTCTCCAGGATGTCCTGCCGCTTTCCGGACAGGTACTGCTTGGCGCGTGCCACCCCGGAGGCGTCCTGCTTCTGGGCGACCAGCCGTACGCTGAGGTCGAACTTCTCGACGCCCGGTTTGTGCAGGTCGAGCGAGGCGAGCCAGTCGCAGGAGGAGGGCTCGACCTCGGAGCTACGGAAGCCGGGCACGACCTCGGCGGCCTGCTTGTCGTCCAGCAGGCTGCACGCCCTGGGCGCGGAGGCGAAAAGAGCGCCGCCGGGACCGGGGGCGCGGGCCTCGGCCTCGACGGGGGCGCCGATCCGCTGGGAGAGCAGGACACCGATGGTGACCGCCATGGCCAGGAGCAACCCGCCGGTCAGCCCGACGATCGGGCGGGGCACGAGCACCCCGGAGGAACGCCGCGCCGATGTGGGCGGTCGCGTCGCGCTCTCCTGGATCGGCGACACCGGAACCGGCTCACGCGGGGCGGGTGCCTGCTGGGGCTGCTGGACCTGGATCTGCTGGGCCTGGACCTGCTGAGCCTGGGGCGCAGGGGGCCGCGGTGCCGGGGTCTGCGGCTGGGGATGCGGGTTCTGGGGCTGGTTCGGGAAGGGCGAGGTGGGGATGGCCCCTTCGAACTGCGGCGGTGACTCCGGCGGCGGCCCGGCCAGCAGTTCGGCCAGCGGTTTCGACGGCGCTCCGGGCGCTGCTTCGCGTACCGCTCCGGTCGGTGGTTCGGGCAGTGGTTCAGACAGTGGCTCAGGCTGGGGCCCGGGTCGTGTCTCGGCCTGACGGCTGTTCTCAGGGCCGTTCTGGGAGTGTTCTTGGGGACTGGACGGTCCTGATTGTCCTGTTGGTTCCAGTGTTTCCTGGGCTCCTGACGCCCCTGGAGGGCGCGGCGGTCCCGGCGGCCCTGACGGCCCCGACGGTCCTGACGAGAACGGGTCCGAGCTGAACGGGCCCGAGGTGAAGGGGCCTGAGGAGAACGCCTCGGAGGGCCCTGAGGTGAACGCCTCCGACGGTCCCGAGGCGAACGCCTCCGACGGTCCCGAGGCGAACGCCTCCGAGGGGCCTGAGGCGAACGCCCTCGAAGGGCCCGAGGTGAAGGATTCCGAGGGTCCCGAGGTGAACGCCCCGGAGGAGAGGGGGCCGGAGGAGAACGGGTCCGAGGGGTAGGAGGAGGCCGGGGGGATCGTCGGGAGATCCGCGGGGAAGGGCGTGGAGGCCGCCCAGGGGGACGGCGGAGGCACCGCGTCCGCGCGGACCGGCGGCAACGGGGTGTGGCCGCCGTTGCGGGACAGGTCGAGCAGGGTGTTGCGCAGCACCCCGGGCTCGGGCCGCTGGGCGGGGTCGCCGGAGAGCAGCGCGAACAACACCGAGCCCAGCATCCCCGCGTTGTCCAGGGACCCGCCGGGCGAGGGAGCGCGTCCCTCGACGGCGGTGTAGAGGGTCGCGCCGAGTGACCACAGGTCGGCCGCGGGCCCCGTCACCCCCTCGGGGGCGGTGAACGCCGGGGAACGCAGGGTGGGCGTCGCGAGGGTGACATGGTCACGGGGGCCGATCAGCACCGAACCCGGACGCACGTCACCGTGGAGCATCCCCCGGTTGTGCACGGCCACGAGCTGGTCCAGTACGGCCAGGCCGATGGTGGCGGCCTGCTGAGGGGTCAACGGTCCGGCCCGCTCGACCACCTGCTCCAGTGAGGACTGTTCGAGCACCGCGGAACCGGGCGCGTTCACCGCGTGCCTGCCCGAGCGCCTGCCCTGCGAGTCCGGGACGTCTGGACGGTTCATCCTCTCGCTTTCTGCTTGTTCAGTGCCTGCGCGACCCAGGTCGCTGCGGTGTGGGCGCCCGCCTGGATCGCGGGACCGTCCTTGGAACCGTTGACCACCGTGTAGGTGACGTCGAGGACCAGGTTGTCGACGCGGAGGACCACGTGGCTCTGTTCGAGCCTGCCGGTCTTCCTGTTGTCGTACAGGTCGTAGCCGAACGCCTCGTCCCCCACGGGTTTGACCGTGAGAGGCCCCGTGGTCCTGGCCGAGTGCATGGCCGCCCCGATCTCGGACCAGCCCCACCCGATCTGCCCGCTGGGCAGTGTGCCGTTGCGCTGGTTGACGAAGAGTTCGTGGGCCTGGCGTGGGCTCTTGCCCCACTGTTTGCCGGGGGGAGCGGGCTGGACGTCAAGGCCGATTCCGGGGCTCATCCACTCACAGCCTCCCTGGTTGGTCGGCTTGCCCGGGGCCTTCACGACGGGCAGGAGCTTCTTGACGTCGGCCGCGGAGATCAGCTCGCACAGGTCCACCGGGACGGTGAAGGCGCCCGGCTTCTCGCTGAGCCTGGGCGGCCCCTGCTGGACCGTACGGCCGAAGGCGAAGTGGGCCACCCCCGTGGTCGCCGCGATGACCGCGACGACCGCCGTGACCTCGACGGCCGCCCACACGAGGGTGCGCCCGCGGTTGCCCGCGGGGACGGGCGCCGCCTCGGGTTCCGCCGGGGGGAGGGACTCGGGGGCGGGGGAGACGACGGCCACCTCGGCGCCGGGGCGGCCGAGGGCGATCTCCTGCAGGATGCGGGCGGCCTCCTCGAAGGAGGGCCGTTCCTCGGCCCTGGGGGCGAGCATCCGCATGAGCAGCGGGCCGAGATGCCCCGCCCGCTCGGGAGGTCTGGCGGGGTCGGTCAGCACCCGGCCGATCGCCGCCACGGGGCTCTCCGCCGGGTGCGGGGGTGTTCCCTCGACGGCGAAGTAGAGTGTCGCGCCCAGCGACCACAGGTCGGAGGCGGGGCCGCCGCGTTCGCCGCGCAGGCGTTCCGGGGCGATGTAGTTGGGGGAGCCGATCAGCTGGCCGGTGCGTCCGGCCGTCTCCTCTCCCTCGACCGCCGCGAAGCCGAAGTCGGTCAGTACGGCCCGCCCGGTGCGGGTGAGGAAGACGTTGCCCGGCTTGACGTCCCGGTGTACGACCCCGGCGGCGTGCGCGGCGGCCAGCGCGCTGAGGATTCCCACGCCGACCCTGGCGACCTGGTGCACAGGCAGCGGCTGCCGTCTGCTGACGGTCTCCTCAAGGGAGGCTCCGGACAACAGCTCCATGACGAGCCAGGGACGCTCGTGCTCGATCACCACGTCGTGGACGGTCACGATCGAGGGGTGCTTGAGGCGGGCGGCCAGGTTGGCCTCCCTGAGAACGGAGGCGCACGCCTCCTGCCGCCGGACGGGGTCGAGGCCCGGCGGGAGCCGTACCTCCTTGACCGCCACGTCACGGCGGAGCATCTCGTCAGCGGCGAGCCAGACCGCCCCCGTGTCGCCCTCAGCGAGGGGGTTGAGCAGCCGATAGCGGCCCGCTAGCACTTGAGTGTCGATCCCACCCACCCCGTTCGCCGTCCCATCGCGGACAGCAACATAGCCACTTAGCGCCATATGAACCAATGAATGAGGACTTGCTGAAACGAAAGGTGGCCGCGCACGGGGTGCGGAGTTATCCACAGAACGGGATTCGGTGCCGACGGCCGTTCCCGGATCGGGCCATTCTGTCGGCGTGATGCCCACGGTGACGGTTCCGGGGAGGCGGCTGCACCCCGCTCGGAGGCCGGTTTATCCGGTTGAGCGCGGGTCGCTCGGCCGGTTAACGTCTGCCCGCCGGTCCTCAGGAGGCCGGCCCTGGAAAGAAAGGAGTGAGGAACAGATGCCCACCGATCTGATCACGCGTCCCCGTCTTGGGTGGCAGACCACCTGAGATCCGGGAGGCGCACATGCTTTCTGGAGTTTCACATGTCCGATCTGCTGTTCCGTCCGCTCCAGGCGGACGAGTTCCCCCTGTTCCACCGCTACGGTCCGGTGCCCGCATCGGGAGTCGGCCTGCGTCCCCGGCCCTTCGAGGAGCTCGGCTACCGGTCGGGGTGGGTCTGGGTCGCGTCGCGTGGCGACGAGGTGGTCGCGCGTGCGGCCTTCTGGGCCCCTGAGGGTTCCGACCGTCCGGCCTTTCTCGACTGGTTCGACCCCGGCCACGGTGACGACCGGGTCGAGACGGGCGCCGCCCTGCTGGAGGCCGCCCTTACGGGGCTGTTTCCCGAAGGGGACACCCGGCCCGAGTACCACCTGTTCCTGCCCGTCGGCTGGCAGGAGCAGCCGGACGCGCTGGCGGACGCGACCGACCGGATCGACGCCGCCGAGCGGTTGGGCTGGCGCAGGACCGTCGAACGGCTCAACCTGCGCTGGCTTCCCGAGTACGGTCTGCCACCCAGGTCGGTCCGTCTCACCTTCACCCCGGCAGACGACGACGAGACCGTGCTCGGCCTGCTCGCCAGGGTCGCCGGGGACAGTCTCGACTCCTGGGACCGGCGCACCAGCGCCGAGAAGGGGGCCGAGGCGACGGCGAGGGAGACCCTCACGGCGCTCGCGGGGTATCCCGGCGGGCGCTCCCGCTGGCGCCTGGCTCACGACGCGTCCGGAGCGCTGGTCGGCGTCGTGATGCCGACCCGCAACGACAGCTCGGCGACGGTCGGCTACGTCGGGGTCGATCCCGCGCACCGTGGCCACGGCTACTCCGGCGATCTGGTCACCGAGGCGCTGCACATCTTCGCCGCGGAGGGCGAGCCCCAGGTCTACGACAACACCGACCTGGGCAACGTCCCCATGGCCGCCTCGTTCGCCCGGCTGGGTTACCGCGTCACCGGCCACCGGATGGTGCTCATGTAGTTCCGGCCACGCCCGCGCCCTCTGGCCGTGATGTCGGAGATATCAGAGATGTCCGAGACGCTCGGGGCGCCGGAAGTCGGTCAGGGGGCCGGGCGGAGTGCGCGAAACCTTCACAATTCATCACAGGTGATCTGCACGCGGCCCCCTTACGCTGCGAGGCATGACATCCCCCCAACAACGACGTGTCCTCGTGGTGGAGGACGACGAGACGATCGCGCGGGCCGTGGGGCACCGGCTGACGGCCGAGGGCTTCGACGTCCAGGTCGTGGGTGACGGGGAGGGGGCGCTCACGGCCTACGCCAGGGCCGGGGCCGACGTGGTCGTGCTCGACCGGCTGCTGCCCGGCCTCGACGGCCTGGAGGTCTGCCGCAGGATGCAGGCCGCCAGGCCGGTGCCCGTGCTCATGCTGACCGCACTGGGTGAGGAGACCGACCTGCTCGTCGGCCTCGGGGTCGGCGCGGACGACTACATGGCCAAGCCGTTCAGCATGCGCGAACTGGTCGCGCGGGTGCACGCGCTGCTGCGCCGGGTGGAGCGGGCCTCCCAGCTCGCCGTCGAGGACACGGTCATCCGGGTCGGTGACGTCGAGATCGACACCGCGGAGCGGCGGGTCTACGTGCGGGGAGCGGAGGCGCAGCTCACCAGGACCGAGTTCGACCTGCTGTGCCGTCTCGCCGAGCGGCCGGGCCAGGTGTACGAACGTGAACGGCTGCTCGCCGACATCTGGGGGTTCTCCGAGGCTGCCGCCACCCGGACGGTCGACAGCCACGTGCGCGCGCTGCGCCGCAAACTCGGCCCCGGCGTGGTCAGGACCGTCCACGGAGTGGGCTACGCCCTCGTCCGTAACTGACCCGCTCCTCTTTCAGTACCGGAAATCCTCCGAACCGCCACCACTCGACCAACGGACGGGCCCCATTGAGACCCCTCGACTTCCTCGGCAGGATCAAGGTCAAGATCGGCATGGTCATGCTGCTGGCCGTCGCCGCGGCGTTCGTCGCCAACGAGGTCGGCATCAACGCCGGATATCCGCGCAACGTCCGCGTCGCGGTCGCCGTCGCGTTCGCCCTGGTCATGATGCAGTTGCTCGCCCGGGGGATGACCAAACCGCTGCGTGAGATGGCCGCCGCCGCGCAGACCATCGCCAAGGGCCGCTACGGTCTGCGCGTCGCCGCCACCTCACGTGACGAGGTCGGCGAACTCGCCCGTGCCTTCAACGCGATGGCGGCCGACCTCGGCGAGGTCGACCGGCAGCGGCGCGAGCTGGTCGCCAACGTCAGCCACGAGCTGCGCACACCGATCACCGCGCTCAGGGCGGTCCTGGAGAACGTGGTCGACGGCGTCTCGACGCCCGACCCCGTCACGCTGGGAACCGCCCTGTCCCAGACGGAGCGGCTCGGCAGACTGGTCGCCCAGCTTCTCGACCTGTCCCGTCTCGACTCCGGGGCCAGGCCGATCGAGCTTGAGGAGGTCGAGCTCCGGCCGCTGTGCGAACAGGCGCTGCGCGAAGCCGTACTCGCCAGGGAGGGCGTCACCGCCCGCTGTGAGGTGCCCGCGGGCCTGAGCGCCCACGCCGACCCCGACCTGCTGGCGCAGGTGCTGGCGAACCTGCTGGACAACGCGGTACGGCACAGCCCCGCGGGCGGGGTCGTGGTGCTCGGAGCCGCCCCACGGGAGAACGGCGTACGGCTGCGCGTGACCGACCAGGGGCCGGGCATCCCGCAGGAGGACCGGGCTCGGGCGTTCGAGCGCTTCTCCCGGCTGGACGCCGGGCGGGCGGCGGACGTGGGCGGCGCAGGCCTCGGGCTGGCCATCGTCAAGGAGATCGTCGAGCTGCACGGCGGCTGCATCCACGTCGAGGACGGCGGGGGCTGCCGTGTCGTGGTCGACCTTCCGGAAAGTTCTTCGGCCTCGACCCTCACCCGGGCGTCGCGCGGACCGGCTGACGCCACCGGCCGTACCGGTGCCACGGGGGGCGCCCGGCTCTCCCAGGACGAGGCGCCCGTCGAGGGATCTGGTTTTCGGGAGATCGCAGGATCCGAAACGCCCGGCAACCCCGCCAAGGCGCGAGGGGAAGGCCCACGGCTCCCTGAGACGGCGGAATCCACCGGGGACTCGGGGGTTGAGGCGCTTCGGGAACACGGCGATTCGGACGAGGCCGGGAAAGCCGTGCCTTCCTCCGAGGGGACGGGGTCGCCGGAGATCACGGAATCCGGCAAGTCCGCCGGGCCCGCCCACCGGGCCGGGGGAACCGGTGAGAACGCGAAGCTCTCCGATGCCGTCGAGGGTGGTCTGGCCGGACCCAGGGAAAGTGCCGGCGCAGCCGGATTCGCGCGGTACGCCGAAGGAGACGGTGAACCTCCCCGGAGGACCGAGCCCGGGGCGGTGGAGCCGTCGGCCCCGGGTGAACCGCACCCGTCCTCGGCGAACGGGCCGGTGGTGAGCGAGTCCTCAGCGCGTGAGCAGCCGAGGGCAGGCGAGTCGCATCTGTCCTCCGAGCGGAGACCCGCGGTGGGCGGGTCGTATCGGTCCGCCGCGTGGGGGCCGATGCCGGGGGTCCCCCGTCGGTCCCGGCCGCCTCGCAACTGGGCGGGGGCGTTCGCCGGACTTTTCGGCGGCGGGATCGCCGGACTGGTCTGCGGGGTGGTCACGGGGTTGATCATCGCCTCGATGAGCCCGCTGCTGGGGGCGCTGGCCGGTTTCCTGATCACGCTGGGCGGCGGGTTCGTCGGCACGGTGCTCGGGATCACCGACTCCTACGCCAGGGCCGCGGGAAGCCTCCCGGAGCGTCCCGTCATACCGAGGCCGGCGGGGCACGGCAGCGGGCCGTGGGGCGCGCGAGCGACCGGCGCCACGCGGGAAACCACCGGTGGCGAGCGGGGGACGGGCTCCTCGGGAGGTTCCCCGGACGGCACGCTGGAAGGCCTCCCGGGAGGGACGTCGGAAAGTTCTCCGGGAAGCCCCTTCGGGGGTCCTTCGGGAAAGGGCTCGGGAGGGCCGCCGGGGGGATATGTGGCCCCGCCGTTGTTCCCCAGGCCCGAACTGCCCGCCACCCCCCGCTGGATGCTCGCCGCCGGCGCCTGTGTCGGCCTCGTCGCGGCGCTGGCCCTGCCGTACAGCCGGATCGGGCTGGGGTTCGTGCTCGTCGCCGTCGCCATGGGTGTGGCGGTTCTGCCGGTCGCCCGGCACCGGATCACACCGTGGTCGGCAGGACTGGGGGTGGTCGCGTACGGACTCGTCACGGTCGCGGTGTTCAGGGACTCGGACTGGCTGGTCGCCTCGCTCCTGCTGGCCGGGTTCCTGCTGGCCGCCCTCGCCCTGTCGGGGGTGGGACGCGGCTGGCTCGGGGTGGTCAGGGGCGCCGCCTCGGTGCTGATCGCGCTACCGCCCGTGCCGTGGTTCCTCGCGGAGTCGGTCAAGGGGGCGTCCCTGCGCAGACGAGTGGTGCCCGCGCTGGTCGGGGTCGGGCTGAGCCTGGTGCTCGTACTGCTGTTCGGCGGGCTGTTCGTCTCGGCGGACGCGGTCTTCGCCGACGCCGTCGAACGGATTCTGCTGGCGCAGGACTGGGCGGCGTCGATGCCGGTGCGGATCGTGCTGTTCGCGGTCTTCGGGGTGCTGGTCGCCGCGGCGGTGCTGGTCGGCCTGCGTCCCGTGGCCGAACCGAGGGTTCCCACGCTGCGGCTCACGGTCGGCCGGAGCCTGTGGGTGCCTCCGCTGGTCGCTCTCAACCTGCTGTTCGCCGTGTTCGTGGGGATGCAGCTGACCGTGCTGTTCGGCAGCACCCGGTGGGTGGTCTCCGCCGTGGGGCTGACCTACGCCGAGTACGCCAGGTCAGGGTTCTTCCAACTCGTCATCGTCAGCGTGTTCGTGCTGGCCATCGTGGCGGCGGCCTCGGTCCTGGTCGATCTCGGGGGGCGTGAGAGGTGGCTGATGGCCGGCCTGCTCGGCCTGCTCTGCGCGCTGACCCTGGTGGTCCTGGCCTCCGCGCTGCACCGTCTCGACCTCTACGTCGACGCCTACGGCTTCTCCCGGCTGCGGGCCTCGGTCGAGGCGGCGATCTGGTGGCTGGGCGCCGTCTTCGTGCTGGTCCTGGCCGCGGGGGCGGTACGGCTCACCCGGCGTGGCCACGCGGGATGGCTGCCCAGGGCGATGGTGATGATGACCGGGGTCGCGCTGCTGGCGTTCGCCGTGTGGAACCCCGACCTGCGGGTCGCCGAGACCCAGGTCGCCATCCGGGGTGTCGAACGGCTCGACCAGGCCTACCTGGGCGACCTCGGGGCGGAGGCCGTACCCGCGCTCGACCGGTTGCCCGAGCCGATGCGCAGCTGTGTGCTGCGGGACGTGGTCGCCGCCAACGACCTCGCGGCCCCCGACCCGTGGAACGGATGGAACCTCGCCCGCCAGCGGGCCAGGGATCTGCTGGCCGAACGCCCGGTGCTCTCCGGCCCTGAGTGCGCGACCACCTCCTCCCGGGGGCCGTACGACTGATTCCGGCGGGGACTCGCCGACCGCCTCCGGCGTCACGGCGAGTCACCCCCGGACGGCTGGAACGCTCGAAGATGCACGGAATCCCTCTTCAATGATTGAATCCGAGCATGTCCTTTGATGTGTTGATCAGAGACGGCTGGGTGTTGGACGGAACCGGCGCCCCGGCCTTTCTGGCGGACGTCGGGATCACCGGGAGCGAGATCACCGCGGTCGGCAGACTGACGGGGGCGGAGGCCGCGACGGTGATCGACGCCTCTGGGCGCCACGTCATGCCCGGTCTGATCGACTGCCACGTCCACGGCGACGCCCTCGTCTTCGACCCGGAGGTGCAGCTCGCCGCGCTGCGCCAGGGCGTGACGACCTTCGTCCTCGGTCAGGACGGCCTGTCCTTCGCCCCCACCTCGACCCCCGAGACCTTCGCCTACGCCACCCGCTACTTCGCCGCGGTCAACGGCGCCCACCCCCACGCGGAGGGCCCGCTGAGCGTGGCGGAGCTGCTGGCGGGCTACGACGGGGCGAGCGCGCTCAACACCGTCTACCTGCTGCCGCACGGCACGATCCGCTACGACGTGATGGGCGCCGCGGAACGGGCGGCGTCGGCCGACGAGCTCGCCGCCATGCTCGCCCGGGTCGAGCGCGGCCTGTCCGAGGGGGCGGCCGGGTTCTCCACGGGCCTGGAGTACGCCCCGGGACGCTACGCGGACGCCGCCGAGCTGGCCGCGCTCTGCGCGCCCCTCGGCGCTCTGCCGTACGTCACGCACATGCGCGGCTACGGCGTCAATGCCACGACCGGGATGACCGAGGTGACCGACATCGCCAGGCGCTCGGGCGCCGCCGTGCACGTCTCGCACTACCACGGTCCGGCGGCGACCCTGCTGCCGATGGTCGACCGGGCGCGCGACGAAGGTCTCGACGTCACCTTCGACACCTATCCTTACCTGCGGGGCAGCACGATCCTGGCGATGGTCGCGCTGCCGTCGTGGATTCCGGCCGCCGACACGGACAGGGCGCTCAGTCTGCTGGAGTCCGAGCGGATCGAGTGGGACGAGACGATCTGGCCGAGGATCACCCTCTCGCACGTCCCGGGGGCCGAGTGGGCGGAGGGGCTGACGCTGCCCGAGGCGGCGGAGCGGGCCGGCGCGGAACCGGGTGAGTTCTGCCGCGCGATCCTGGTCGCGACCCGCCTTGAGGCCGGGTGCGTGATGGCCCGCCCCGACGAGGGACCGGAAGGGGAGGAGTCGGTCCGCGCGATCCTGCGGCATCCCGCCCACACCGGTGGTTCCGACGGCATCTACGTCGGAGGGCATCCGCACCCCAGGGGCTACGGGGCCTTCGCCCGCATGCTCGGCCACCACGTCCGCGACACCGGTGACCTGACCCTGGAGCAGGCCGCCGTCCATCTCGCCTCCCACCCCGCCCGGCGTTTCGGCCTGACCGGCAGGGGCCTGATCCGCGCGGGTCAGGTGGCCGACGTCGTCGTTCTCGACGCCGCCCGCGTCCAGGACCTGGCCACCTACGCCGACCCCCGCGTCCCCGCGGCCGGTGTCGACGACGTCCTCGTCTCCGGAGTCGCGGTGCTCGCCGGAGGAACGCTCACCGGGGCCACCCCCGGAAGGGCGATCAGACCCTGACGGATAGGGTCCAGCAAGGGAAGCGAAGGGGGTAACACGTGAAGGGGATCGTCGATCCCAGTCGGGCGGTCGGGTCCTCACTGTTCGGGGGAGCCTTCAGCTTCCCCGTGATGGTGGCCAACCGTGACGCGCTCGAACACAACATCGCCACACTCGCGGGATTCGCCGCCGACCACGGGTTGCTCCTCGCCCCGCACGCCAAGACGACCATGTCGCCGGAGCTGGTCAGAGCCCAGCTTGAGGCGGGCGCGTGGGGGCTGGCGGTCGCGACCCCGAGCCAGGCGCTGACCCTGCGCGAGTTCGGCGTGTCACGCGTCCTCATCGCCAACCAGGTCTTCGACCCCGCGGGCCTTGACGCGATCGCCGCCCAGCTGGACCAGGACCCGTCGTTCGAGTTCCTCTGCTTCGCGGACTCGGTCGCCGGTGTCGAGACACTCTCCCGGCACGCGGGCGGCAGGCCGTTCCAGGTGCTGGTCGAGCTGGGACACGAGGGCGGCAGGGCGGGCTGCCGTACGCTCTCCGACTTCCTTGAGGTCGCCGCGGCGGCCCAGGAGGCGTCCGGCGTCGAACTGGTGGGCGTCGCGGGCTACGAGGGCGGGCTGGGGAACGCGCAGGAGGTGCGCGCCTACCTCGGCAGGCTGGTCGAGGCGCTGGAGCACCTGCGGGTGCGCGACCCGATCCTGTCGGTCGGCGGCAGCCAGTGGTTCGACGTGATCGGCAGGGAGCTGGCCACCTGCCAGGCCAGGGTCGTGCTGCGCAGCGGCGCCTACGTCTCCCACGACGACGGCTACTACCGCGAGCGCACGCCGTACAACCGGATCGAGGGGGAACTGCGGGCGGCGCTTGAGGTGTGGGCGTACGTGCTGAGTGTGCCCGAACCCGGTCTGGCCGTGGTGGGCTTCGGCAAGCGGGACGCCCCCTTCGACGAGGGGCTGCCGGTGCCCAAGGGGGCCGTCGAGGGCGCGACCGTGCTCAAGGTCCAGGACCAGCACGCGATCCTGCGGCTCACGCCGGACTCGACGGTGAAGCCCGGAGACCTGGTCTCCTTCGGCATCTCCCACCCGTGCACCGCCTTCGACAAGTGGCGGGTCATCCCGGTCGTGGACGACGACCACACGGTCGTCGATCTGATCACGACCTATTTCTGACGTTCTGTCGTTGTCGTAGAGAGTCTCCTAAGGAGTTGTGACATGAGTGGCAAGCAGGAACTGCGGACGGACGAGGGCGCCGCGCCGGTCGGGGCGTACTCACAGGGCCTCGTGGTCGGTGACTTCGTCTACACCTCCGGCGCGGGCCCGCTCGACCCCAAGACCGGTGAGGTCGTCGGCACCGACGTGGCCGAGCAGACCCACCAGGTGATGCGCAACCTCGGCGCGATCCTGGCGGCCCACGGTCTCGGGTTCGACGACGTGGTCAAGTCGACCGTCCACCTTCAGCACTTGAAGCGGGACTTCGCCGCCTACAACGAGGTGTACAAGTCGTACTTCACCCAGCCGTACCCGGTCCGTACGACCGTCGGCTCCGACTTGATGGACATCCTCGTCGAGATCGACTTCGTCGCTTACAAGGCACGTTAGAGTCTGACCGACTGCGTGGGAAGGCGGCGGTTTGGACAGCTCGCTATACGTCTACGTCGAGGACGTGCGGGGTGAGGGCCTTGAGGCGGTCCTCGACCGGGTCACCGGGTACGGCGTGGCGGGCGTGACCGTCGCCGCCGCCTATCACCGCGCTCGCGACGTCACCCCGCACGGCCGCCCCCGGGTGACCGTGCGTGACGACGGCGTCCACTTCCTTCCGCCGGCCGACCTGTTCGACGGGCTCCGCCTCGTCCCGCCTGTGCAGGCGGGTGCCGAGGAGGAGCCCCTGACCGCGTTGCGTCTGGCCACCGCGGAGCGGGGCCTGAAGCTGCACGGCTGGACCGTCTTCCTGGAGAACACCACACTCGGCCTGGCCAACCCCGACGTCACCGTGCGCAACTGCTTCGGCGACCGGGGTTCGCCCGCCGAGCTGTGCCCCTCCAACCCCGACGTGCGCCGCTACGCGGTGGCGCTCGGCAGGGCCGTGGCCAGGCAGGGGGTGGACAGTGTGGTCGCCGAGGCGCTGCACTTCGGCACCTTCGGCTGCGGCTACCACAACGACCGCTGCTTCGTGCCGCTCGGGCCGATGGACGTCTTCCTTCTGGGCCTGTGCTTCTGCGACTTCTGTATCCGCCGCGCCGCGGACCTCGGTGTCAACGCGGAGGTCGCCAGGGAGGAGTGCGCCAGGATCGTGGGCGGTGTCCTCGACGGCGACCCGCCCGCGCAGGGCGAGGTGACCAGGGCGGCGCTGACCGCCTACGCGGGGCCCGAGGTCGTCTCCTACGCTCGGGCCCGCTCCGAGGTGGTGACCTCGCTGGTCTCCGAGGTCTCCGCCGCGGTCACCGCGGAGGGCACCAGGTTCGTCTTCCTCGACGCGACCGGCGCGGCGAAGGGCTACATGGACGGTCTCCCCCCTTCCGGGCTGTCCGCGCACGACTCCTGGCAACTCGGCGTCGACCTGGTCGCCCTGGGTGACCTGGTCCCCTCGCTCGGAGTGCTCGCCTACGCCCGCGACGCCGAGCGCGTCGCCGACGACCTGGTGGCCTACCGTCGTTCCACGGGCAAGGAGCTGCGGGCGGTGCTCCGGCCCGGAATGCCGGACACCGACTCGGCGGAACGGCTGGCCGCCAAGGTCAGGGCCGCCAAGGTCGCCGGGGCGGACGCGGTCGACTTCTACGCCTACGGGCTCATGCCGTACCCCATCCTCGACCGCATCCCCGGGGCTCTGTCCGGCTGACCGTTCACGGAACTGTCACGCCGGTCGGTGGCGGGGGATCACCAGGGCGGGCACCAGGGCCACGGCGATGATCACCAGAGTCCAGGTGAAGCCACCGGAGAAGGCGGCGGTGCCGTACGAACGGGTCAGCGCCTGCAGGACGACCGCGGTCACGGCGGCGCCGAGCGCGCTGCCCACCCTGATCACGATCTGCGAGGCGGTCGCGGCACCCGGAACGGCCGCCCTGGGCAGGGTGCGGTAGGCCGAGGCCATGATCGACGGGGTGACGAGACCGTGCCCGAGGCCGATCACGAAGAGCGCGGCGGCCGACGGGCCGATCACGGCGCAGGCGAGGGTCCCGGCGAGCACGGTCACGATGCCCGCCACCCCGGGCAGCCGGGCGCCGAGCCGGTCGGTGAGCCGTCCGGCCAGCGGCATGGTGACGATCGCGCCCACGCCCATCGGGGCGATCAGGAGGCCCGCGTCCAGCACGCCCGTTCCCGGGACGCTCTGCGAGTACAGCGGCACCAGCAGCAGCACACCGAAGACCCCGACGGAGTAGAGGAACAGGGACGCCGCGGAGGTGGTCAGCCCTCTGTCGCGGAAGAGACCCACGTCGATCAGGGCGCCGGTGCCCCGGCGCAGCGAGTGCGTGACGAAGACCGCGACGAGCGCGGCGCCGAGGCCGAGTCCCAGGACCGCCCGCGTACCGCCCCCCGCCTCACCGAACTGTGACAGTCCGTAGACCAGCGCGGCCAGCCCGGGGGACAGCAGCACCAGACCGAGCAGGTCCAGCCGCCCGGCGTCGCGCTCCCGGTCACCGGGCAGCAGCCGTACGGCCAGCAGCAACGCGACCACGCACACCGGGACGTTGACGTAGAACATCCACCGCCAGCTCAGGTGGTCGACGAGCACCCCGCCGAGCAGCGGCCCGAGCACCGGGGCGAGCATCGACGGGACCGAGATCACGGCCATCACCCGGCCCAGCCGTTCGGGGCCCGCGGCGCGGGCGAGCAGGGTCTGTGCGATCGGCATGAGCAGCCCGCCGCCGATCCCCTGGAGCACGCGGAAGGCGATCAGGGCGCCCACGGACCAGGCGGCCCCGCACAGGACCGACCCGGCTCCGAAGATCGCGAGCGAGGCGATCCAGGTCGTCTTGGCGCCGAAGCGCCCGATGGCCCATCCGGTCACCGGGATCGTCATGGACAGGGCGAGCACATAGCCGGTGACCGTCCACTGGACGGTGCTGAGCGGGACACCCAGGTCACGGCCGAGAACGTCGATCGCGACGTTGACGATGGTCGCGTCCAGCATGGTCATGATCGTGCCGAGCACCACGGTGATGGAGACGGCGCGCAGTGCGGGGTCGGATCGGGCTTGGGTGACGGTCATCCAGATCACCGTTCCGTACGTTGTATCGGTTTTCCGTACACTGTAGCGCTCATGCGCTACGCCGTACACTCTTCGGATGGGAACCGAACAGGCGCAGGGGCCGGTCTGGGCACGTGAGACGGCCGGGCGCCGTCCGAAACTGACCCGCGAGGCGATCGTGAGGACCGCGATCGAGGTCGCCGACGCCGAGGGGCTCGACGCCGTCTCCATCCGCAGGATCGCCACCGAGCTCGGGGCGCGGGCGATGAGCCTCTACACCCATATCGAGCGCAAGGAGGACCTGCTCGACCTCATGGCCGACGAGACGAACGCGGAGATCCTGGTCGAGGGGGAACTGCCCGACGACTGGCGCGAGGCGATCTCAGCCGTCGTACGGCGCACGCGGGAGACGATCCGGCGCCATCCCTGGCTGGTCGATCTTGTCGCCAGCCGTCCCCAGGTCGGCCCGAACGGCCTGCGGCACGGGGAGCAGTCACTGGCCGCGCTCTCCGGACTGCCGATCCCGCCCGAGCAGAAGTGGCGGATCATCGCCGCGGTCGACGACTACGCGCTGGGGTTCGTGATCAGGGAGACGCTGCGGGGGGAGGGGCGCAGCGGATACACCTGGACACCGCAGGAGCGCGAGGCCCTCATGCGGCCATACCTACGTGAGCTTCTCGAAAGCGGCGAGTTCCCCAACCTCGCGCCACTGGTGAACGAGATCGCCTCCGGCCCCGCCGACCCCGCCGCGGCGGACGAGGACTTCGAGCAAGGCCTGCGCTGGATGCTGGACGGCATCGCCGGGGACCTCGGCCTCTAGCGCACTCCGTCAAGGACGACGGACACCGCCTGGGTGGCGAAGTCGTCGTCGAGAGGGAGGCCGCGGAAGATCGTCCGAATCCACACCGCGCCCCCGAGCAGATCCACGATCAGCAGCGGATCGGCCGTCTCCGGAAGCTCGCCGCGCCGCCGGGCACGGTCGAAGACCGCCTCCTCCCTGGCGAACCGGTCGGTGAAGAACCGCCGGACCGCCGTGGCCAGCTCGGGATGGTTCACGGCCGCGCCCAGCGTCGCCACCGCCACGTCCGAACTGGGGGAGGTGGTCAGGAGTGTGGCCATCCCTCGCACCAGCTCCTCCAGGTCTCCCCTGAGGGTGCCGGTGTCCGGAGGGTCGAACAGGAGCAGGTCCGCCTGGGTCAGCGCGGCGGCGAGCAGGGCCGCCTTGGAGGGCCACCAGCGGTAGATGGTGGTCTTGTTGACTCCGGACCGCTCGGCCACCCCCTCGATGGTCAGTCCCTCGTATCCCCTCACGGTGAGCAGTTCGAGCGTCGCCTGGAAGATCTGCTGCTCCTTGCGCGGTGCCATGCGCCAACCATAGCAACGCAACGGTGCGTTGTGTTTCAATGGGGCTGTTCGTCCGACATGTCTGGAGATCTCCCATGCAGCCAATCGTCTTCCTGCACGGCATCCGGGTCAGCGCGACCATGTGGGACCCCGTTATCGACCACCTCGACCGCCCCGCGAAGGCCGTTGACCTGCCGGGCCACGGCACCCGCGCGGGAGAGCCGTTCTCCATGGACGACGCGGTCTCCGCGGTGTCCGCCGCGATCGACGCACTCGGCGGCAGAGCCGTCGTGGCGGGCCTGTCCCTGGGCGGCTACGTCGGCATGGCGACCGCCGAGCGCTTCCCCGACAAGGTCGCGGGCCTGGTGGCCATGGGCTGCACGTCCCGCAGCCAGTCGATGCTCGGGGTCTACCGGTTCGCCGCCAGGCTCGCCGCGAGGAACCCCGCCCGGGCCAACCGGATCAGCGAGTACGGCTTCCGCCGCTTCCTGCCCGCCCCCTCAGCCGCCGCGATGGTCGCCGGGGGGCTGTCGTGCGAGGTGCTGCCCCAGGTGGTCGAGGCCGTCGCCGCGCACGATCAGCTCACCGCACTGGCCGCATACCCCGGCCGTGTGTGGCTGGTGAACGGCTCCCGCGACCCGTTCAGGGCCGACGAGCGCGACTTCCTGCGTGCCTGCCGGAACGGCAGGCTCATCCTGATCCCCGGGCGTGGCCACCTGGGTGTACTGGCGGCTCCAGGCTCCCTGGCCCGCCTCGTCGACGACCTGTGCTCCCAGGTCGAGCCGTGCTCTCCGGTGGGTCCGGGCGGCTGGTCCGAGCCGGGTTGTGCCTCCGGCCCGGATGGTTTCCCGGGCTGAGCCGATCCCTCAGGCCGTGCGTCCGTTTCCGGATCGGGCGTCTGGCCTCTCTGGCCGTGCGTCGGGTTTCCCGGATTGAGGGCCTGGCCTCTCTGGTCGTGTGTTCGGTTTCTCAGATGGACGTCCGGTCTCTCAGGCTGTGTGTTTGGTTTCCCGGTTGAGGGTTCGGTTTCAGATGGACGTCCGGTCTCTCAGGCGGAGCCTGATCTCTCAGACCGAGCGTCCGGCGAGCGCCGTCGCGACCCCCAGGCCCAGGTAGACCACTCCGCTGAGGCGCCCGACCGTGTTCGAACGGCCACGCAGCCTGGAGCCGAGCATTCCCGCCCCCAGTGCGTAGACCATGTCCGAGACCATGCCGAGAAGCAGGAGGGTGACACCCAGGACCACGACCTGCAACGGGACCGACCCCGCCTCGGGGTGCACGAACTGTGGAAGGAAGGCCAGGAAGAACAGGATCACCTTGGGATTGAGCAGGTTGACCACCATGCCCTCCAGGAAGATCGCGCGAAGCGGCTGGGGCCGGGTCTCGTAGGAGGCCTCCTCGTGCCTGCGGACCAACGCCCTGAGCCCGAGATAGGCCAGGTAGGCCACCCCGGCCCACTTGATCACGTTGAAGAGCGTTGCGGACCTGGCGATCACATAGGACAGTCCCGCGGCCGCGGCGGCGATGTGCACCAGCGTGCCCGTCCCGACGCCGAACACGCTCGCGATCCCGCCGGACCTGCCCTGGGCGATGCTCCGGGCGGCGATGTACAGGTGGTTCGGCCCCGGAATCAGGACGAGCGCCGAGGATGCGACCACGAAGACCAGGAACGTGGACATCGAGACCATGCCCCAACCATAAGAGCGTTTCGGTCCTATGGAACGGGCCATCAACTTTGTCGACGCACGGTGGCATACTCACCAGGTGGGACAGAGAGCTTCGAACGGTGTTCTGGGCGCCACTTCGGGCACCGCTTCGAGCGGAGTCCTGATCGGACGGTCGTCCGAGCTGGGCAGGCTCGCCGCGCTGCTCCGCGCGGCCTCCGAGGGCCTCGCGGGTGTCGCCCTGGTCGGCGGTGACGCGGGCATCGGCAAGACACGTCTCGTCACGGAGCTCGCCGAGCAGGCCAGACGGGACGGCTTCGCCGTACTGGTCGGTCAGTGCGCCGAACTGGGTGACGCGCTGCCGTACCTCCCGCTGGCCGACGCCCTGCGCGGCGCCCCAGCCGAGCTGCGTGCGGAGATCGACGCCCGTCCCGTCCTGGGGAGGCTGCTGCCGGGAGGCACCGACCCGGGCACCGAGAGCGCCTCCGGCCTCACCCAGCAGCGGCTGTTCGGGTCGATGCTCGGCTTCCTGGCCGTACGGCCCATGCTGCTGGTGCTCGAAGACCTGCACTGGGCCGACCGTTCGACCCGTGACCTGCTGGTCTTCCTCAGCCGGATGCTGCAGACCGAACGTGTGCTGCTGGTCGGCACCTACCGGACCGACGACCTGCATCGACGCCACCCACTGCGCCGGGTCCTCGCCGAGCTCAGACTCCTGCCCTCGGTGACCTCCGTCGAACTGACCCCGCTCGACCAGGCCGAGATGGCCGACTATCTCGCGGCCCTCGGCGGCACCGACGCCCGGGTCATGGACGAGGTCGCCGAACGAGCCGAGGGCAACCCGTTCTACGGCGCCGAGCTGCTCGAAGCCGTGACCGAGGGCTCCTCGATGACCGACGACCTCGCGGGCCTGTTGCTGTCCAGGGCCGAAGTGCTCTCCGACGAGGCCCAGCGGGTGCTGCGCGGCGCCGCCGTCGCGGGAAGGCGGGTCGACCACGACCTCCTCCAGGAGGCCTCCGGCCTGCCTGACCTGGCCTTCGACGAGGCCATGCGGGAGATCGTCTCGCGTGGGCTGCTCCGCCCCGACGGAGAGTACGGCTACGCCTTCCGGCACGCCCTGCTCCAGGAGGCCGTCTACACCGACCTGCTGACCGGTGAGCGGATCAGACTGCACTCCGAGTTCGCCCGCCTGCTCACGGCCCGTCAGGGAGCGGCGGCCGAACTCGCCTACCACTACCTCGCGGGCCACGACCTCGCCGAAGGCCTGTCCGCGTCGGTGGAGGCGGGACGCAGGGCCGAACGTCTGGGCGCCCCCGCGGAGGCCCACCGCCACTTCGAGCAGGCGCTCAGCCTGTGGGACCGCGTCCCGGACGCCGAACAGCGCGCCGGGACCGATCGCGTACGGCTCACACTGCGCACCGCCGCCGTCGCGGCCGACATGGGCGACAACCACCGGGCCATAGCCCAGTTGCGTTCTCTCACCCCCTCGGCGGAGATCTACGAGCGGCTCGCCTACTACCTCTACGACTCCGACGACGTCGAGGGCGCGGTCGCCGCCGCCAGGGCGGCCGTCGATGCGGCACCTCCGGACAGCCCTGACCTGGCCAGGGCACTGGCCACGCTC
Organism: Streptosporangium sp. NPDC020145; assembly: GCF_040631275.1. NCBI lineage: Bacteria > Bacillati > Actinomycetota > Actinomycetes > Streptosporangiales > Streptosporangiaceae > Streptosporangium > Streptosporangium sp. NPDC020145. Next base: position 14,790 of record NZ_JBEXZT010000002.1, on the reverse strand, counting down.
TCCCGCACACTCGCCTGGCCACCACGACCGGCCGAGGTCAAGGTGCTGGCCGAACGCGCGCTCGGGGTGGCCAGGGCCACCGGGACGAGCGACGCCGAGAAGGGAGCGATCCTCGTTCTCGCCCTCTGCGCCGAATACGAGGGGGACGTCGAAGAAGCCGAGAAGCTGCTCGACTCCGTCGTCCTGCGAGACTCCGGCGACCTGGCCATGGACCTGCGCGCCCTGTTCCACCACGCCCGGACGCGATACGAGCGCGGATTCATGGCGAGTGCGGCCGAGACAGCCGAGCGTGGTGTACGGCTGGCCGAACGCACCGGACTGTCGTGGAGCACCTACGGCACCGACCTGCGGTTCCTGTGGCTGCTCGTCCACTACTCGTCAGGAGAGTGGACCCGCGCCGCGGAGATGGCCGCCGGGTTCGGCGCCAGGGTCGGCAGGGTCGCCGAAGCCGTGTTGTCCTCCTTCGCGTTGTTCGTGGAGGTCGCCTCAGGGGCGCCTCAGGTTGAGCAGCGTCTCGCCTGGCTCAGGCCGTTCTGGTCCGACCCCCTTGTCGCTTACATGTCACGCGGCCTGGCCGCCGAGCACGCCCTCTGGCAGGGCGACCCCGAACTCGCCCTGGAGCATGCCACCGCTGTGCTGGACACGATCTACCCCGCTGACCTCGGGGTGATCCGTATCAGCGCCGTCGCGCTGTGGGCACTGGCCGACCTTGGCCGCACCGAAGGGGCCGACGAACTGCTCGCCCGCGCCCGTGGTGCGGTCAGGGCAGGGATGGGCACCGAGGGACACGGATGGATGGCACGCGCCGAGGCCGAGTGGCACCGCGCGAACGGCCGTTTCGACGTCCAGGCCTGGCGTCGGGTCGTCGAGATCTTCGACCCCGCCTTTGTCTACGAGACCGCACGCGCGCGGTGGCGGCTGGCCGAGGCGTTGCTTGCCTCAGGAGATCGCGCCGCCGCGCTTGAGGAGTGGCGACTCGCTGTCGAGACCGCCGACTCCCTGGGTGCCAAACCTCTGGCCAAGGCTCTGGCCGAACTGGGACAACGCGCCAGGTTCGTCACCGCCCAGCAGAGCCTGCTCACCAGCCGCGAACAGGAGGTGCTGGCCCTGGTCGCCGAGGGCCTGCCCAACCGCGAGATCGGCGAACGGCTGTTCATCGCCCAGAAGACCGTGAGTGTGCACGTCTCCAACATTCTTGGCAAACTCGGTGTCTCCTCTCGAACGCATGCCGCCGCTCTCGCGCGTAAGCGGGGCCTTCTCTGAGATCTGTCCTTGGTTTTCCTTTAGTGATATCACCCGGCGGGAACAGGGATTCGAGGGTTTTGATGGGCTTCGATAGGTGGGCCCGCCTTTGTTGTGAACCTGTCTTGTTGTAGACACGGCGCAGGACTCAGTGGCGACTCGCACTCAGCAGGGTAGGCGGGCCGTTTCACCACGTGGCGGGATTAGGTCCCGGCGTAGGGGCCGGAGGTGATCGTGACCTGGGCTGATCCGCCGTCTCCCTGGCCTGTGCGGTCGCCGGCCAGGATGCTCCAGCCCAGCGCCGGGGAGATCTCGTGTCGGGTCCCGTCGGAGCCGGTGTAGCCGCCGTCCGCGTGTGCGGCGGGAATCGTCGTCAGCGGTCCTGTGGGAACGGCGATCGCGGTGACAAGAAGAGCACGCCAGAACCGGATATCGCGGTGATTCCCGGAGCTCATGTGCGACTTCTTCATTTCATTGAAAGGGAACGTTCTCATCCGGGAGGCGTTCCGCCCGGAGAATACGCCATGGATGGAGTGGGTCAAGAGAGCCCGTGGCGTCTTCGAGTCTTTTCCTGAGGTGTTCGCTTACTTGGATTCGGCGCCGAGGTTCCGGAACGCGGAGGTTTCAAAGGAGCGGCATCGAGGTTTTCGAGTTCGACGCCGAAGATGATCTTCGTTCGGGAGGCCGAGGCTTCTGAGTGAACGGCGGGTTCTTGGGGCGTTCCCGGGCAGGCGTCTGTCTGGAGTCCGGAGGCATGTGATCTTGCTCGGCGTGCTGGGCGGCCGTTATCGGTCGTGCCGCCCGGCTGGGACGGCCACGACAGGCAGGCTTGTGCCGTTCGGGGGAGCGGGTTCAGCCGTTGTGGGCGGCCAGGGCCAGGTCGCGGACGACCTGAATGAGCTCGGACGGGTCGAACGGCTTGGTGAGATAGGCGTCGACACCGATCCCCAGCCCACGCCGCTTGTCGTCCTCCTGCGCCCGTGCGGTGATCAGCACCACCTTGATGTGGCTCGTCTCCTCGTCGCCGCGCAGTCTTGTCGCCGTCATCCAGCCGTCGAGCCTGGGCATCATGACGTCGAGCGTGATGACATCGGGCCGCACGTCCAGCACCCGATCGAGGCAGTCCTGCCCATCGGAGGCCGTCTCGACCTGGAACCCCTCCAAGGTGAGATTGACCGCGATGAGCTGTCGGATGACCTCGTCGTCATCCACCACCAACACTTTTCCCAGAGGCTCGCCCACGGCCGTGAGGCTAACTCCTCGAAGAGGTGTCCCGCGCGGTTTTCGATGGATGTGTACACAGAGCTGTTCATGGGCGACAGGTTCCCGCAGGCGGGGACCGGCCAGGAAGACGTTTTTCGTCAGGTTTCCCACCTCCAGGATGGCTGTCACCGTCGTGCGCTCCACGGATGGCGTCGATCATCGGGGCTCTCCCTCGGGTGGTCGTTCGGGGCGCTGCGCCGTACGGGGCGTCGGAGAACATCTTCAGCCCGGAGGCGCGCGGAAGCGGTTACCGAACGCGGTTCTGTGGATAACTTGAGTTATCCACAGAACCGCGTTCGGCCGCTTGGCGACCCCGCCGTTTCTTTGATCCTGGGCCTCGACCGTTCACCGACCCCAGGAGGCCACACATGATCACGACCCTTGTCACCGTCACCGTTCTTGTGGCTGCACTCGTGGTCACCCCCCGGATATCCGTGACCCGACCCTGTCGTGAGGCCGCCGACAGCTGGACGAGGCGGCTCATCATGGGCGGTCCGCCAGGCCTCCTTGAGGGCCTGTCCGGGGGCGAACAGGACGCCTGCCATGCGGAGACGGCCGGAGCCGTGCCTTCACCAGGGGCGGCCGCCTTGACACCGGAGCCCGCTACGAGCCGCGACACCCCGCAGGAGGCTTCCGCAGGGCCAGCCAGGTCCGATACGTCCATCCGCGGGCAGGCCGCTCACCCCATGGCCCCCGTGAAAGCGAATCCTCCGTCCACGGATCCCGGACCTCACGCCTGGAGTCCGGTCGGCTCCCCGCCTGCTCCACCTTCCCTGAGGGCTTCGGACGGGCTCGCTGGCGCCGACGAGACGAGCGACGCCGCAGTAAAGGGCGGTCAGGTCGGCGACAGGACAGGTCACCATGCCGACGAGAACGACATGGCCAGGGGAGACGGTGAGATCGCCGAGATGGCGAGCCCGGAGCCAAGCGGTCCTGAACCGCGCGGATCCGGGACGACCACAGGTCGTAGCGAGGCGGCCGGCAGGATCGCCTTGCGATGGTCGAGCCGTTTATCCCCGGTGAGGACGGCTGTCGCGTTGTCCCCTGGCCGGATGGCCGTGACCGCGGCCTTACGCCAGATCGGCAGGCCCTACGTCTGGGGAGGTGGTTCGAGCACAGGGCCGACCCACGGCGGCTTCGACTGCTCGGGGCTCACCTTGCACGCCTGGGCGAGGGCGGGGGTCCGGCTCACCCACTACACCGGCAGTCAGTTCAGGCAGGGCCGGAGGGTGCCGTTCTCCCGCCTTCGCCCCGGAGACCTGGTCTTCTTCGGGGGAGGCAGTGGAGATCCCGCCCATGTGGGGCTCTATGTCGGTGGTGGCCGCATGATTCACGCCCCACGACGTGGTGACGTCGTCAAGACAACGAGCTTCGCCACCTCGCCCTACTACCGTGCCCGTTACCGGGGCGCCGTTCGCCCCGCAGGCTGACCTCACCCCAGAGCGATCTTCTCCCCGGCCTGTCCGATCTCCACCCCGGTCCCAAGCCGCCCACCCAGGGCTTCCCGCCTGTCTGCCCTCTAGATCACCCGCTTCGGGTTTCGAGTGTCGGTTCCCTCCAGGATGCTGGTAGCCTATTCACTCGTTGGCCCCCTTAGCTCAGGGGATAGAGCACCGGCCTCCGGAGCCGGGAGCGCAAGTTCGAATCTTGCAGGGGGCACCAGCGATCTACCAGGGGAAACCCTCAACGACCTGCGGCGACGCAGGTCGTTTCGCTTTTCGGGGTGTGCCGCCCGGTGCGGCCGGATCCGGCCGTGTGCCACTGGTCGCGTACCAGGGGCGTACCGATCTTGTGAGCGGTCATTCGGGTCGCCTGGTCATCGGATCGTTACGGTATGAGCACAAGATGCGATCTGCCTGACGATCGGTGCTTGACGCCTTCAGCATGGGCTTATGGATTGGCAAAAATTCTCTCTGGCGCTCATTGGTCATATCCTATCTTGGCCCGGTTTGGTACTGATCATCATCTTTGTCTTTCGTAAGGCGATCACCGGTCTGTTGGGGCGAGTAAGTAGTTATGAAGGACTCGGGCAAGTTGTGACTTTCGGCGATAAATTAGCGAAGGTTGAGAACGAAGTCGATGTCCTTGCTGTTGACCTTCCGGCCGAAGAGGAAATTTCAGATACGCCTGAGGATACCTCCGCGTCTGATTGGTTAGGAGGGCCTAAGCGAGGAATCCTTCCGCCTCATCCTCTTTCGCTCTATGGAGGGCCTGGGAGTGTTATTCAGGGATGGAATGCGGTAGAGGATGCGCTTGGCCGTTTGGCTTCTGCGGTAAACGTCGAGTCTCGCGGTGAGCGTGTATCGACGGCCTCGGACTTCTTGAGGAGGAGATCTCCTGGAGAGATTGTCGGACTGCTTACGGCAAAGGGGGTTATCCCGAACTTGCTTGGGTCTGTTTTGGATGACCTAAGAATGCTTCGTAATAGAGTTGCCCATGGGAGGTATACGCCTACTGATGGGGAGGCAATCACATATTTTCAGAGGTCGGCAGAAGTGGCTGACGTTATTAATCGCCTTGCTGATATAGCCGAAGGGAAGATTGGAGAGGGTGGGGGTTGATTTATTTGTATTAGGCTCCTTTGCTTTCTTGTCCTTTCAGGGCGTGCTCAACCATGCTGTGCCAGACGTGGTCATGGCCGTCTACGCACTTGGCGTAGATCTTGAGGAGGACTTCCACGCTGTGGCCTGCCCACTCGGCTACCTGGGTTGCTGGGATTCCGGCGTTGAGTTGTAGGGACACACCCGCGTGCCGCAGGTCGTAGGGCCGTCGTGCCAGCTCGCTTTCGACCTGGGTGGGGGTGAGCGCCAGGTGGCGCGCAGCCTTCCAGGTTCGAGCGTAGGCCGACGCTTGGAGCACGCCTCCGCGCTCGGTGCGGAATAGACGCCCGTCGGGGGCCGTGCCGTACCGGGCAATGTGCCGGCGCAGGATCGTCACCAGCTCGGGCGGGATCGGCACCGGGCGCTTAGCCTTCCGAGGACGACCTTTCAGCCCACGGGCTTCCTGAACCTGGCCATCATCCGTCCACTCGGTGCCCACGGTGGGGCGGGAGTTACCGAGCATGAGCCGTCCCCAGCCCTGCTCGGGAAGGTCGCAGTCCTGCTCTCGCAGGGCGATGACCTCGCCGGGGCGCATCATCGCGTAGTACATGCAGGCGTAGAACGCGACGAGCCGGGGGCCGCGTCGCCATCCGGAGTAGCTGACGGCGGTCAGCAGTTCGCGGACTTGAACAGGGGAGGCAACGACGGCAGGGTCTATCTCTTCGCAGACGGTCTCCGGCGCCTTCCAGTCGAGCCCGACGAGCGGGTGTTCCCGTAGGCGCTTCTTGGTCACCGCGTACTTGAGCACGTTGTAGAGCACTCGCCGACGACGACTGAAGTAACCAGGCGCTGCGGCCTTGCCGTCGAGCTTGGTCGCGCAGCACTCCAGCGCGGACGTGACGGTGTCGTACTCGGCGAGGTCGGCCAGAGGAACCGATACCTTGGTGATCCACTTGAGAGCGGCGGCCACCTCGGGCGGCTTCTCTCCCTCTCGGCGCTGCTTGTTGAACGCCCAGCGGTAGAGCGCGGTCCGTAGGACGGCAGGGTCCGGCGCCCCGCGCTTGTCCCGCACAAGCACGGGAGTAACTGCAGTAAGGGTCTCGGCGATCGAAATCCGCTGCTTACCGGACACCTTGTCCCAGCGAGAATCGACGTACTCACAGGCGTGCTCAAACCACGTCACGCCGTTCTTGGATCGCGTCATGGACTCGGGAAGGCCGGTCTCGGTGTCGAACGCCTCACCGCGGCGTGCTGCCTGCATGAGTTCCGAGCGGAAGCTGTCGGCGAGGGCCATCGTGGTGAAGTGGTGGGGGAAGACTGTGCCGTCCACGATCCAGCGGACAAGGTACGGCGCGGCACCGGCTTTCTTCTTGGAGATCTTCCAGAAGCGGACGTCATAGGTCTTCATCGGCCGTTGGTTCCTTCGCCCTCGGCAAGGGAGTCGAGCCATGTCTCGTAGTCGCGCAGCTTGATTCGCAGCTCTCCATTGGGCAGGCGGGTGCATTCCGGTGTCTTGCCGAGAGCGCGCCAGTGCTGCCAGGTCCGGCGGTGAATCTTGAGATCGGCGAGGATCTCGGGGACGGTCATCCAGGCGCCGCGCTGTTCGGCGGCCTCCTGAAGGTGGATGACGGTCATGATGGGTGTGCCTCCTTAGTGAGGTGCGGCCCCGACGCTGCTTTGGTCGGTAGGAGTCGGGGCCGCTCGGCGATGGACGGGCGGTGCTGGGCTAACAGCGGGCCAAAGGGGCGGGTAGCCGTCTACGGCCCTTTCGGTGGGACTCGTGAGCGGGCTGCTAGGTGCTAGATGATCGGGTTAGGTCGCCGGGCGGGAGTTAGGTTTCTAACTTGGGCTCTCGCGATGGCTTCGGTGCCGTTGAGCTGGGCGAAGTTAGGAAGTTAGGCCAGCTGGCGTCTCCCTTCGAGCGCTCGTGGAGGGCCCGGTGAAGCCGGGTCGCCGAGTGGATAGAGGGGCTAACTCCCTGGGCTGTCTCGTCGGGTCAGGCGGTTCGTCGTCGGGTCAGGGCGGCGGCCAGGCGACGGCTCTGGCGGTCGGTGGGTCGGGGGTTGGCGAAGTCCTCGCGGCGTCCGTCCCATCGGCGCCGTTCCAGCTCGTCGATCGGCGAGGTGCGGGCCAGCTGGCGGACGTGGGCGGCCAGGCGTGTCCAGTGGCCGGCCATTTCGTGGTGGGCGTGGCCGTAGCCGATCTGCCAGCCGGTTCGGTGGCCGTCGCGGTAGCCCTGGGCGTAGGCGTCCTGTTCGCGGCGGTGCTGGCTGTCGAGGTCGCCGACGAGAGCGGCCAGCCGGGCACCGAGAGAGGCAGCGGGGCCGGGGGCGGGAGTGCCGGGGGTGGGTGTGGGGTGGGTCATGGTGTCACCGCCTGTGCTGGGCAGGGAGGGGGATGGGGTGGCCCAGGCCGGTGCGGCGGGCGCAGCGTTGGCACAGGCCGTAGGCCAGCAGGATCGGCCCGGTCTGGGCCATGCCCGGGTAGATCGGCGAGCAGGGACGGCGGCACCGGTCACAGGTGCTGTCCTCGGCGCCGTCGGGGTGCAGGGCGCTGACGCAGGCGGTGCAGGTGAGGTGACCGGGTGCCCAGGCGGCGGTGTGGATGACCCGGGGTGAGGCGCCGATGTGGGGGCACAGGCGGGCGGTCCCGGTGGTGAGGGCGGTGATCAGGGTGATGATCTGGGCGTGCAGCCATGGGTGGTGGTTGATGGTGCGGACCTTGACGCCGGTGTGCTGGGCGATGCGGTCCTGGTGGCGGGCGGCGTCGGTGGTGGCGGCGTTGAGCTGGTCGGCCAGAGCCGTGTAAGCGGCGGTTGTCATGAGAGGGATCTCCTGATCAAGGTCTGACGCTGGGTCGTGTTCGTGAGGCGGTGGCGGTGCGCCGAAGGGAGCGAAGGGAGCGAAGAGCGCGAAGGGAGCGGGGGCACAGGAAGCCGCTCCCTTGCGCTCCCTTCGCAGGTGCGGGGAGCGGAGGTGCTGGGCGAAGGGAGCACCAAGGGGGTGGCCTCCCTAAGGCCCGCTCCCTTCGCTCCCTTCGCTCCCTTCGGCGGAGCCAGGGGCGTGCAGCGCCCAGACCCACCCGCCGCCGAAGTCGGACTTGCGGGAGACGGTGCGGGCTTTGGTCTTGGCGCGTTTGAGCTGGTCCTTGGAGAACCCGGCGGCGTCGCCTTCCTTGAACACCTCGCGGGAGGACGCCTCCCGGTTGGGCTGGCCGGACAGGTAGGCGCTCAACCAGGCGGCGGCCTCGTTGTTCTCGGCGCGGTCGCCGGGGTCTCTGCCAGCCTCGGCGAGGATGTCGTCCACGCTGCGGTCGGACTCGCCGGTGAAGTCCAGCATCCCCACCATCGCCGGGGCGTTCTCGTCGTCGGTGGGGACCTCTGCGGTGCGCACGACGTAGCGCAGTGAGGGCACGTCCAGTCGTCCGAGGTTGTTCTTGGCCTGGGACAGGACGCAGGAGCCGTCGTCGGCCTGCGGGTCGCGGGCGATGGCCAGCACCGCCCGCGCCACAGCGGAGAACGCCCGCGACCCGGTGATCAGATTCAGGGCGTCGGAGCTGGCGGACTTGTTGAAGTGGGCCAGGCCGACCACGGCGCATCCGGTCTGGTCGGCCAATCTGACGAGGGGTTCCAGGGCGGTGCGCAGGTCGCGGTCCTGGTGGGTGTTGATGGTCGAGCTGATCAGCGACAGCAGCGGGTCGGCGGCCAGAAGCACCACCCCCATCTCCGCGATGACCTGCGCGAGTTCGTCGCAGTCGCGGGGCAGGGTGAGCTGGTCCAGCCCGCCGGGCCGTTCCACCTCAACCTGGAAGACCTTCTCCATGTCGGCCCCGGCGGCCAGCAACCTCGGCGCGATGGTCTGCGCCCACGAATCCTCGGTCGCGGCGTAGATGACCGGCCGTGGTGTGCCGTAATGGATGCCGGGCAACTCGCCCCGGGTCAGACGGGCGGTCAGCCAGATCAGGGTCAGCGACTTGCCGATCCCCTCCCGCCCCGGGATGACGGTCAGCGCCCCGGCGGGCACCCGCTCATCCCACAGCCAGTGCACCGCACGGATACGGACCGAGGAGGCGGGGGTGAGGCGGATACGCCGTCCCGGCACCGGCCCGGCGGGGCCGAAGTCGCCGGGGGCGAGGTCGAAGCCGGGGCCGGGGCCGGTCGGGAAAGGGACGTCAGGTGTCTGCTGGGTCAGGGTGGTGAAGGTGCGGTCTGCCGTGAGCGTGGGCGGGTGCCCGTTGGCGGACCCGTTCAGATGGGACACAAGCACGGTCCTCCTGTGCGGTCGGACCACCCCCGCTGGGGCGGGCGGTCCGTACGGACGAACAAAGGGAGGTCGAACACGGGGCCGGTACCGACCGGTTGAGGTTGAGCCGGGGGTGTACCGGGGTGTGCTGGGCCGGGTATAGGGCGAACAGGCGGCCCCGGCGGGGTGCTGGCGAATCGGACAGTAAGGGTCAGTAGGGGGCAGTAGGGCGGCGGGTTTCAGCGCCGGGTGGTGGTCCAGCCGAGCAGCAGCAGCGCGGGGAGCACGGCCAGGGCCACGGCGAGCGGCCCCGGTCGGTGCCGTCGCGGGGAGTCCTCCACGCCCTCCTCCATGACTCCTCCACCCCTCCTCCATCGCAGGTCAACCAGGGGGCGGGGCAGCAGGGCGGCGGCGCGGTGGCGCAGGCCGGGGCGGAAGCCGCGCGAGCGCAGGAACTCGGCCGGGGCCTGGTGGCCCTTGGCGATGTTGCAGGGCTCGCAGGCCAGTACCAGGTTCGCGCGCACCCAGGTTCCGCCGTAGTAGACGGGCACCAGGTGATCGAGGGTCGCCTCCCGGTCCGGGCGGTGGAAGCGGCGGGCGCAGTAGAAGCAGCGTGATCCGTCGCGTTCGGCCAGCTGGCGGCGCAGCTGCTGACGGCGGCGCGCGTTGGGCTTGTCCGCGCTCACCGCGCCGCTCCCGTCTGGCCGGTCCGGTAGGCGGCGCGGGTGGCGTGGCGGTGCGCGGCCCGCCGGTACAGCGTGCCCGGCTCCTTGCGCACCGGCGTCGTTGCCTGGTCGTCCGGGGGGTTGGGGCCGTTGCGCAGGGCGTCGAGGGTGCGGGCAAGTTGGGTGGTCTCGCTGACCAGCCATTCCAGGCGGCGGCGCATCACCTCAAGGTCCCGTTCGATCGCCACCGAGACGGCTCGCTGCCCGGCGGGGGCGTCGGCCAGCGTGCCCGGGGCGCTGATTCCGGCGTCCTTGCCGGTCAGGCGCCTGCCCAGTGCCTGGCTGAGGGTGATGACGATGAGATCGGCCGTCTCGGCGCGCGGGGCCACGCCGTGCATCCACCGGCTGACGGAGGTGTGGTCGCAGGCGATCGGCCAGCCGATCCGCTCGGAGGTCTGCCGCAACGCGCGGGCGAAGGACTTGCGGGAGAATCCGGCCTCCCGCAGCAGGGCGGCCAGCCGCAGGTTCACGTCCTGCGGGCGCGGTGCGGGGGAGGTGGTCATCAGGCCACCGCCGTACCGGTCAGAGAGGGGGCGGGGGCGACCCTGCCGCGCCGGATGAGCCTGTACGCCAGGGCGCGCGCGGTGTCCTCGCGACGGAGGTCGGGCCACAGACCGGCCTCGTCGGCGCTGTGGTCGCCGGGGGTGATGTTCTGCTTGTAGTCCTGGAAGGCATACCACTTCACCGACCCCCGTCCGCCCAGGCGGGCGGTCCCCTGCTCGACCCACGCGGCCAGCCGCTCCACGGGGATGGCGTGTGCGCCGGTCGGCATGTCGGAGGCGTAGAGGGCGACGGCGAGTTCGGTGTAGGTCATCTCGACGCGCGGGGTCATCGGGTCACCGCCGTACCGGTGAGGGCGGGCTGGGCCTGGGTGCGCTGGGCCGGGATGGTCGGGGCGACCATGCGGCGGCACCAGTTGTAGAAGCCGGTGCTCTGGGGGTAGCCCTGTTCCTGGTCGAGGGTGGTGAGCGCGGCCTCGCGGACTGCCTGGAGAACCACGTCGGTGAGGATCTGCCCGGCGATGCGCGGGCCGTCCGCCGGGGTGATGCGCGGGTCGTTCTCCCGCATGCCGATGCTGAAAGCGGCCAGCACGGAGGCGGCCTCCTCCTGCGTCAGCTCCAACCGCAGGGTCACCGGCACCCGGGCCGCGTCGGCGGGGTAGGCGCCGTGCACGGGGGCGGACTCGAACTCGCTCGGGGTAGCGTGGACGTACATCGAGAGGTCTCCTAGCTGATCGATGTTTGGCCCTGGTGGGATGCAGCCCGCCAGGGCCGTTTGCTGTCCCAGCGCTCCAGAAGAGACGCCGTCTTCCTGATGCACATAGTGCACATAGTTTTGATGGGCGTCAACACCTTGCCTGTCATCTGGCTGACGGTGTGTTGTACTAAGTGCGTCAAGACCGCTGACGCCGGTAGGGAGGATGCGCGACCATGACTGCCATGTCTGGAACACCCGCCTATGTGCGGATTGCCGATGACCTTCGAGACAAGATCCGAAGAGGCGAGTTGGTCGATGGGGCGCAGCTTCCCTCCATGTCCCAGCTCCGCGACACGTACGGAGTCTCCAGCACCGTCATTCGCAGCGTGCTCGCGGAACTCCGCAATGCAGGGCTCGTGGTGGGGCAGCAAGGGAAGGGGGTCTTCGTCCGATCTGGCGCGGCTGACCGCGCCACGGCCCCGCCGGATCCGAGTGCTCTGCTTCGGCGGCTGGACGAGCTGACGGAGACCGTACGGGCCATGGACTCCCGTCTGCGCATCCTTGAACAAGCTGGCGTGAAAAGCTCCAGCGACTCCTGACCGGACCTTGCCTTGAAGGCTTCCTGTCTCCCTCATGCCAGCCATGACACCCGGTGGCCGAGGGTTGCCGGGAGGGTGATCGACGATCACCCCTCATTCACTCACTTTCACTCAACTATGCGAGAGGCTGTGAGTCGTGGACCACGTCAAAGATGACGAGCTACGTCAGCAGGCCGCAAACGCCCTAATTGCCGAGTTGAGGCACTGGCGCGAGGTATCGGACGTCTCGCAAAAAGCATTGGCTCGCCTCGTTCGCTATACGCCCTCCTACGTCAGCAAAGTCGAGAGCGGAACACTGGTTCCAAGCCGTGAGTTCATAGAGAGCGCTGACGAGCACCTTCGCGCGGGCGGAGCCCTGTTACGCAGATGGAAGGCGCTACGCGATGCAGGTGGAGAATCTCGCACTGACAAGGGTTCAGCATCTCCGCTCGTGGATGATCCTCAATCCGCTCCGAGTAACGCCCTTCTGGTGGAGCACGAAAGGGCGGAACTCATCTTCCGCGGCGGTATGTTCAAGACTCGAATCCGCAGGCATCTGCGGAATGTTGGGTCTGAGCCTGTCACCCAATATCTCATTCGAATCGCCGTGGACCGACACCCAGGAGATCCAGAGCGATCGAATCAGCTGTACCGCGAATTCCCTCTGACGTGGGAAGAGCTCGGCCTCGTTGCTGTTTGCCAGGATGAATCCATGGCGTGGCGTGTCAAGCACGACCGGGACGCCTTCAAAGAGGTATGGCTTCTATTCGAGAACGGCGACGGACGGTTCCCGCTCTACCCTGGGCAGAGCACATGGATCGAGTACGTCTACACGGTGAGTGCCGACAAGTGGGGGCCATGGTGGACGCGAGCGATCAGGCTTCCCACGAACCTTCTCAGCATGACACTCGACTTCCCTGCGGACATACAGCCATCGCTGTGGGGAATTGAAACGTCCATGACGGCAGAGGCTTCACCGTTCAAGACGCCTATAAGCCGAGCAGAGCGCGAGGGGAGAATCCTGTTCTCCTGGTCTACGGATTCTCCTCCTCTTCACGCTCGCTACAGGATCGAATGGAAGTTCAAGAATCCCGCTATCGGGAGAGAGGGCGAAATGGAAACCCTTGCGCCGAGCGAGCGGATGCGCTCACTGGGAATCGTTCAGGAGGGGGAGCCCATACTTGCGGAGATCGCAACGAGGTTCGACCTCCCAGGGGAAGCGGAAGATGCTCGGCGCGGGGTCGCCCAGCTCGTCGCGACGATGGAGCGAGTATCCCAGGTCCATACCTTCGCCAAGGGGATGGGCATCGCTGCCCCTCAGGTTGGAATTGGGAGATCGGTCGCCGTTGTACGTACTCCAGACGGTGCGACCATAACCCTGATCAACCCTCGGATAATCGACCAGTCGACCGAGACTGATGAGCAGTACGAAGGCTGCTTGAGCTTCTTCGATGTCCGGGGCATGGTGCCGCGTCCACTCCGCATCGAGGTTGAGCATCAGGGGATCGAGGGAGACACCCACATCACGGTGTTCGAGGGGCCGATAGCTCGACTCGTCTGCCACGAGATCGACCATCTCTTCGGACTGCTCTACCGGTCGCACATGCGGCCAGGGGTCGAACCGATACCCGTTTCCCAGTACAAGGGCACTGGCCGACCTTGGGCGAACCGTCAGGGGTAGGGCATTCCCGCAGCTGCACGGCTGGCAAGGGGGCGTATTGGGGTGACCAGCAAAACGCCGCTGGTACGGCTACCCCTTCAAACCGTGCAGCTGTTGAGACCGGTGGTGTTCACCGTGGCGTCTTGCGAGTGCCCTCCGAAGCGTTCACGCCGCTGCTGCCCGTGTTCAGGGCTTGGCGTTCACGGCGTTCGCGGGTCAGCGCCTCAGCCCGCTCACGGGCCTGCCGCTCCTGCTGTTCGCGCGTCTGGTGTTCACGTTCGGCGCGCTCGTGCTGTTCGCGTTCATGGCGCTCATGTTCAGCCCGTTCCTGCTGCTCACGGACCGTCCTCGCCCCATGGTCCCGCCGCCGTTCCAGCTTCGCGGCGTGTTCACGCACCCGGCGTTCGCGGCGCTGGTGAACACTCCGCCTCTCGGCTTCGGTGCACCGTTCACGCCCGATCCGATCGGGCGCCTTGGCGTCGGCCTGGCGGTGGGCGAGACCGGCCCCAGCGGTCACGATCAGCAGCAGCCTGGCGGTCGCGTGAACAGTGACCCCGGCAGGCTCCTGCTTGCTTCTCCGCGGAGTCGTCGAGGTTCAGCGCCGTCGTGAGGGTGGGCCAATGGGGCTCGGTGGGGCCGTGTTCGCGGGTGTGTGGGCCACACGTGTGGCCCACACACCCCACACACCCCCACACGTGTGGCCACACACCCGCCTGAGCAGGGAAAACAGCAGGGTGTGTGGGGGGTGTGCGGGGGCGTCGAACCCCCGGATTCCCCGCCCGGGAAGCCTGTGGCCCCCTCTTCGACGCCCCTGTGTGGCCCACACACCCCCAACCCGACCGGCCCCGGGAAGAAGGCGTCTCCCGGTTCGTCCCGCGATGTCGGCGGCGGCCTGACACCCTCTCTCCCAGGTGCCGGCCGTTCGGCAGCTGCGCCCGGTGAGACCTCCGCGTCAGGGGCGTGAGAGGGGTGTTGGACTCCCACGTGGGACCCCAACACCCCAACGCCCTCCCACGTGGGACTCCCACACCCCTGCTGAACAGCCCGAAAGCAGGGGTGTGGGAGGGGTGTTAGACCCCCGGGAGCCCCCTCTTTTCGCAGCCGTCGGGACCGGCACAGCCTTGCCTGGCCCCCTGTTGGACTCCCACACCCCGCCTGACGGCCCTCGTCGGCCAGGCCGGGGGTGTGACCCCCGTGACCCCCCGGGCGGAACAGGGGGTGAAAGGCCCTCAGGAGGGGGCGGCGGGGATGGGGGTGTGACCCGCACACCGGGTCACACCCTTCCTGTTCGTGCTGGTCAAGGGGGTCACAGGGGGGTCACACCGGGGTGTGCGGGTCACACCC